>JACCZE010000152.1 GCA_013696105.1 Planctomycetota bacterium | reverse complement strand
GGGCACCCCAAGCCCGTCCGCCGGCCGTCACGTTGATGGGGACCATCGTGCTGTGCTACCCGCGGCCGCCACGGGAGTCTCGTCAGTGCACGATTGCATATCACCCGTGCAGGATTCCCGTCTCGATCGGCTTAGAACGTGGTCTGCGCATCGGCTCCGAGCCGCATGCGTCCACCCCGTCCGACGAGGCACCATGACCCAGCCATCCGCAGCGCGCGCGACCCAGACCGCAAATCCCACCGTCAAGCGCGCCATCGTCCCGATCACCGGACTGGATGTCGATTCTCCGGGCCGTCGCGACTACTTCGTGTCCTTCGAGCACCCGACGCTGTGGGGTAGCTACCTGGTTCCGGTCACGGTCTTCGTGGGGCCCGAGGCCACACCTGGGCAGGGCCTGGTCGCCATCGGTTCGACCCATGGCAACGAGTGCGAGGGTCCCGTCGGCATCAAGCGCCTGCTGCAGGACATCACCCAGGCCGACGTACGCGGCCGCATCATCATGATCCCAACGCTGAACGTCGCCGCGTTCGCCGCCGGCACCCGCGACACGCCCGAAGACGGGGCCAACCTCAACCGCGTCTTTCCGGGCGACCCCAAAGGCACGATCACCGAACGCTTCGCCGACTTCATCCAGACCCGCATCTTTCCACACGTGCATGTCGTCCTCGATTTGCACTCTGCCACCAACGCCTTCGACTTCGCCCTGGTGTCGAGCTTCCATTACGTCGCCGACAAGGTCCAGCAGCGGAAGATGGAGGAGACCGCGCGCGGCTTCGGAACGCGCTTCGTCATGGTCTACCAGAACGACACCCCGGGCCTGTTGACCAGCACCGCGGAGCGCATGGGCAAGATCACCATCGGCACCGAACTCGGCTGGGGCTGCACGGTCTGCCCGGAAGGCGTCTCGATGGGCATGCAGGGCGTGCTGACGGCGGCGGTTCAGCACGGCCAGCTGCGCGGCAACGTTCCGCCGAACCGCCACTATCGGCGCGAGGAGCAGATCCTCATCGACAATTCCGACCACGGCTGCTACGTCCACGCGACCCGTGCCGGACTCTACGAGCCGCGGGTGAACGTCGGCGACCTGGTCGCGCCGAACGACCTCATCGGTGTCCTCCACGACTTCGACGCCATCGATGCCCCCGGCGAGGAGATCCGCGCGCCGCACCGCGGCTACATCCTCTGCCAGGTGCGCGCGCGCGTGATGCGCGGGCAGGTTCTGTCGGTGGTGTCCGTACCCAAGCCGTGGATGGAGTGATCGCCAGGCTGAACCTGCAACCATGAGCGGAGCGCCTCGGCCCGTTCCATCGGAACGATGGACGTCCTGTCCTGGCGAAGTCCGTCCCGATGTCGATCCGCTCAGCGGATCGGAGACCGGTTCAACGAGATGCGCTCGATCGTCGCGACGCCAGGCGGGCAGCCCACCGGAGCGTAGACGAAGGCGTAGGCATTCAGGTCGCCTGGGCCCATCGTCTCCCGAGTGAACAGGACCTCGCCGTTGACGGCGATGTCGATCCCGCCGGGCGATGACCTCATGACGACGCGGTATCGCCCGGGGGGTGCATCCATCAGACGACTGCAGCGGATGCGGTAATCAGGGCTCGGACCCTGCCATTGTCCGGTGCGCGATGCGAGATCCAACCGATCCAAGGGGTCCTGCAGCGCCGCAGGCGCATCGGAGGCGAATAGATCCGTCTGCTGCGCAGTCGGATCGACGTCGCGATGATCGCGCGACGACCACATCAGCATCTTCAGGCTGGAGTCGAAATGGACGCTGATGAAGTCCTGAGCCAGACCCTGGCGACTCAGGTGGAGCACCATGTGCGATTCGGGCTGGACCTCTGCCGCGCCGACGGTGAACTCAAGCGAAAACTGCACCGCGGTCGAGGCCGCGTCGATCCGCGTTTTCGTCATCACCCCGATGGTCGCGTCGCTGAAGGTGAACTTCCCGTCATGAAATCCGCCGATGCTTCCACCTGCTGGCAATGGCACGAACTCAGGGTCGATGGTGGCCGATATGGAATCGGCACCGATCGATCCCGGCAGTCCGCCGATCCTCGTCCACTTCTCGATGAGCCCGCTGTCCGCGGAAGCGTCGGTGCGGGCCGATGTCCTCGATGCCACGGGATCTGGTAGAACGGATACCTCCCTCCGGGACGGCACGAGTGGCGAGGCAAGATCCTCTGCCGTCACCGACCCGTTCAGCACGAACGCGGCGCCGATCGCGATCATGATGCCCGCAGCCGCTGCGGCACCCGCGATGATGCCGGATGACCGCGCCAGGGACACGACCGGACGCGCCGCCAACGCTTGACGGTAGGCATCGCCGGCGCTCTTGGCCAGCGCGGCCGGAACCTCTCCCTGCTCGGCGCGCAGATCAACCAACATCGCACCGAGCAGGCCGGCGACCATCACCCCGCGGCGCTGCAGCTTCGTCCTGAGGGACTCCAGCGCACGGTCCAGGCGCTTCTTCACCGCCGATTTCGACAGTCCCGCTTCGACAGCGATCGCGTCCATGGTCTTGTCGGCGAAGAAATACGAGACCAGCACCGAACGCTCCACGTCGCTCAATTCGACCAGGCACGCGTCCACGTGCCGGACCCGGCTGTCTTCGCTGGCATGGATCCCGCCAGCCGTCGCTTCCGCGTCACCGATCGGTTGCCGACGACGTTCGCGGGAGCGCAACCGCTTCGCCACGTCGAGCGCCGTGGTGTGAGCGCACGAATGCAGCCAGCTCGATGGGTTCGTGCGGATCTGATCACCGCGGCTCGCGAATTTGATGAACGTCTCCTGGACGGCATCGTCGACGTCGCTCGATTGCCGCAGGACGCGTCGGCAGACCCCGTACACGAGTCCGAGGTACTGCTGGATGTCGTCGTTTCCGGCAAACATCGCGCCGGGATCCGGGTGCGGTGCGTCCACCGCCGGTCCATCCGATGAGCTGTCCGACTGCTGCTGTATCGGCATGCCGGATACTACCCGATCGGACTCGGCATCAAAGGCACGGGGGCGATGATCATCGGCAATCGAGGTCGCAGCGATGAGCAGCGAACGAGATCCGGAGGCGCCTGGACGCCACCCATTCTCGCAAGACGCATATGCAATCCTGCATCGCCGGATGGACAGATCCTGGTCGAGCCTGGCCACCGCAAATAGGAGGTGCACAAAGCGAATCGACGATCGTCCAATAAGGACATGAAGCCCCTTCCAAATGCACCAGACGTGGCAGACGGTTCAGGCCCCGGAGCCCAAGCCGACGCTCGGAAGGCGGCTCCATCAGCTGATGGCTTGCATCATCAGGCCCCCACCGGGACCACTGCCGCGTGCAAACGGCAGGAGCGCACAACCCATCGTCCGTTCAGCAGATACGCGGAATGGATCGGGCGGCTGTCCTCCCAGACGAGACCGTCGCCGTGAAGCGCTACGCCTGCGTCCTCCAGCACGACCAATCGGATTGCGGTGCCGCGGCCCTTGCGACCGTGGCGAAGCAGCACGGTCTGGCGATCGGCATTGGACGGATCCGCGAACTCGTCGGAACCGATCGCGCCGGGACCACGCTGCTCGGACTGCTCAAGGGGGCTGAACGGATCGGCTTCTCGGGCAACGGGGCCAAGGGCGATTGGGACGGACTGTCGCAGGTACCGTTGCCCGCGATCTGCCATGTCGTCAACCAGACCGGTCAAGGACATTTCGTCGTTGTGCATCGCATCACGAAGGACCGGATCATCGTCGCCGATCCGGGACAGGGGCAGGTGGAGCAGCGCAAGGATGCATTCATCGCGATGTGGACCGGATATGCGCTGCTGTTGACCCCGCAAAGGTTGCAGCCTCAGACCAGGGGAATGACCAAGCTGGCGTTCGTCCTGGAGCTGATATCGCCGCACCGCGGAATCCTAGTCGGCGCACTGGTCTGCGCGCTGGTCCTGACCGCGTTGGGCCTGAGCACCTCGTTCTTCGTCCAGCACCTGGTGGACGACATCCTGGTCCACAACCAGCGCAGAGCATTGAATTATGCCCTCGTCGGCATGGGGATGATCTGCGTATTCAAGGCGATTTTTGAGTTCATCCGCGGCTACTTCCTCACCGATGCTGCGCGTAAGGTGGATCTGACGTTGATCGCCTGCTATTTCCGCCACGTCGCGCACCAGCCAATGAAATTCTTCGAGACCAGGCGCGTCGGGGAAATACTCTCGCGCGTCAATGATGCGATGAAGATCCGCCAATTGATCAGCTCGACGGCGCTTACCACGCTCGTCGATGGCCTGACCGTGATCATTGCCTCCATCGTCATGCTGACCACCGACTGGCCGCTCGCGCTTGCCTGCCTGGCGTTCACCCCAGCTGTGTTCGGAATAATCTGGGCGATGCGCAAGCCGATCGCGACCCGGCAGCGAGACCTCATGGTCAAAAGCGCGGATCTCGAGGGTCAGTTCGTCGAGGACATCGGCGGCATCGAATCGATCAAGGCGTTCGGCTGCGAGCAGTCGCGTCTGGAGAAGACCGAGAGCAAGCTGGTGAAGATCGCCCGAACGATCCTCTCGACCGCGACGTTCGGGTTGTCGCTGCAGGTTTCGACAACCCTGTTGATAGGTGCCGGCACCCTGACCGTGCTCGGCATCGGCGCGCACCGTGTGCTCGATGGCCACATCACCATCGGGACGCTGATGTTCTTCTATTCATTGTGCGCTTACCTCTACGGCCCGATGGAACGCCTCGCGAGCGTCAGCATCGGCATCCAAGATGCGGCCATCGCCCTCGATCGCGTGTGGGAGATCCTCAACCTCGAACTCGAGGACACCGGCGTGGCCAAGGTGAAGGCCAAACCAGCCGGAGTCTCCAGCGAGATCCGCTTCGAGCGCGTGGGCTTCAGCTACGGCTACCGCGAGCCGGTGCTGACGAACCTGGATTTGGTGATACCCGCCGGCAGGACCATCGCCCTGGTCGGCGAGAGCGGCTGCGGCAAGTCGACCCTGTGCAAGCTCCTGGCGAAATACTACGAACCGACCGAGGGCCGCATCCTGGTCGATGGCACCGACCTGCGCGACATCGGATTCGACTCTTGGCGCCGGAAAATCGGATACGTCTCGCAGGACGCGCACATCTTCAACGGCACCATCGCCGACAACATCGCGCTCGGCCGCCCCCGCGCGTCGCTCGCCCGCATCGCTCGGGCTGCGAAGGCGGCGGGGATCGCCGAATTCATCGAATCGCTGCCGGACCGCTACCAGACCATGATCGGCGAACGCGGAGCGAACCTGTCCGGCGGCCAGCGCCAGCGCCTGTCGATCGCCCGCGCGATCCTCGCCAATCCGAAGGTGTTCATCTTCGATGAAGCCACCAGCCACCTCGATACCCGGACCGAGCGCGCCATCCAGCACACGCTGAGCACCACCCTGCGGGGACGGACCTGCATCCTCATCGCCCATCGCCTGAGCACGATCCGGCAAGCGGACCTGATCCATGTGTTGGGCACGGGCGGAGTCGTTGAAAGCGGCACTCACGACGACCTCATGAAGAAGGGCGGGGCTTACCGCGATCTGTGGCTCGCACAGGCCGAAGACGCGCCGATTCCCCCATCGACCGCCAGCATTGCGCCCGACAAGGCGACCAGCGGACCCGAAACCCTGTACGCACCCGCATACGCCTCCGAGGAAGCGATCACTTCCCCGAGGGCCACTGAGGATGACCCCGACGCGCTCTATGTGGTAATCCCCGATGATGACGACGATCACCTGGACGAGGAATCCGAGCTCAGCAGGCGATGTGAACCGGAACTCATCGGCGCGGGAAATCGGCGCCCAGAGGTGATCACGCCATGCATCTGACCGTACTCGACAAGGACACCGAACTGGCCTCGACCGTACTCGCGTCGTCGCCGAGAATCTTGCGCATCGTGGCCACGGTGCTGATCGCGCTGCTGGCAGCGACCGCGATCTGGGCCTTCGCCACCTCCATCGACCTGGTGGTGAAGACGACGTCGCGGGTACGGACGGCCACGTCGCCCTTGACCGATTTCAATGCCGCCAGCGGCGATGCGCTGACGGTCGCCATCGCCGGACAGGTCGCCTCGCTCGACGTCACGGAAGGCCAGGCGGTCGCCAAGGATGCGGTGCTGATGCGCCTGGACACCAGGCGCCTGGACAACGACATCGAGCGGCTGCGCCGCCAGGTCGACGCCGACAGCGAGGAGCTGCGCCGCAGCGCGGCCCTGCTCGATGAACTGGCCGACCAGCAGGCGAAAGCGACGGCTAAGGCCAGCGCATCGATCGCGGAGACGGAACAGGCCCTCCGGGGCGAACGCGAGCGCCACCAGCTCGAGCAGCAGGTCAGGCAGGCCGAGCAGCGGCTGCTCGAGATCGACGTGGCCAAGCATCAGGATCACTTCGATCGCCTCGCTGGGCTGGTCGCGACCGGGGTGGTATCGCGGCGCGAGGTCGCTTCCGCCGAATTCGCCCTGCGCACGGCCAAGAGCCAGCTCGAGAAGACGCGCATACCGGATTCAGACGCCTCGGTCCTCATGGCCGAGCGCCGCGTCACCACCTCGCGATCCGACCTCGATCTCCTGATCCGCCAGATGGATTTCCGCCGCAAGGAACTCGAAGTCCAGCAGTCGCGGCGCGCCGCGGAGATCGATTCGCTGCGCCGATCGATGGACAACCTGCTCCTCGACCGGGCCCAATGTGACGTCCGCTGTCCCTTCGATGGCATCGTCAGCACCCTGCGCGTGCAGGTTGGCCAGGTCATCCAGCCCGGCCAGCCGGTCGCCTTCATCGTCGACCAGAGCGGCTATCGCATCGATGCCCTGGTCAGCTCCGCCGACATCGGCCAGATCAAGCCCGGCATGCCCGCACGAGTCAAGCTCGACGCCTTCGACTATCAGCGCTTCGGTTCGCTGCAGGCGACCGTGACCCATGTCGGCACCGACTCCGAGCTCACCGAGGCCGGCGCCTTCTATGTCGTGCGCATGGCGCTCGAGCATCCCGGATTCGCCAATGGTGCGCGCGTCAAGCTTGGGATGACCGGGCTCGCCGAGATCACCGTCGACCGCGAACGCCTGCTGTGGCTGGTATTCAATCGCGGAAAAAAGGCCGCGGGGCTATAAGCGCCGCTGCCATGACTCGATCATCGAGATAGATGCAACATTCCCAACAAAATCACCAAATCGACAACCCTACCGGCACACGGCGCGCCGACAGGGATCACCATGCGCCACAACCAGGCGAGGCAAGACCTCGCCAGAAGGAATCAGAATGAAGACGATCTCCAATGAAGACATGAGCAAAGTCGAGGGGGGCCTCCTGTTCATCCCTATCCTCATCGGTGGCTTCCTGCTGCTGATGGCGAAAGCCCGGGAGGATCAGCAGGAGATCAATGAGAGGATGTGCATCGAACCTCACCGCTCGTCGCTCTTTTGATCCTGATCCCATTCGTCGGGATCCAACATTCACATTCACCAATCACGGATAACCCATCATGAAGAACATCCCAGAATCAGAAATGGTCCACATCGCCGGGGGCATGGACAAGGTCAGCAAATGGCTGGTCAGGAGCGGTGCTGCGCTCATCGGCTTCGGCATCGGAGGTCCGCTCGGCGGCCTTGCGGCCGCTGCGATCTCCTGCTACTTCCTGGATTGATGAGGATGAACTAACAGGCTGTTGAAAAACAGCCTGCTGGGGGTTGAAGGGGGCATTTTGCCCCCTGGACAAAAAGTCGAAGTTGAAGAAACCCCGGCAAAATAGCGACCGCAGGTCGCGCTGGGGTTTCTTCAACGCTAGCAGGCTGTTGCTTTTCAACAGCCTGCTAAGGGCGGGCTGTCTCCTGCCGCCACTCCATCTCTGCCATGTCCGACCTCGCGAAGCCGTCTTCGCGAGGTCTTTTTTTCCGATAGCTCGTTCACCCCTAGCCCATCAGTGGACATCGAGATGCACACGGTCACCGCTGCGCGCAATACTGAAATTCCATCAGATTTCATCATCGCATCTGCTCGCCCACCCCCATCGCCCGTCTGAACGCCCGCGGCGACATGCCGGTTTCCCGGCTGAACATGCGCGAGACGTGCGGCACGCGGGGATAGCCGACGGCGCGGCCGATCTCGGTGATGTTCAGCTCGGGGCGCTGGAGCAGGATCTTCGCGCGATTGGCGCGCAGGTGCGCCAGGTATCATCGCGCTCGTCGCGGGTGGCGAGGAGCCAATCATCGCGGCTGCGGCTGGTACCAAGGACGTAGTCCAGCTCCCGCAGGCGCATCTCGGGATTGGCATCGGCAGGAGCGGCGCCGAGATGACCAGGCGCACGACCTGCTCCAGATAGCCGCGTCGATCCACATCTGGTACGCCTCGTACTCGGACTCGAGACGCGTCGGCTGGCCGCGGTCTCAGGGACGCGCCCTGGATGCGGATGCGGGACGGATCCTGCCGGAGCCTTCGCCGGCCCGGAATGCCCGCGGAGACACCCCCGTGCAGTGCTTGAACGCCCGGGAGAACGAGAAGGCATCATCGTACCCGACCGCGGCGGCGATCGTCGCCAGCCGGTGATCGGAATCGGAAAGCAACGCCTGGGCCCGCGCCATCCGCATCTGGGTGACGATCTTGAGCGGTGAGCTGCGGTGCAGTCCCTGCACCAGCCGATGGAAGTGCGGAGCCGAGACGCCGAAAAGCGATGCCAGGTCCGCCACCGTCCAGGGACGCGAGAGATCATGGTCGACCGCGGCCCAGACTTCGGCGAGACGCTCGCGCGCCGCGCCATGGCCGTCCCGGTCCGGTCGGAGACGCCGCTCGAGGAAGATCACCAGGATCTCTGCGAAGAGCTTGCCCATCTTCACGCGATCCTGCTGGAGCGCGGAGGCCTCGGAGATCAAGCCCGCCATCACCGGCACCATGCGGTTGGCCTGGCCGGCGGTGCGCTGATACGGTTGGCCGCCGTCGAGGTGCGTCCAGCGCACGATGGGGCGGAGATGGAACCACATCAGCTTCCACTCGGGGCTGCGCGAGGTCAGCGTGTAGACGATCCCGGCGGGGATGACCCACAGATCATTGCGCCGCAGCGGGACCGCATGGCCCCCGAACAGCAGGAGCCCGGCTCCGTCCGCGGAATAGACCAGGGTATGGGTCGTCGGGTCCGCGCAGACGACGCTTTGATTCCGCCGGACCGAGCCGATGCCGGCGGAAACCACCCCGCGGTCGGCAAGCGGCAAGCTTCCGGCGAAGCCCATCGGGACGGCCAGCCCGCGCGCGATGATAGTCTCAGCCATGTTCCTCAGAGTCCGGACCATTCACCGGCAGACAAGCAGCCGCTAGCATGAGCGGCATCACCGGAACAGGGAGATGGAGATGGAGATGCCGCCAGCAGGAATCCGTGATGTTCCCGCGCGGAACCGCTCCGGGAGCGGGATGAGGATGCAGATGCAGCGGCGCAGCGGCTGCCGCGCATGGCAAGTCGCCGCGATCATCTGTGCCTCGCTGATGTCCGCAGAGGCGGTGGACAATCCCATCCTGCCCAAAGCCTTCGATGTCTCGCTGATGCGCTACAACGGCGCGCATTACATCATCGGGACGGGGACGCGTGGCAAGCTCTTCCGTTCCGAGGATCTGAAGCAGTGGACGCCGACCAACGTCATCGACCCGGATCCGGTGGTGACTCTGCCGCAGGTGCCGATCCACGGGATCACGCCGATCCAGCTCTATAACGCGGTCCACGCGCCGGATCTGGTCTGCATCAACGGCGTCTTCCATATCCTCTACAATGGGATCTATCATACCCACGCGCCGGCGATCACCGGGCCCTTCCCGTTCATCGAGAAGCTCTTCGATCCCTTCGCGGGAATCGACCCGCAGTACCATGTCGATGACGATGGTTCACTCATCTACGTGAAGAAGCGCAATCCCGAGGAACGCGATCCCCTCACCGGAACCGTTTATCCGCAGGACCAGCGCCGAGCCGAAGTCTGGATCGAGCGCCTGGACAGCCCATGGGAGCATTCCGGGCGGTGGCAGCAGATGCTCTGGGGCGAGAAGCGGCGCTGGGACCGGTTCGACAAGGAGAACTTCGAGGGTCCAGAGCTGTTCAAGCACCATGGACGCTACCACCTGCTCTACGTCGCGAACGCCATGGACCCGCGCACCGGCCGATACGATACCGGCTCGGCCTCGGCGACGGACCTGCTCGCGATCACCAATGCCGAGAAGTCGCTGCTGCCCGTGCTCAAGCGCACAACGGAGCGCATCTACCATGACTATCGCGTCATCCTTCCAGCGGCGGACAAATCGCCGTGGAACGCGACCTACACCACCGCCGCGCCGGCGGCGGACTGGCGGGATCCTGGGTTCGACGACAGCGCCTGGAATCGGGCATCCGGCGGCTTCGGCCATCCCGTGAAGATCCGCAACGCGGACATCCCTGGCCTGCGAACCGGATGGAAAACCAACGACATCTGGATCCGACGGGAATTCGTGCTCGAGACCGTTCCCACCGGCACTTTGGCGCTGTACATCCGCCACGAGGAGGGAGCCGAGGTCTCGATCAATGGCGCCGAGATCTACCGCGACCCGGACTACCACCGGTCCTACCGCCTGATCAGCCTCGGAGCCCAGGCCAAGGCGGCATTGCGTACGGGGACCAACGTCATCGCGATGCATGTGCACAAGGACGCCCCGGTCGCGGCAACGTGGAGCTCGTGGGGGCAGCCCGCGCAGTTCGCCGACATCGGCCTGTTCGATCTCGGCGCCACCGCTTCTGACGCCGTGGTCACCGGACCATCGCAGCCCAACGTGTTCACGGCGCTCAACGGGTTCGAACGCTGGATCTCGTACAAGGCGAATTACAACGGCGGCGTCGATGGCGGCCAGGGCATCGACCGCATCTATTTCGCTGGCGACGAGCTGATGATCGATGGACCCACCACTGCGGACATGCCGGGGTACCATCCCGATCCCGGCAGGCCGTCGTGGTCCGCGATGTTCACGGGACAAGCCGATGGCGCCATCCCAGCGAGGTACCAGGTACCGTCCGGACGCTGGGCGATCCGCGGCGAGGCCCTTGCGCAGGAGGACTCCACGGACGCAGCCGCCTGCATCCTGCCCACGCCGCCGCGTCGGCATTTCCTCCTCGAGGCCTGGATCCGCTTCGCCTCAGCCGGCGAGCGGTCGGCCGGCCTGTACGTCTCGTACGTCGATGCCGGAAACCACCATCGCATCCTGGTCGACCGCTCGGCCAGGACCTGGACCTCGACGATGACGATCGGCGGCACGGCGCAGACGACGACCCAGCCGCTGCCGGCTTCCTTTCGATTCAAGGACGAGCATCCCGACGTGGCCGGGTACCCCGAGATATTCCATGCGCTCAAGATCATCAAGAATGGTGGATTCGTTGACGTGCATCTGGATGATATCCGGCTGACGTCCGAACGCATACGCTCGCCATTCGATGCCGGGTCGACCGGCCTGGCGACCGATCGGGCGAGCGTGCAGTTCGACAGCATCATCTTCACCGCCGGCTTCGATGATGCCCATGCCCTGGCCACGGATTGGGGAGCGTCCCTGTCCGGCTCCACCGCCACCGGCGCCTGGACGGTCGACGGTCGTGGACTCGGCGTCGTCGCAGGAGCGGGAGCGGGAGAAGCGCGCACCATCAAGGGTGATCGTCTTGCAGGATACGAGTGGAACGTGTCCATCGCGGCCGATGGCCCCCTCGCTGCGAACGCCTGCGTCGGCACCTATGTGGATTTTCGCGACGACGCGAACTTCACCCGGGTCGCGATCGACCACGCCAGCCGCAGCCTGGTGGTCACCGAGCGCAGATCGGGCGCGGATACGCGGCTGGCGACGGTGCCGCTCACGCACACGTACGAACGCGGACCGGACATCCGCCAGGGCGGACCATCCGAGTGGATCTATCCGCTGCGCTCGGAGTCGGAGATTTCCGCATTGGCCGTCCGCTTCGTGGAGGGGAGAAACGACCATCAGGGAGTCATCTTCACCGCACCGCCCACGGCGGTCCTGTCCTGCCGCGCCGGCGGCGCGTGGAAGAACCTGACAACCTTCGCGGTGCAGCAGGGCGTCGAGAACCGGGTGACCTTCCCCGCCGTCCGCGTGGACGCGCTCAGGATCACCATCCCACCCACCGCCGCCGCGACGGCCAGACCAGATGATGTCTGGATCACGCACCAAGCCGAGTCGGCCTATTACCTGCGCTGCATCAAGGACGCCGGCCGGCTGCGGGTGTTCGTGAACAACCGGCAGATGGCCGAGGTCCCGTGCTCACGCGAGCCCTCCCAGGTCGGCGTGTTCGCGCTCAACGCCTCGGCACATTTCGACACCATGCTGTGCGTCGAGAAGCCCGGAGCCGATCCGGACCTGGGCCTCAACCAGGCGCCGCGCATCCGGAACCTCTCAGTGACGCCGGAACCTCTGGTTACGCCCCTGCGCGCGATCCTGGCGGTCGATGCCGAGGACGATGGACTGCCCGTGGCGCCGGGCCTCCTCTCATGCATCTGGTCCCAGGTGGGTGGTCCAGGAACCGCTTCCTTTCTTCCTGCTGCGGCTGCGGCCAGCGTAGCCATGCTGGCGGAGTTCTCGGCTCCCGGGGTGTACACCCTGCGCGTGCGCGTGTCCGACGGCGAGATCAGTACCTTCAGGGACGTGACCGCCTCCGTCGGCGCGGCCGATATCGCGGATCCGGATCCGCTCGCGCAAACGCAGGCGTCGACGCGGGCGAAGTGCGGTATCGGTTTCGGCATCGCCCTGCTGACGATCCCGCTGACACGGTTGCGGCGACGGGACCACGGAACGTCCATGCTCGCGCTCGGCTGAGGCGCCGCGTCGCCGGGAGCGCCAGGCGTCACCCGTCGGCGACACCCATCGCCCGTCTGAACGCCCGCGGCGACATGCCGGTCTCCCGGCTGAACATGCGCGAGAAGTGCGGCACGCGCGGGTAGCCGACCGCGCGACCGATCTCGGTGATGTTGAGTTCGGGACGCTGGAGCAGGATCTTCGCGCGGTTGGCCCGCAAGTGCGCGAGGTAGCTCATCGGGGAAGTGCCGTTGAGCTTGGTGAAGACGCGCACCAGGTGGTGGGGGCTGACGCCGGCGAGTTCGGCGACACCGGCGAGGTCGACATCCTCGCCGAGGCGGTCGGCGAGCGCGCGCTTGACCAGCGCGTCGATGCGCGCGGCGGGTGAACGCCCCTCGTCGCCGCGACGGGCGCACGCTTCGATCACCGCCATGATCTGCATCAGCACGCCCCCGGCCTCGTGCAGCGCGGCGTCACCGCGCTCGGCGAACATCGTCACCAGTTGGCGGATCAGCGGCTCGGCCGCGCCGCAGCCGGGCACGTGTGAACGTTCGGCGAGACCGAGCATGCGCATCAGGCTAGCGACCATCGCTCCATCGAATTCGATCCACTGGTATTCCCAGGTGCCATGCGCCGGGTCGACCTGGTAGCCGTACGGGCGATCCTTGGGCATGAACCACACCGAATTCGCCGCGCAGCGCATCGGCGTTCCGGCGATGTCGCCGACACCGCCGCCGGCGATCGTGTACATCAGCTGCCAGCAGTGCCACCGCTCGCGCCGCCAGCCGATGACCGCGGGATCCATGATCTCGTAGCCGATGGTGACCACGGTGAAGCACGCCCGATCTTCCGGCAGCAGGGTGAAGGGACGGAAGTGGCGGTGTCGCAACATATCAATAAAGGGTAAGTCGTGTCCGTCTCCGGTAAATAAATAAGGATGAAATCGGAAATTATCGATAATATGCTCGGAGGTATCGCCCTACCCATAACAACTGCCATCAATCGATGGTAACTACCATCACCGGAGCCCCCATGCGCATCGGCATCTGCTCGTACAGCTTCCACCGCACCGCCGCAGCCGGGGCGATGGACATCTTCTCGTTCATCACCACCTGCAAGGAGATGGGCTGCACCGTGCTCGACCCGTGGAACGCCCACCTGTCGCTCAAGGCCACCGGCGCCGACGCCCTCGCCCATGGTGCGAACCCGGACCGCTCGCACATCGAGCCCCCGGCCGATCAGGCCTTCCTCGCGCGCGTGCTCGCCGCGGCCAAGAGCGCCGGCCTGCCCTTCGGCACCCTGGCGGTCGACGGCGCGCACGTGTATTGCGCGGACAAGGCGGAGCAGGCCGCCAACCGCACGCGCGCCCATCGCTGGATCGAGATCGCCGCCTTCCTGGGCGCCGAATCCGTGCGCATCGACTCCGGTGGGACCGCAGAGATGAGCGACGCGGTCCTCGCCGAGATCGCCGCCGGCTACCGCGACGTCATCGCCTTTGCCCGCGCGCGCGGGGTGTCGGTGCTGATGGAGAACCACTGGGGCGCATCCAACGTCCCCGAGAACGTGGTGCGCATCCTCGATGCGGTCGAGGGCCTCGGCCTGCTGTTCGACACCCACAACTGGGCCGAGGGCCGTCAGGCCGACGGCTGGCGTCTGTGCGGCGCGCGCGCCGCGGCCACCCACATCAAGACCTTCGCCTTCGATGCGCAGGGAGATGAGGCCGGCGTCGATCTGCGTCCGGCATTCGCCCTGCTCAAGACCGCCGGCTTCCGTGGACCCTGGGGTGTCGAGAGCGTGCCCACCGACGGGAACGAGCTCGAGGCCGCGCGCACAACCATCGCGCTGATCCGCCGCCACGCCGGCGCGGCTCAGGCCGCGGGAGCCAAGTCGTGAGCGCAGTCACTTCTTCCACCTCCGCCACCAAGCCGCTGCGCGGCGCGATCATCGGCTGCGGCGACATCAGCCCCGACCACGGCAAGGCCTACGCCGAAGCCGGGATCGTGGTGGCCGCGGTGTGCGACCTCGACCGCGTCCGCGCCGAGCGTCGGGCCAAGGAATTCGGCACGAGCGAGACGACCATCCACACCGATCATCGCGAGGTCCTCGCGCGCGCGGACATCGATCTGGTCACGGTGGCGACGCCGGTCGCGGGTCATGCGCCCGTGACCATCGCCGCGCTGCAGGCGGGCAAGCACGTCGCCTGCGAGAAGCCGAGCACGCTCTCGCCGGACGAGAACCGGGCGATCATCGCTGCCGAGCGCGCCTCGGGCAAACGCGTGGTGTTCTTCTCGTCGCGTTACCGCTACGGCGCCGCCACCCTCGCCCGCGACTACATCGCCGCGGGCGAGCTCGGCGACATCTATCGCGTCGACATGCGCTTCTATCGCCGCCGCGGTCGTCCTGGCGTCGACATCATCCCCGACGCGCGCTGGTTCATCGACAGCACGCTCGCCGGCGGCGGCGTGATCATGGACATGGGCCAGTACTTCATCGACAATACCATGTCGCTCACCGGATGGCCGCGCATCGCCACGGTCTCGGCCACCACCTTCAGGGGCTTCCCCCATCAGCTCCCCGCGGGAACCACCTTCGACGTCGAGGAGCACTGTTCGATCTTCGCCCGCGCCGAGAACGGCTGCTCGTTCAGCTACGACCTGGCGTGGATGTCGCACCACCCGCCGATGCGCACCCTGACCATCCTCGGCACCAAGGGCGGCATCCGCATGACCGACGAGCAGCCCTTCTGCTTCCACACCGAGAAGGGCCCCTGGAAGTTCGTCGACACCACCACGCCGTGGCGCGACGACACCCGCCAATCCACCCTGGTGTACCGCGATCTCATCGCCGCGATCGCCGGCAACGATCCGGGCGTCGGCACCACGCCGACCCAGGCGCTGGCGCTGACCGAGATCACGCGCGCCGCGCTGCAGTCGGCCAAGGAAGGCCGGGAGATCGCGCTCGCTCCGGCGGCGCAGAAGCAGGCGCAGAAACGCGGATAGATTGATGGTGGTAGGTTGATGGTGGGTGGCGGGCGGTGGTGATAACCCCGTCTACCACTCACCACTAACCACCGACAACCGATCACCTACTCTGCGCCCATGGCGCGCATCGCGGTGATCGGCAGCGGAGCGGTCGGACTGTTCTATGGCGCGCAGTTCGTGCTCGCCGGCCATGACGTGCGCTTCCTGCTGCGGCGCGACTTCCAGCGCGTCGCGCGCGACGGCCTGGTGATCGACACCACCGCCACGCCCGAGATCGCCAGCGCGCGCTCGGGCGCCACCCTGAGCATACCCGCAACCGCCTTCCGGGCATGCCGCGATGCAGCCGAGTGCGCGGACGGCGGTCGCCCGGAATGGATTCTGGTCGCAGTGAAGACCACGGCCATCGACCAGCTCGGCGCGCTCCTGGCGCCCCTGGTGGGAGATGGAGCCGAAGTGATCGCGATGTGCAACGGCCTCGGCATCGAGGAACGCATCGCCGCATGGTGCGATCCCGAGCAGATTTTCGGTGCGATGGCGCATGTCTGCATCCGCCGCCGCGATGACGGCACCATCCATCACCAGGCTCATGGTCGACTACTGCTCGGTCACCTGCGCGACGATGCGACCCGGCTCGATCGCCTGGTCGCGCTGGTCGCCGAGGCCGGCATCGCGTACGACCGCTGCACCTGCCTGCGCGAGGCGCGTTGGCGCAAGCTGGTGTGGAACATCCCCTACAATGGACTCAGCGTGACCGTTGGCGCGGGTGGCATCGCCACCGATGCCATCATGGGTGATCCCGCGCTCAGCAACCGCGTCGATGAGCTCATGCGCGAGGTGATCAGCGTCGCCAACGCCGATCTGGCCGCGCATGGCGACCCGGGGCGGATCGATGCGGCCTGGGCCGATGAGATGGTCGCCCGTACCCGGACCATGGGCGCCTACCAGACCAGCACCCTGGTCGACCTGCGCGCGGGAGCGGCCTTGGAGGTGGACGCCCTGTTCAGCGAGCCCGTGCGACGCGCTCGCCGGCTCGGAGTGGACATCCCCGCGATGGAGGCGCTCCTGAGAGCGGTACGAGCGCTGGACGGATCGCCGCGTCCAGCGGCCGGGTGAGGCGACTCTGATAGGTCCCGATGCCCGAGGGTCGGCTGCATCGCGTCCGGCGAGTGTTACTCTCGGTCCATGACCACCGACGGGGCCCCGCCGTCCAACGGGCAACCAGCGCTCAGCGACGCGCATTTCGCGCAGTTCGACCGCGACGGCTACGTGATCATCGAACCCTTCCTGGCCGACGACCACCGCCTGCGGCTGATATCCGAAGTCGACGCGTGGGCGGCGGGCGGCATCGAGGACGCGTATGCGCCGCGAGACGATCGACGCTCAGCGCACGAACGGGTGCAGCTGGCCCTCCACGAGCACGGGCTGCTCGTCAGCCATCCGCCGCTGATGGCGATCGTCGAGACGCTACTCGGGCGCGGATTCGCCTATCATCACCTGCACACCACCCGCTTCGATGCCGGCAGCAACGGCGTGCAATGGCATCACGACTACATGCAGTTTCCTCAGTCCAACCGCTCGCACGGCATGGTCCACTGCTTCTTCTACCTCAGCGGGCTCAATGGCACCATCGGCGACCTGCTGCTCAGGCCCGGATCGCACCGGCTGGTGGTCGACAGCGCCGCCATCGGTTCGTTCGGCACTGAAGACCTGCCGGGTTCGATCGCCATCGACCGCCTTGCCCCAGGCTCGCTGGTGGTCGTGCATTCGGCCCTCTGGCATGCACGCCGGAAGAAGCCCGGCGGCGAAGGTCGGCCGCGCTACTTCGTCGACGCATCCTACTGCCAGGCGGGCATCCGCTGGCCCAGCGACTACGGGGACTGGCGCTCCAAGCTGCGCGTCGCGCAGGACCGCGGCCTGGATCGTGACGGCCGCTTTTCCCACCTCTTCGACGAGGCGCACTTCTTCGATGTCGCCGAGGCCCGCCAACGCCTGGCGCGCGAGAACGTCGGCAGCTGGCTCGAGCGCGTGGCGCCGCCGCCGGTCGGCCCCGTCTAGCCCCCAGAAACGATGAGCGCATGGAGCGTGCGCGGACACCGTCGAGATCGGGTCTCACCTCCGCTTGGTCGAGCGCAGCGCGAGCATCAGGGCCACGGCGAAGGCGGCTAGGCCCCCTCCCAGGCCGCAGCGCTGGCCAGCAGCTCCGCTGGAGGCTGGCTGCGACGATGCTTCGACCTCGAGCGATGCGGTCGCAGCGGCACGCACGACCGCATGGTCGTCGAACCAGGCGCTGCCCACCCCATCGGCATCGATCTCGGTGAACAACCGGAAGCGCACCGCGACCGCGCCCGCGGGGGCGGTGTACGTGCCCGCGAGCCTGGTCCAGGCCGTGGTGCCGCCGCGAGTGCCGAGGACATCGGTGCGCAGCAGGTTGGCGGTGGGGATGGTGTCGCCCATGCCGTTCATGTTCATCCACTGCAGGTCGATCCGCGAGCCGGCCCCACCGACGCCATTGGTGCTTAGCCACCCAGACGCGTCGTACACCGCGCCCGCGCTCACCGCGACATCCTGGTAGACCCCGCGGGTATACTGCGGGCTCACCAGCATCTGCTGCGCGTGCGTGCCGCTATGGACGGGTGAGGTGACGATCGATCGCCCTCCGAAGGTCGTCTTCATCCACGACTGCCCGAGATTCTCGAATCCAGGATCGATCAGCAGATTCGCGCTCGCGACCGCGGTGGTCGTGAAGGTCGCGTCCGCGCTGGTCGCGAGATTGCCCGCGGCGTCGCGACTCTTCACGCGGTAGTGGTAGAGCGTCCCCGCGGTCAGCCCGCTGATCGTCTGGCTGTGCGCGGTGACCTTGGCCGTGATGAGCGCGGAATTCGACCCATAGGCGGTGGTGGTCCCGTACTCGACCTGCGTGTCGGCGGCCTCGTTGGTCGTCCAGCCGATGGTCGCGCTGGTGGCGGTCGCGTTCGCCGAGATCGCGCTGATCACGGGAGCCACGGTATCGGCGTTGTTCACCGTCACGCTCACCGAGGCGGTCGTGCGGTTGCCCGCGGCATCACGCGCGATCGCGCTGATGGTGTGCGCGCCATTGGCCACCAGGAGCGAGTTCCAGGCGAGGGAATATGGCGCGGCTGTGTCTTCGGCTCCGATGTTCACTCCATCGATCTGGAACTGCACACCGATGACGCCGACGTTGTCGCTCGCGGTGGCGGTGAGCGTCACCGTGCCCGAGACGGTGGAAACATTCGCTGGCGCGGTCAGAGCGACGGTCGGCGCGGTCGTGTCCCCGCTGCCTGCGACCACGTTCACCGTGACATCGCGGCTGACCGGATGGGTGCGGTCGATCGCGGTGACGGTGAAGACATAGGCGCCGACCAGGGTGAGATTGCTGACGGTGGTGGCTGCACGACCGGGCAGCGTGAAGACGGGGGCTGCTCCGGTGGGTGCGCTCTTGAGATTCCACCAGAAGGTGCAGGCGTCTCCGTCCGCGTCCGTGGCGGTGGCGTTCAATGATGCGCTCGTGGTCGGCAGCGTCACCGTGAGCGGAGTCGGGGCGCTGACCACCGGCGCGTTACCGGCTGGGTGCACGATCACCGTGTGATCCTTGGTCACCGTGTGCGGGCCGGCGCTGATGGTGGTGCGGAATACGTAGGTGCCGGCCACGGTCAGGTTCGAGGCGGTGACTCGGGTCGCATTGCCAGTGACCGCGACGAGCGCCGGCGAGGTCCCCGGCGGGGAGCTGAGCGTGCTCCAGGTCGTGGTCATCGCTTCGTTCTCGAGGTCGAACGACGAATGGCCGAGCACGGTGCTGGTGGTCGGCAGGGTCACCGTGACCGGCGAGCGGTTGGTGGTTACCATGATGACCGGCGGCTGATTCGCCGCGAACACGTTCACCAGCAGATCACGCACAACGGTGTGGGGTCCGCCCCGCACGGTGCAGGTGAAGCCGTAGGTGCCGGCCGCGGTCAGGCCGCTCACCGCAGTGGTGGCGAACGACGGACTGGCGATCACGGGTGCGGTACCGGTCGGCTTGGTGGTGACCGCCCAGCTGAAGGTGAGCACGTCGAGCTCCGCATCGGTCGCGGTGGCGGTGAGCGTCAGGGAGCTCGCGGGCCGGGTGACGAATTCCGGACTGGATACCGTGCTGGTGATCATCGGCGGCTGGTTCACCCCGGCGTAGGGATAGATGGTGAGAACGCCGTAAGCCGGAACATTGACCGTGAGGCGACCTTGCGCATCGCTGGTCTGCAGGCCGAGTTCCCGATAGACACCGCTGTTGAGCGCCTGACTGGTGCCGTAGACCCGCGACGGCTTCAGTCCGGTGACCAGGGTGCTGAACGTGCCCGCTCCGGTCGGCGCCCACAGCATGGTCGATATCTCGCCCAGGCGTTCGAAGGACAGGACCCTGACCGTGGTGCTGTCTGAGGTGGCGCCGATGCGCACCGCGCCCGGCCGGGCGTGCTGCATGACCTGCCGATACTTCCAGAAGTGCGTGCCGGGGCGGACGGTGGTGCCGTCGAGCCCGAGACTGACCACCCCCCCTCCGACGGCATTCGTCGATCCGTTCATGCCATAGAGATCCCAATACGAGACGCCACCCTCGACCATGTCGTCGTAGACGTCCCCGATCGAGTAGTTCAGGTGTTCGGTCTGCGCGGTGGGCAGCCCCTTCGACTTCGCCAGATCGCGGATGCCGTTCTTGCCGGCGGTGGAGCCGCCGTAGAGATGATAGGCGAGTTCGCCGATGTAGGGCCAGGCCGCGGGGTAGCCGAGCATGGTATTCATGTAGGCCAGCGCGCCGTCGGGTTCCGACATCGGGATGAGCATGATCTTCACGCCCATCGGTGCGAGACGCGGCCCCAGTTCGGCGATCATCGGCGCCATCACGGCCGGCGTTATGACGTTGCCGTAGCCGGCCTCGTTGCAGAGCGCGATGTTCTCGGGCGTCAATCCATGCACGCTCCTGAAGCGATTGACGATCTGAAGCCACCACTCGGCGCATTCGCCCGGGCTGCCCAGCATCCAGGGCTCGATCGTTCCGGTGCTGCCGCCCAGATAGAAGGACGTATCGAGGTAGAAGCGGAAGGGCTCGCCGCGCGCGGCAAGCCGCTGCTCGAGCGGCTTCAGCCATTCGACCGCGAGACGGTCGGCCTTGGTCGAGACGAAGGCCGCCGGATTGGCGGTGTAGGGATCAGCGTTGTCGTTGACCACATCCTCCCACTCGCGGCGGTTGA
>JACCZE010000149.1 GCA_013696105.1 Planctomycetota bacterium | reverse complement strand
CCGATTGTATGCCGCCACCGCCGCTCGGCGCCCGGGTTTTCTCGGGGGCTTCGCCACGGGCAGGGCAGGCCCGGTGAGCCGCTGACTCTTCATCGCGACCCCCTGGTCGACTTGACCGGCCTGCGCTGTGGAGGTACCTAGTGATATGAAGACATCCTTGCTCGTCGCATGCATGCTGGGCCTGCTCATGGCCATCGCACCCAGGGCGATCCAGGCCGACGATGCCCCCGCCCCTGCCCCTGCCCCCGCTCCCGCCGTTGCCGCCGATGAACTGATCGAATGCCCGGTATGCTCCGGGACCGGAAGCACGCGCTGCAAGGTCAAGTGCGATGCCGGCAAGGTGAAATGCCCCAAGGCCTGCCTGAAGCGCGAGGACCCCGGCTGGAAGACCGGTGCGGAGGTCGGTCAGGACCAGGGACAGAAATGGAAGTACTTCCCATACCGCAAGAAGGGCATCAAGGGCGGGGCCTACTGGTCGGAGGCCCATGTCGGCGAGATCATCGAATATCAGGACGGCATGCCGGTCACCCGTGGTCTCTGCAAGACCTGCAAAGGGACCACCAAGATGGAGTGCGGAACCTGCAAGGGGACGGGCGTACGCGTGTGCCACCTGTGCAACGGGAAGAAGCAGGTGCTGGGCGCCGAAGCGGAGGCGCTGAAGAATGCCGAACAGCTGAAGGCGAAGGACGCTGATGCGAGCGAATTCACGCTCACCGATGGTCGTACCATTCGCGGCAAGGTGACCATGCGCACGGCCGTGAAGGTCTTCGTCACCTTGGGCGACGGTAAGCTCGTCGAGATCGCCAAGGACGAGATCGCCGAGGAGTCGGGTCCCGGCAAGGAACCCGTTCCCGCGCCGGCCGATCCAGAAAAATAGGAATAGGGACCGTACATTCCTGGGGTGGCTTCCGCTTGTTGTGCTACGGATGATTCCGTAGGACCCGGTTGGGAGTGCCGCATGACACGTCGTTGGATGTTCCGTTTGGTGCCGGTCGCGCTCGCCGCGGTCGTCATGCTCTACCAATTCGTCATTTCGCCGAAGTACACCAACCCCGAGACCGGGCGAACCGCTCACCTGGGTCTGACCACCCAGCAAGAGAGCGCGCTGGGGATGCAGAGCTTCCAGCAGGTGATCTCGCAGTCGGATGTGGTGAGCTCGGGTCCGGAGGCCGAGCAGGTCCGTCGCGTCGCTGCCCGCCTCGCAGCGGTGACCGGCCCCTATGCCAAGGACTTCGAGTGGCAGGTCGCGGTGGTGCGCGATCCGCAGGTGAATGCCTTCTGCCTGCCAGGTGGGAAGATCTGCGTCTACACCGGCATCCTGGCAGTCACCAAGACCGATGCGGGACTCGCGACGGTGATGGGGCACGAGATGGCACACGCCACTAGCCACCATGGAGCCGAGCGGATGTTCAAGCAGAACATGACCCAGACCGCGATGATGGGCGTGCAGGGCTCGATGGGCGGGATGGATTACCAGCAGCAGCAGATGGTGATGGGCCTGCTCGGCGCGGGTGCGAAGTTCGGTGTGCTGCTGCCGTTCAGCCGCGACCACGAGAGCGAAGCCGACAAGGTCGGCCTGATGTACATGGCCCGGGCCGGCTACGACCCGCGCGAATCGGTCAACTTCTGGAAGCGCATGGCCGAGAGCTCGCAGGGGAAGCAGCAGCCAGAATTCATGTCCACCCATCCGGTGCATGAGACCCGCATCCGTCAGCTCGAGGCCTGGATCCCCGAGGTCATGGACGAGTACGAAGCCGCCGCGAAGCCCGCCGAGCGCTGATCCGAATGACCCTCGGCATCAATGCAGGTTCATGATATCGGCGAGTTCGGCGCCGAGTCCATGTCGCGAGGCGTGGCGCATCCGGGGAGCGGCCAGGGTCACCTCGCGCGCCTCCTGCAGATCATCTCGCAGCTCGTGCCGCGCGTCGGCTGCGGCCTGGACAACGCCGCTGCGCTCGCGTTCGAAAGCGCGTACCGCGTCGTAGACCACCAACGCGTGCTTCCACTCCAGGCCCGAGAAGCAGTGGACCTCGACCTGCGGCTGCAGCTTGCGAGCGGCGCCAGAGACCTCGAAGCCGACGAGCTGGGTGCTCATCCAATCGCCGATGCGTTGCAGTTCTGCGCCGCTGATGGCCGCATCCGGTGAGGACAGCGCGCGCCCGTCGATGATCAGCGGTTGGTTGCGTCCGATGCGCACCGCGGCCTGCGGCGGGATATCCCCAGAGCTCATGCGGTTCCATTCGGAGGCGTACTGCGATTCGTCTGCCCCAGTGGTCAAGCCTGCGGGGTAGATGCCGATGGATATCGGACGCTCGCGATCCTGGACCGGCGGTGCACCCGGGCCCTGATTCGGCAGCAACGCCGACAGTGACAGTTCGTCGGGATGGAAGGAGGTGGTGAGGATGAAGAACAGCAGCAGCAGCATGATGCAGTCTATCATCGGCACGAGATCGAGCTTGCCCTCGACCTGCTTGGCTTCGTGGTCTTCCATGCGTCCTCCGTCCTCGCGATGAACGCGCGGATGGATGCGAGGTTCATGCCTGCGTAGGAGCGCCCTGTGGGTGCAGCGGTCCAGCGAGGCCCGGCCAGGGGTCGCCGACCTGGCCGCGCTGGCGCAGCCAGCAATCGGCGAGCACCAGCGCCGCCATCGCCTCGACGATCGGCACCGCGCGCGGCAGGACGCACGGATCGTGGCGGCCCTTGGCCTGCAGCTCGACGTTGTTGCCGGCATCGTCCGCGGTCTGCTGCGGCTTGAGGACCGTCGCCGTCGGCTTGAACACCAGCCGGCAATCGATCGGCATGCCATTGCTGATGCCGCCCTGGATCCCTCCCGACCGGTTGCTGGTCGTGGTCATGGTCGGAGCGTCCGACGTCTGACGTCCGTCGTCCGACGTGGGGCTGTTCCAGCGGTAGGGGTCGTTGTGTTCGAGGCCCGTCGCATCGGGACCGGCGAAGCCCGAGCCGATCTCGAAGCCTTTGCAGGCGGGCAGGCTGAGGAAGGCGTGCGCGAGCAGGGCCTGGAGCTTGTCGAACACCGGCTCGCCCAGGCCTGCGGGAAGTCCCTGGATGAACAGTCGCACGTACCCGCCGACGCTGTCGCCGCGCTTCTTGGCTGCGAGGATTGCCGCTTCCATCAGCGCGGCGTGCTGCGGATCGGGGCACCGGGTCGGGTGCGCGTCGACCGCAGCGCG
>JACCZE010000142.1 GCA_013696105.1 Planctomycetota bacterium | reverse complement strand
CGAAGCCGAAGGCGGCAGCCAGAACGTGCGCATCTGGAACAACTACATCGAGCAGACGATGATCGGCATCGGCAACGCCGCCTGTTCGATCGGGCCGCTCTACGTCTGGCGCAACGTCACCGGCCGCTCGTATTCCCCACCGGGCAGCAGCTGGGACCTGACCCACGGCGCCTTCCTGAAGATGGGCTTCGCCGACAACGAGAAGTGGATGACCGGCCACATGTACGTCATCAACAACACCCTGCTGCAGCCGAAGGACGAGGGCGAGAACGGGCTGGGTGGCGAGTCGCGGGCGATCAAGCATTGCGTCAGCCGCAACAACATCCTGCACGTGCGCTCCACCGATACGCACGCGATCGCGACCGACAAGCGCCACGAGGACAACGATTTCGACTACGACCTGTACTCGGCCAAGCGCGTTCCCGCCGACCACGAGAAGAACGGCATCCACGGCGCCCCGACGTACATCGACGGCGCCGGCTTCACCTTCGCCACCAAGACCGGGACGTTCCAACTCAATCCAGACAGCCCGGGGGTCGGCAAGGCCGAGGTCATCCCCAATTTCTGCGAAACGCTCTCTGGTCCACCGAGCATCGGCGCCCACGAAGCAGGCGCCCCGCCGATGGTCTTCGGCGTCAAAGCCGAGTTCGTCCCGCCACACATGGTCGCCGCGAAGCATTGACCTGCGCGTTGGCCGTCCGCTACGAGTGTCGGAGCGCGCGAGGTCGAGCTCCTCACGTGCGGCCGTACGCGCTGGTCAGCCGGTCCCGTCTCCGGGTCTAGCAGGCTGTTGAAAAGCAACAGCCTGCTAGCGTTGAAGAAACCCCGGCGCGACTTGTGGTCGCTATTGTGCCGGGGTTTCTTCAACTTCGACTTTTTGTCCAGGGGGCAAAATGCCCCCTTCAACCCCCAGCAGGCTGTTTTTCAACAGCCTGCTAGTGCCCATCCGCTTCTCCGCGCGGTGATACGCATACGACGCCGCGATCAGCGTCAGCCCGGTCGCCAGGAAGCTGAGGATGCGGAACAGCTGCTGCGCATGCGCCATGTCGATGAGCAGCAGCTTGAGCGCCGTGATCCCGAACAGCCCCAAGGCGGTGAAGCGCACCCAGCGGATCTGCCACCGGAAACCGGCGGCCAACAGCGCGGCCGCGTACACCAGCCACGCCAGGGTGATCGAGAAGGTCGCGGCGCGCGATGCCGTAGTCTGGTCAACGAGGTTGGTCGTGAGCCAGGTCGACGGTTCCAGGGTGACCAGCAGCCAGACCAGTACCGCGGGGATTGCCAGCAACGCGGTCCTGCCGGGCTGCCCCAGCAGGTGGTCGAGTGGGCGGAACCCTCGCCGCACCAGCAGCATCAGGACGACGGTCGCCACACCGAGCGCGCAACGCTGGTTCGCGAACATCCACGCGCTCGGCCAGGTCCAAGCGTAGCAGACCAGGGCCGCCGTGGCGCCGCCCAACAGCGCGATGCCCCCCACGACGAGGCACGGATCGTAGCGTCGCCTGATTCCCGACAGCAGGATGAGCGCGCCGCCGCAGACGCCGATCGCGCCGATGGACCAGGCGGACAGGCGATCGGCGTCGACCAGCGTCTGGCACCAGGTTACCGATTCGACTCCGCAGGCCACGAGGATGGCGATGGGAAGCGCGGTGACGATCAGGTCGCCGAATCCCTCGGGCGGACCGAACCGTGCGCGGTGCCGCCAGGCGGTGGCGGCGTAGACGGCGAGGGTCGTCACGGCGGCGGCGAGCGCAGCGAACCGCGTATTGGTGACGAGGATGTGATCCGGCCAGTGGTGGGCGTACAACAGCAGAGCCGCGCCGGCGGCGACCATCCACAGCGCCAATCCGACGATCGCCGTGCGTCGGTCGTCGCGCAGCCATCCCATGCCCAGGTAACCGAGCGCCGCGCTCGAACACAGCCCGCTGACCAGCAGGCCTTCGGCCCGATCGAGCGCGTCGCCGGACAGGCGCGTGCCCAGCCATCCCGCCATCTCCGCGCGGATCGCGAGGAGTGCGAGGATTCCCCCGCCGCAACCGCAGAGCCATCCCGCGAGGCGATCGGCCTCGGTCGCGACCGACCGGTGGACCCGATGCACCACCGCGATCAGTGCGAATGCCAATGGCGCGGTCATGAGCATCAGGAAGTCGGTATTGAGGATCGGCTGGGCGGCCGCATACGGCAGATGCCAATGATCGCGCGCCAACCGCCCGAGCGCGAGCGCTGCCACTGCCAGCGCGAGCCAGCGCGACGGCGGATACGAGAAGAGGTAGCCGAGCTGGACCAGCACCACCGCTTCGGCGAACCACGCGATGGTCAGCCCGTCGACGCGCAGGTGGAAGAACAGCGAAAGCGTGACGAGCATCGTTGCGATGGTGACGAAGGCGTGCGTCATGCGCACGTCGGTGGCCACGCGGCGCCGCACCGCGACGCCGATCGCCAGGTACAGCCCGGCGAGGACCAGGCACAACCAGGCGAGGGTGTGGGGATGGCGATCCGCGAGGACGTAGCAGGAATACCCCAGGAACCACGCCAGGTTGCCGACCGCGAGACCGAAACGCTCGACCGTCACCGCGGTGCGCTCGCGCCAATGGCCGACGAACGGCAGCGCGAGGAACACCAGGAAGAACGCGCTCAGCCATCCCAGGGTGGGCCAATCCGGCTGAACCGGGTACGTATGGTGGTAGTGCGCGAACCATCCCGCGAACAGCGCGGCGGTGCCGACGAAGGTCAGCGTGTCGAGCGCGCGCCAGCGCCGGAACAGCGCCGTCAGCAGCACGCCGGTATCGAGGATCATCAGGTAGATGAAGAGTGCGTCGCGCGCGTTCGTGCCGGTGGACACCAGCACCGGCGTCGCGAATCCGCCGAGCACGGCCAGGATCGCGATGACCATCGCGTCCAGGCGCACGGCCAAGGCCAGGCCGAAGGCCGTCACCGCGGTCATCAGCGCGAAGGCGATCGTCGGTCCGAACAGCGCGCTGCCGATCCATCCCAGCGACGGGTTCGCGCCGGCGTACACGGCCAGATACAGCACCGCCTGTCCGCCCCCCACCAAACCCAGACCCAACGCCGACATGTCGCGCGAGCGCAGTCGCAGGCCGGCCACGATCATGGCGAAGCCGGCGCCGGCGACCGTGCCGATGCGCATGCGCGGCCCGAACACCTGACCCAGCCAGTGCTGGTCGTAGGCGTACTTCACGAAGAAGGCCAAGCTCAGGAAGACGGTGGCGACCCCGACCCAGGTGATCAGGCGTTTGCCGATCATCTGCTCGACCGCGTCTGCTGATCCCGCTGACGGGAGCGATCGCCCCGGGTGCGGCGGGCGCTCGGGATGCTGCCGCAGCGGCGATGACAGCGGAACGGTGTCCTCGGGAAGCGGCACAGACCGCGCCGCTGGATCCTGCGCCGGCGCAGGTCGCGAATCCGGTGCAGCAGGGGACGGTACCGGGATCGGCTCCGGTATCGCCGGCTGCGGCGCGTCCGATTCCGTAGCGGGGGGAGCACGATCGGCGGACGGCGTCGGTGGTGCAGGAGCCGCTGGCGCGTCCGCCTCGGCCACCTGCACGACCACGGAAGGAGAGTGCGTCGCGGCGTGCTGCGGTGGGCGTTCCGCGTCCGCGGCCGTCGTCGCGGCGGTTCTGCGCCGCTCCGCCTCCCATTGCTTCGCCAATTCCGATCGCAGGCGCGCGACTTCCTTCCGCAGCGCAGCCACATCATCGGTGAGTCCGCGTACCCGCGACAGGGCCATGATCCCCTGGATCGCGCCGATCAGCAGGGTGACGCCGCCGCCCACCGCGACCAAGGCGCCGACCATCAGCCCGTCCAGGAGGTCCCCGCGTCGCCACCGATCGCATCCTGTGTCATGACGGAGGATACCCCGGATTCGGGCATAGGAACACTGCCCATGCGAGAAGGGGGTTGGACCGGCACGGCCGCCACGCCGCTCTGTGTGCGTCGACGATTCACCCGGCCGAGGTCACCGCTCGCGCTAGTGACGAAGGCGATCCGGCCGGCGAGCGCCCCGCTCACGCCGACGCCTCCGTGAAGGCGCGCGCCTCCTGTGCGGCGTGCCCGGATCGGGCACGTGTGCCGAGCGCATGATCGACGCCCATCGCCGATGGGAAGGCGTGCTTCCCGCACGTGCCCTATGCGCGATCTCCGCCGGTGCGCGGCGCATCCGGCAGCTCCTGACTCAACGATTGGCGATAGCGCACGCATCCACGCAGGAAATCAGGCCACGCGGGTACGCTCGGCTGGCTCCATGCCGTCTCGGGCAGCAGGTTCCAGAGCGCCGGATGGTGCCAGCACAAATCGTCACCGGTGGCGTCGCGGTGCTGGCGGATGCCCGCGCGCAGGCGGCGCGCCTCCGCCACCAGCTGCGCCTGCGTCATCTGCTCGAGGTCCTCGTCCATGGCATCCCCCCGCGCCGAGAGGATGGCTCTCGGCCAGGCGGGCCAGGGATGATCGGCGAAGTCTCGACCTGACCGTGGACACGCCCGGCGCGGACCGGACTGCGTGGTCGCGAACGGACGAAGCGCGGTGTGACACCCGATGGATCCGTTGATGGCGAGATCCGCACTCCGCGTCCGGATCCGCTGGCGGAGGTCGTCTCATTGGTCTCTCGGCAGCGCGGCGCTGTCACAGACGAGGATCTCCGCATGCGTACGCTCATCATCCTGGCGACCTGCTGGTGCGCGACCCTGGCTCGCGGTCACGATGCGTTCGACGGTCTGCGCTTCGTCGACGGCACCGAGAGGAGCCTCGGATCGTTCAGCGGTCAGACCATCATCATCGCGTCATTCGCCGGTGACTGCCCGCCGATCGCCACTTGGCTCGGCAAGGAGGCGAAAGCCATCCACGCCTGGATCGAGCAGCAGAAGCTGCCGGTCACCTTGGTGCTGGTGACCCCGGACGTGCCAAGTGATCGCCTGGATGATTTCGATCGTGAGGGCGGATACGGGATGGCCCATGCCCTCTATGCCTTCGACCCGGTCAACCGCGAGGCCATCGGCAGGGACAATTTCTTCCAGTGCCGGCTGGTGCGCGCAGACGGAGGCGTCGAGGCGCTGCCGTTCACCGGTACCGCACAGCACGTGCGGGCGCTGGTGACCTCCGCCACCGCCGGCACGTACCGCATCGATCCCGCCGGCATCACTCTCGCGCCGGTGAAGGAGTTGTGGTGGGCGGTCGAGCGCGGGCGTCCACAGGCCATCCGCGCGCTCGTGGCTGCGGCGAAGAGCGGCGCCACGCCGGCCGGGACCGAAGCGGCCGCCGTGCTCGAGCGGGTGCGTGCGCTTTTGTCAGCGCGCCAGGACGGATTGGTCGCCCAGGCGCCGTCCATGTCCGCCATCGAAAACCTCGAGCGCTTCGTCGCCGATGCCGACGGCACGGACACCCGCAGGGCCCAGTCCCGGCTCAAGGAACTGCGCGCCATGAAGCCGATGAAAGAGGAGGAGCGCGCGCGCGACATCTACCAGCAGTGCCAGCGACTGTTGGATTCGCCCAAACCGGATCAGCAGAAGTCGGGCAGAACGAACCTGGCGGCCCTGGCGGCGAAGATGCCGGGCACCGCCTATGGCGCGAAAGCGGCCATTGCCGCGCGCTGAATCCGCCCTGAGCGGTCGCCGATCATCGCCCGGCCCAGCAGCTTACGTCGGTGCGCGCCACACGCGCAACGACCACGATCCTGCGACGGGTGCCGGAGTCGCGCCGCTGTCTAGGATGCCCAGTGATTCCCGCGTGAAATCCGTCCAGGGGACCCCCGATGTTCCGAGCGCTCGTCCTCCTCGTCATGCTCGCGGCGCACCTCGGCGCTGCGACCACCGTGCTCGACACCTTCGATACCGTCACCGTATCCACGCCCGCATCCGGCTGCACCGTGTCATCGGTGGCGGCGCGCGTCGGTAACGGCGTCCAGCTCGCATGGCAGAGCGCATCCAAGCAGAAGTTCGCGTACGCGAGCGCGGGGCAGGGTGGCGCGTCGTGGGATGCGGCGGCCGGCATCTCGTTCTGGGTGAAGGGTGACGGCTCGGATCATCTCGGCGCGATCGAGTTCATCTGGAACGGCGACTACGGGCAGCGCTACGCCGCGGCCTTCCGTATCAATAGCACGGCGTGGACCAAGGTGACGATCCCGTGGAGCGATCTGATCCCCGAGGTCTCGAACAGCGGCAATGTGCCACTCGACCCCGCCGGCGTGAAGAAGCCCTCGCTCTTGCAGAACATGGCCTTCGGCAAGTGGTGGTACTGGCGCGACGATGCGGCCTGCACCTATGTCGTCGACGACTTCGCCCTCGAGTCGTCGATCACGCAGGACACCAATCTCTACCGGCCCGCGGGTTCGCCTCTGGCGCGCGTGCGCGCCAAGCTGCAGGTGGGTTCGCCGATCACGGTGGTGACGATGGGCGACTCGCTCACCGACTATCTGCACAACTCCAACACCAGCACCAACTGGCCGACGTATTTCAAGAGCGGCGCACTGTCCGGCTACGGCTGCACCGCGACGGTGATCAACCCGGCGATCGGCGGCACCGAACTGCGCCACAACCTGGTGATGCTGGGAAAATGGACCCAGGTCACGACCACGCCGGACCTGGTCACCATCTTCTTCAGCTACAACGACTGGACCTCGGGCATGCGCGGGGCGCAATTCCGCCAGGTGCTGGTCGACGCCATCCGTCGCGTGCGCCGCGCCACCCTGGGCACCGCCGACGTGATGATCATGAATACCTGCCCGGCCGATGTGGATTGGGACACCATGCTGGAGCTGGCCCAGGCCGGCCGTCTCGCCGCCGCCGACGAGAACGCCGGCATCTGCGACATCTGGGACGCGTTCCACGCTTACGGCTCGACGCATTCCCAGCTGTACTCCGACGGCGTGCACCTGAGCAGCGCC
>JACCZE010000131.1 GCA_013696105.1 Planctomycetota bacterium | reverse complement strand
CACCTGGGGGCTGCGGGGGAGCGGATAGCTCACCCGTACATCGGTGCCCCGAGCGAAAGCGAGCGGGCACCAGGCGCCACCGCCGCGCCAGCGGCGCCGATGGCGAAGCCAGCGGGCACAGCCGGCTCCGGCCGTGCGTGGCGCCGCCTAAAACCGGATGTTGCCGAGCCCGAACTGCACGTGCGATGCCGACTCCCCCGGCCGCCGCTGCAGGAGCCAGGCGAAATCCAACGCCACGGGGATCTGGATCGGGAAGCGCACGCCGAAGCCGATGGCGGTGCGCAGATCCTTGTAGTCGACCGCCTCGCCCTCGGCCCAGACATTACCGTAGTCCGCGAACGCGATGAGCCGGACTCCTTCGTTGGTCTGCTGCACTGGGACCGAGAACTCGAGCGTCGCGAGCGCATTGCGCGTGCCGCCGATGTTGCTGAGGAAGCCGTTGCGATTGATCTGCTTCGGGCTCAGGTCGTCGTAATCGAAGCCGCGGTGGCGGGGCGCGGCACCGCCGTCGCGGTAGCGCTGATAGAAGGGGACGATCGGGGTCTCGCCCAGGGCCTCCTCCTCGCGCCAGCGCGCCGAGAGGTGGAAGTAGGTGACGCCGCCGTCCTCGAATTCGGCGACTGGCACGAACGCGTCGCCCTTGCCGGTATATTCGGCGAAGTCGGCGGACGACGGCATGAAGTCGCCGGTGACGCCTTGGGTGGCGCTGAGGGCGAAGCCGGAGGTCGGGGCGATGCGGCTGGGCTTCAGGCGATCGTAGTTCTGCCCGAGCGTCCAGGTGTTCAGATAGTATTTGCCCGCGAGCGCATCGTCCGGCGCCGTGATCTGCAGATTGGTGATCTTGAGGTCGGTGTAGGAGTAGCCGAGGTTGATGTTGAGGCGGTTCTTGAGGAAATTGCGGCCGACGGTGCCCGATCCGGTGATGCGCCGCTCCGCCCATTCCCGCAGGGTCGAGTCCGAGCGGCTGGCGGTGGTCGACAGCGAATACGGCCCGTCCATGACGTGCGGATTGGTCCACGTCGCCGACACCTGGGTGGCCGGCTCGCTCCAGCTCGCCTGGAATTCCAGGGATTGGTTGGCGCCGCGGAAATGCTCGATGCCGCTGGTCACGAATCCGAGCAGGTCGAAGTTGCGCTCGGTGTACCCGACAGAGCCGAACAGCTTGGTCGCCGAACTGTAGCCGACCTGGAAATTCACGGATCCCGTCGAGTCCTCCTCGACGCGGGCGATCAGGTCGACCTCTTCGGGACGATCGTCCGGAAAATCCATTTCGACCGCCACCGGTCGCGGCGGAGTGCTCTTGAACACACCGGTGCGATTGATCTGGTCGCGCGATTCATCGCGGGCATCGTCGTTCCACAAGTCTCCGGGATTGAGGAACAGAGCGCGCCGCACCACCGCGTCGCGCGTATGCTCGTTGCCCTGGATATCGACGCGCCCGATGCGGTATTTCCGCCCTTCGGACACGTGCAGGACGAGGTCGACGATGTGGTTCTCGAGATCCTGGTGGCGATCCTGCGCGAGCCGGCACCGCGCGTATCCTTGGTTGCTGATCACGCGCCGCGAACGTTCGATCGCGCCGATGCTGCCGCCGGCCCGCGGCTCGCCCTCGAGGTCGTCGCGCTTGAACCACGCGCCTTCAGGCATGCCGAAGGCTGAGCGCAGCTGCTGCTGCGTCGCGATGGTGTTGCCGACGAAGCTGACCTTGCCGAGCCGATAGCGCGCGCCGGCGTCCACCGTGTAGGTGAGGATCATACGGTCGTTGAAGTAACCGTCCGGTGCGAGGTCCGGTCCATGGCGGCGCCGAGCCTCGTTGGGACGCACGTAGTCCTGCACCTCGCGCTGGACCGACACCAGCTTCGCGTCGAGCCATCCGAGATCCTGCAGTTTGCGCACCACCGCCTGCGCATCGAGGTCGACCAGCTCGGGCTGGTAGGACGCGCCCTTGGGCATGAGCAGGACCTTATCGATCGCCAGCGGCCGCGCGCCGTCGGGCAGTCCGATGTAATTCACCTGACCGACCTCGACGTCCTGACCGAGTTCGACGACGAACACCACCGAGATGTTCCCGCGATCCTCGGCGGTGTCGGCGCGGACGCGGCACCAGCGATGGCCACTGTCCTGGAACAGGCGCTCGACCGCCCGGCGATCGTTCTCGAGCAGCATCGGATTCAGATAGCTGCCGACCTTGGTGGTGAGGATCTTCTCGGCCTTCTCGCGATCGAAGTAACCGATCCCGGCGAGGGCGACCTTGGCGACGTACGGCAGTTCGGTGAAATGGTAGATGATGGTGACTTCGCGGCCGTCGTCGCTGAAGCGTAGCTCGCCGCGGGTACCGGTGAACGGCCCCATCTTCTCGATCGCTCGCACGTCGTCGGCCACCGCCTGCCGCAGCTGCGCGTCCGAGTAGGTCTTGGTCGAGCGGACCTCGAGCAGGAAGCGCACGCGCTCTTCATGGACGCGCTTGGTGCCGTCGATCACCACATCGCGCACGACGCGCGTCGGTTCCGCTGCCTGGATCGCGACGATGCACGCGACGGTCGGAATCAGGAACGACAGCCGCGATACGCCCACGCGATCTCCGAGGGGGCGGATGGTAGGTGGGCGAGCCGAGCTACAAGCTGCCAGCCCGCAGCCACAAGCGTCACATGCACCGGCTTACGGCTTGTAGGCGTCGCCTGCGGACGAAGCTCGCGCGCATGGCAGATCCCCTGCTGTCGGTCCGCGCGCTGAAGAAGCTGTTCCCGATCCGCAAGGGATTGCTCGGCCGGGTCGTCGGCCACGTGCGCGCGGTGGACGGCGTCGATTTCGACCTCGATGCCGGCAGCGCCCTGGGGCTGGTCGGCGAATCCGGCTGCGGGAAGACCACCGCTGGACGGTGCCTGCTGCGCCTGATCGAGCCCACGAGCGGCTCGGTGCGATTCGCCGGCGAGGATCTGCTGGCGATGGCGCCAGGTCGCCTGCGACCCTTCCGCAAGCATCTGCAGATGATCTTCCAGGATCCCTACGGCAGCCTGAATCCGCGCATGACCATTGGCGCGATCCTCGCCGAGCCGCTGGTCGTCCATCGCCTGGCACGGCCCGCCGAGGCTTGGGAGCAAGCCGCCGAGCTGCTCGCGCGCGTCGGTCTGGGCCGTGATCGCCTCGGCGATTACCCGCATCAATTCTCGGGCGGCCAACGCCAGCGCATCGGCATCGCCCGCGCACTCGCCCTCAAGCCGAAGCTCATCGTCTGCGACGAGCCGGTGTCGGCGCTCGACGTGTCGGTGCAAGCGCAGGTCCTGAACCTGCTCAAGGACCTGCAGGACGAATTCGGCATCGCGTACCTGTTCATCTCCCACGACCTCGCGGTGGTCGCGCACCTGTGTGCGCGCGTCGCCGTGATGTACCTGGGAGAGATCGTCGAGATCGGACCGATGGAGGCGATCTACCAACGCCCCCTGCATCCGTACACCCAGGCGCTGCTGTCGGCGATCCCCTCGGGCGTGCCGGGTTCGGCCCATCGCCGCATCATCCTCGCGGGCGACCCGCCGAGCCCGCTCGAACCCAGCTCCGCCAAGCGCTTCACCGCGCGCTTCCCCACGCACGCTGCCGCCTTCACCGGCGGCGAGATCCGACTGCAGGAGGTTGGCGACGGCCACTTCGTGCGCTGCGCCCGGCTCGATGTGCTGCGCGAGCTCGCCGCCAAGGGCGCCGAGGCGTGGGTCTGACGGGGCGAGCGCCCGTCGCTACCTGGTCCGCTGCGCGGTGATCACCAGCTCACCCGCGCGCTCGTCCACCGGGATGAAGACCGGCCGCTCGCCCGGACTTCGGTTGGGCGCATGGAGCGACAGCATCAGTTGGCCGTCGAACGTGGTGAAGAGCATGCCGTGGCCGCCGTCGCGCGCGTACAGCGGCTGCTCGCGCTGGAACCATGGTCCGAGGATGCCGCCCGACGATCGCGCGATGCCCATGGCGTAGCCGTCGGCGCCGAAGCTCGACCAGAGCATCAGGAGCGATCCATCCGCGGCGCGGTGCAGGAACGGGCCGTCGGTGATGTAGTGCATGCGATCCGGGAACCGGTCGGTGCCGCCCCGGGCCCAAGGCGCGTCGGAGCCGCGGAAGAGCATAACCGGTTCGTCGACGGCGCGCGTCAGGTCGCGCGACAGGCGCATCGCACACATCGAGCCGTCGCAGATCTGCAGCCATTCATGGCAGAACACCATCCACGGCTCGCCATGGTCGTCGACGTGCAGCGTGCCGTCGAGGCATTCGCGGTCTGCCGGGGTCACCGGCCCGGCGCTGATCGGCACGAAGGGCCCGCGCGGAGAATCCGCGACGAAGATTTGCGTACCTCGGCGCACGTCCGGCGCCTTGATGGTTCCGAACAGGTAGAAACGTCCGCCATACTCGAATACCTCCGGCGCCCAGAAATCCTGCGTCGCCCAGAATCCTTCGCCCGGGCGGAACGCGGGAAACTCGTCATCGCACGTCACGAGGTCGGCGCTCGCGTAGCCGGTGAAACCGTGGCCGGGGCCCCACGCGTGCGGCCGGCAGTTGGTCCCGAAGATGTAGTAAAGACCCTCGCGCGCGATCGGCAGGACGAAGGGATCGCGCAGGCGCAGATCGGCGACGGCGGTCATGCGAAGGTGAGCCGTATCCATTCGCCGCGATCGGCCGAGCCGCGGCAGGCGTGCAGCTCGCGACGCGCAGGCACGGCGATCACGCAGGCATTCGTGCTGGTTCCCTGGTTGTCCTCGGCGAAGCGGTTCACCGAATCGACGCCATCGGAACGATCGGCCATCAGGCGCTTGATCGTTTCCACGGAATGCGGCTGGGCGTTCAACGCCCCGTCGACCCGCGCGAGTCGGGCGAGCGAGGACGCGCTCGGGGGTTCGCCCTCGAGACGCTGGTGGTCGCCGACCAGGCAGTGGTTGGTGCGGAACAGTGCCCCGTCCGCGTCACGCCTGACGCTGCGATCTGCCGTGCATTCGAGATCGAGGGCGCCTGCGGCATCGGCGATCCAGTAGGTGTGCGCCGCGGCGCGGTCGGCGCCGCTGATGACCGCGGCGGCCTCTTCGCGGGTGCGCGCGCGCAGCGCCCGGTGCAGGAGCGACAGGTAGGGGATGCCGACGCGTGCTCCGCGCACCTTGATGTTGGTGGTGCCGAGCGCGACGCCGTGCTCGTTGAGCCCGATCAGCGACGGGCACCCCGCGCAGGTCACGGTGAACGCGCGCGGTCCTGCTGCCGGCTGCCGATCGAAGGCGACGACGAAGTCGAGGTCCGGAGGGTTGAGGTCCCAGGTCTGCCCGGCGATCACCTCACCGGACGCGCTCGCCGCGCCGGTGACCAGCATCGCGCTGCACCCTTCGGCTTCGGCCGGCGGAGCATGCCGGGGCGCGTGCGGCTTGCGGCCGTGTCCGACGACACTCTGGCGATCATCGGGCAGGGTGATGACGTCGCGCAGGTCGGTGAGGTTGCACGCGGTGTACAGCAGGTCGGCGGCGATGCCCGCCCCCGCGGCCACCGCATGGTGCTCGTCCCAACCGTCGCGGTCCCAGAGCTTCAGCTGCTCGAGGCAGCGGCGACCGAGGTCGCCGAACGCGGCTTCGTCGCGGATGCCGCGCTCGCGCAGGTAGACCTTGGCGGCGCGCAGGCGCTGGTCGGCGAAGGCGCGGATGTCCTCTCCCAACGCCTCGCCATGGGCACGCCCCATCTGTGCGGGCGTGCCGGCGAGGACGATGGTGCGCAACTGCAGGAGCGGCATGCCGTCAGCGTACGCGTCGCGGGAGCGGGTCCAATCGCGGGCGACGGCGCCTGGTTGGTGGCCAGTGGTGACGACAGACCTCCAGCGTCGTGCCTCGGATGGACGTCGGGCGCCGAGCGGCGGTGGCGGCA
>JACCZE010000115.1 GCA_013696105.1 Planctomycetota bacterium | reverse complement strand
GCCCGGGCGGGCCCGGCCGTGCGCCGCGAAGAAGCGCCAGATCTCGTCGCTCGCGTCGATATCCCTGCACGCGCGTCCGAGCAGGCGCATGCTCGCCGAGTCCGATCCCGGCCAGGTGTGCCCTCCGCCGTCGATGCGGACGAACCACACGTCGGCGCCGCCGGGCTGCGCGGCGTAGCGGAAGCTCGTCACGGTGCAGCCGTCCCAGCGACTGACGCCGTAACCGCGCTCGACGGCGGGGATCGGCCCCGCGCGGTCCGCCGCGACCCAGCGGGCGACGGTGTCCTCGGCCGAGCGCACGAAGCCCAACGAGGGACGCTGGGGGATGCCGAAGGCGGTGATCTCGCCGCCCGCGAAGGGCATGAAGGAGTCCTCGGTGCCGCTGATCACCGCGACCGCCACCGGAGGGCCCGGGACGGGCGCGACAGGAGTGGCGAGCGGCAGGTGACCGGCCACGGCTGCGATCGCCGCCACGCGATCGGGCAGCTCGCGCGCGATCCGGAAGCTCATCATCGCGCCGTTGGAGATGCCGGTGACGAAGACGCGGCCGGGATCGACCGCGCCCTGGGCGACCAGGCGATCGATCAGCTCGCGCACGAAGCCGACATCGTCGGCGGCGGTGCCGCCCGCGGTGCCGGTGAGGCGGTCGTCGTTCCAGAAGAAGCCACGCCGATCAGGAAGGGCGGTGCCCTGAGGGTACGCGACGATGAAGCGCTCGCGGTCGGCGATCGCGCTGAAGGCGGTGAACTGCTCGGTGCCGACGGCATCGCCGGAGCCGCCATGCAAGGCGAGCACCAGGGGCAGGCGCTGCGCTGCTGCGCCGGCGGGCGCATGCACCAGCGCCAAACGGTCGCTGCCATCGTGCCTGATAATAGCGGAAGCTGTAGCTCCCGGTGGCAGCGGCAGGGCCTCGTCAGCCAGCACGGCGGCCATGAAGGTGGCCAGGATGAGCAACGGCAGCGAACGGACGCAGGGATGCATTGGATCCTCCGCCTCATGATACCGGGCGGCGGTGCCCCGGTTACGCGCCCCCCGTTCCGAGCAGGTTGGGTGCGGCGGGGTGGCGCCATCGGGCTTCAGCCATCGGCCATCGGCCGATTTCACCAGTTACTTGGGAATGGAGAAATGGAAGGTCGTTCCGACATCGACCGTCGATTCGACCCAGATCCGCCCCCCGTGATGGCCCACGATCTTCCGGCAGGTCGCCAGTCCGATCCCGGTTCCCGCGACATGGTGAGCGGAGTTGAGACGCTGGAAGAGCTGGAAGATCCGGTCGTGGTCTTCGGCCGCGATGCCCACGCCGTTGTCGCACACCGAGAAGGTCCACTCGGCTTCCGATTCCGCTGCGCAGACATGGATCTTTGCGGGGCGCTGCCCGCTCGCGAACTTCAAGGCATTGCTCATGAGGTTCTGGAACAGCTGGGTCAGCTGCGCCGCGTTCGATCTGACTTTCGGCAGACGCCCATGGGTGACCGTGGCCTTGGATTCATCGATCGCGCGCTGGAGATTGGCCGTGGCGGCGCTGAACGAAGCCTCGGCATCGACCGCAGCGAACCCGGAACCCTGATGTCCCAGCTTGGAATAGTCCAGGATCGCCTTGATCATCCCGGACATGCGCTCTACTCCCGACGTCACGAATCCCATGAATTCCTGGGCCTTGTCATCGAAGGTCGCCGCATACCGGCGTTCGATCAGCGTGATGTAGACCGAGATCATCCGCAGGGGCTCCTGCAGATCATGGGAGGCGACCGCCGCGAATTGATCGAGCTCGGCGTTTGAACGGACCAGCTCCTCGGATTTGGCCTGCAGGTCACGGACGATCCGGTTCTGGTCGGTGATGTCCGCGAACACCAGCACGATGCGCGGCTGAGGATGGTCGGTCTCGAGACGGCGGGCATTGACGAGGATCGTCCTCCGACCGATGTCGGTGAAATCATGGGTCACCTTGAAGTCATCGAATGCCGAGTCGTTCGGCATGATGTCCTCGAGCAGGCGCCGCAGCTCGGGTATGTCCCACTGGCCGTTGCCGAGCTGGTAGATGCGCCGTCCGAGGGTGTGCTCGGCGGAGACGCGGAAAGCCTTCAGGAAGGCCTGATTGGCGCTTTCGACGTTGAGGTCCGCATCCAAGACGAGCAGCGGGTAGCGCATGGTCTCGACGATCGCGGTGGTCAGCTCCATGGTCTTGGCGAGCGCCTGGTTGCTGTTGCGCAATTCCTCGTTGACGGTGACCAGCTCCTCGTTGGCCGCGTCGACCTCCTCCTTGGCGGTCTGCAGCTCCTCGTTGGTGCTGCGGAACTCCTCGGTCGTCGACGAGGCCTCCTCCTGGGCGGTCCTGAGCTGCTCGGTGACGGTGCGGCACTGCTCGGTGATGGATTGGATGTGATCGTTGGCGGCGATGAGTTCGCTGCGCAAATGCAGGTTCTGGCGTGCTTCCACCGACAACCCCACCTGGTTCGGTCGGGTCGCCACCGCCTGCCGCGTCGGTTCCGGCTGCGGCTCATCCTGCTCGGAGAAGAGGATGAGCATGCTGCCGACGCTGCTGGAGGACATCAGGATGGGGATGACCTCGAAGCCGATCTCGCGGAAGTGATCGCCCCGGCGCAGGGCCACGTGGTGACGACGCACCGGGACTTTCTTCTCTTTGGCCTCGGCGATCGCAGCCTTGAGCGCATCGGCGACACCGTACGGGACCATGGTGAGCAGGTTGAGGCTCGCCTCGCCCTGGGCCGGTTCGAGGAAGGGCCGGGTCTGCCCACGGAACTGGATGATGTCGAGCGAGTCGTCGATGAGCACCCCGGCGGGGGCGAAGCGACCGAGGATCATGCGGTCGGCGGCGCGCTGCATGTCGGTATCGTTGGGCATGGAGGGTTGTCCGGGAGGGATCATGATGGGCGCGTCTGGGCGTTTGGCGTGGGTCATCGCGGGACCCGCTCGACGGGCCGTGCCCTTCCTGTGGAAGATGCGCAGCTTCTCGTCGACCACCCCGAACAGATCGCCCGATCGGCCGAGCGATTCGGCCGATCCCAGCAGGAGAAAACCCGACGTTTTCATCGAGAAGTGGAAGGTATGGAAGACCTTCATCTGCAGGACCGGCGCCAGGTAGATCAGCACGTTGCGGCAGCTGATCAGGTCCAACTTCGAGAACGGGGTGTCGACCGTGACGTCGTGCTTGGCGAAGACGCACCGATCGCGGACCGCCTTCTTGATCCGGTAACCGAGCGGTTCCTTGGTGAAATAGCAGGAGATCCGCTCGGCGGGAACATCGGCCATGGCGCTCTCGGGATAATATCCCGCCCGCGCTTTCGTCAGGGCCCACTCGCTGATGTCCGATCCGAAGATCTGGATCTGCTGGCTCGAGGGGACGCCCTCGAGGTATTCCAGCAGCTCCATGGCGATGGAGTACACCTCCTGTCCCGTCGAGCACCCCGCGACCCAGATGCGGATCGGGTCGGTCGCCCTGCGGTCCTTGAGGAGGGCGGGGAAGATGACGGTCGTCAGCGCGGAGAATGCATCGTGATCGCGGAAGAAGCTCGTCACGTTGATCCGCAGGTCCTTGACCAGCGCGGCGATTTCGTCGGGATGCCCGTCGAGGAAGCGGGCGTAGTTCGCGAGGGTCGGCAGCTGGAGCACTCCGAGGCGTCTGATGATCCGCCGCTTGATCGTCGTTGGCTGGTAGTGCCGGAAGTCGATTCCCGCTCCGGTGCGGACCGCTTCGATGATGGCGGCGATATGCTCGCCGTCCTCGGGAAGCACGGGGATATCGTCGAGCCCGTCCTGGTCTCCGGCCTCAATGGACGATGGCACCGCCGCCCGCGCGGGGAAACCATGGACGGAGATCTTCTCGATCTCCTGCGAGATCTCGTCGGGCGGGAGGATGAAATCGACGCAGCCATGGCTGATGGCGTTCAGCGGCATCGCCTGGTGTTCGGCCGTGTGGTCCTGGGCGAAAGTGATGCCCCCCGCGGCCTTGATGGCGGCGAGACCGAGCGTGCCGTCCGTGCCGGTCCCCGAGAGGATGACTCCGATGGCGCGTCCCGGCCGCTCCTTGGCCAAGGATTGCAGGAAGAAATCGATCGACAGGTGCGGTCTCGGAGCCGACTCGCGCGGCGTGATCCGCAGGGAACCACCCGCGAGCGACAGGCTGGTGTTGGGCGTGATGATGTAGATGCGGTCGGGTTCCACCCGCAGCCCATCGGCAGCCGGGATGATCGGGATGCGGGTGCTGCGGGCGAGGAGGCTCGGAAGCTGGCTCTCGTGGGTCGGATCGAGGTGCTGGATCAGCACGAACGCCATGCCGGTGTCGCCGGGGAGCTTGCTCAGGAAGCTGGTCAACCCGCTCAATCCACCGGCCGACGATCCCACGCCAACGATAGGGAATGCGCCGCCAGCCGGAGTCGAAGACGTCCGCGTCGTCGCCTCGGATATCTGGGGAACGCCATCTCGCGGCGTCATGGTCGTCGCATCTGCTCGATTGTCCGCCACGGTCGCTCCAGCCCGTAAACGAGGACGATTTGCCGGCTCGGGAGGCACGACTCGCCAGCAGCGGTCGAGTCGCAGGGCAATCGGATCCTGATGGTACCCACCCCCTGCCGATAGCGAACCTTGATTCACGGATTGGTAAAGCGGGCCTGGGAGGCCGCAGACCGTCAGAGGCATGAGTCCCGGATCGACTCGGACGCTCTGAGTCCGGGGGACAGCCGCCTCGATCGGCGGCGACCGCCCATACGGCCCGTGCTCGATGGGGAGGCGCTCCGGCGCGGCGAACGCTCGAGCCGCAGATTACGGGTGGCGTCGGGGCTCGGGCATGGCTGCCGCGAGCACAAGCGAACGAGAGACCTGCACAGGTCGGTGTTTGGCTTCGCCACCATGCGGAAGTGGACGTTCATTTGTCATCCGCCTTCTCATCTGCCTTCGTGACTGCGGCCTGCGCGTCGAGGGCCGTCTTCAACGACGTCGCCAAGTCCAACGCCTTGCCGACACCCCAGTAGTGGAGGTAGATCAGCTTGGGGCTCTCGTCTACCATGTGATTGTGGATGGCGACGACGTTGATGCCGCTGGCCCGCAGAGCGCGGAGAACCGGTTGGAGTTCGCCAGCGACCATGACGACGTCACCAGCGACGACGCTGGTCTCGTCGCTGCCCATGAATGCGGCCCAGGTATTGATTCCCATCTCTTTCCCGACGGAACAACCGCACGGCATCGTCACCGATCGGCCGATGGTGTACTTCACCATGCCATCTTTGGTCGCCGGCTTGCCGCCAAGGATCGCAGTGAGCGGTTCCGCCGTGACGCTGCTGGTGGCAGGAAGTGCCGGATGCTGGAACGACTTGGCGACATCCGGGCTCTTGGAGCGGATCGCCTTCACCTGATCGAGCGCGGCGCGCACCCCGGTGGCGAGCTTATCGGCGGTGTCCTGCCCGCCGATGTGCATGAAGGAGACCTGGGGCTGGGAGAAGAAGAAGTGGTTGTGCAGCGCGGTAACGGTCATGCCGTTCTCGAACAGCGCGCTCATCACCGGGTTGACCTCGTCCTCGAGCAACACCAGATCGCCCATCACCATCGCTCCGCCTTTCGGATCGGCCATGAACGCAGCCCAGCTCGTGAGCCCCATGAAGGGCGGCAGGACCCCTCCATCGACGGTCACCGTCACATCCGCGCGGGGTGACGAGACCTTGTAAACCCCTTCCTCCTGGTTCATCGTGCCCTTGAGACCGGTGACCTCGTCGATTTTCGCCGTGTCGATAGGTGAGGGATCGGCTGCTGTTGCGGGCAACGCGAGAGCGGCAAGAAGCACGATGAAGCAGAAGCGATGATAAGAGGACATGTGAGTCTCCGAGGTCAGGTGGAAGCACATTGCACGATGGGTGGAATGAAGAATGAAGAAGACGGAACCTACGCAGCATCCACGAGTCGACCTCGATACCACTGTTGGCGCCAATGTTGGCGGAGGACGGGTCCATCAGCGGCCATGCGGATGTGTGGAACCGCACAGCACGATGTACCCGTCCTCTACCAGCATGGAGTTCTCAGGTCGTACTAAAAACGTGATCGTCATCCACGTGAAGCCGCGAATCTGAACGATGCCACAGGCGGTAGAGCGCAGGCAGGACGAACAGCGTCAACATCGACGAACTCATGATTCCGCCGATGACGACGACAGCGAGCGGCTTCTGTACCTCCGCCCCTTGACCATGGGCGAGGGCCATCGGCAGGTATCCGAGAGACCCGACCAGCGCAGTCATGAGCATCGGCCGCAGTTTTGTCACCGATCCCTCGACGATCGCTTGATCCACTGGCATCCCGTCTCGGCGTAGATGATTGATGTGCGACACCACGACCAGCCCATTCAGCACGGCCACGCCTGAAAGTGCGATGAAGCCGACGGCGGCCGAGATCGAGAACGGCATCCCGACCAGCCACAGCGCCACAACACCGCCCGTGAGCGCCATCGGTACACCCGAGAACACCAGTGCCGCGTATTTTCCCGAGTTGAAGGACGTGAACAACAGCAAAAAGATCAGCAAGAGGCATGCCGGAACGACGATGGCGAGTCTGGCTCGTGCCGCTTGGAGGTTCTCGAACTGACCGCCCCACACGAGCCAAGTGCCGGGCTGTTGGGGAACGTGCGCAGCGATCGTTCCACGTGCTTCCGAGACGAACGAGCCGAGGTCACGACCACGCACGTTGCACTGCACGACGACCCGACGCTTGCCGTTCTCTCGGCTGACCTGGTCGTACCCCTCCTGGACCTCGATACGCGCGAGGCTGTGCAACGGGATCGAGGTCTGAGGGGTCGGAAGGAAGGTCGCGTCATGCGTGCGAGGTTCACCCGATGCTTCGCGCCGGGGCAGTGGGATCGGTAGGTTGCGGAGCGTCGCCTCGTCGTTGCGCAACTCGTCCTTGAGTCGCACCACGATGTCGAAGCGCCGGTCACCCTCGAACACCACGCCCGTGGCTTCGCCGCCGATGGCTGTGGCGATGGCATCCTGGACTGTCCCCACATCGATGCCCATGCGCGAGCACGTGGTGTGGTCGATCTCGATGTTCTGGGCCGGCGAACCCTGGACCTGTTCGACCCGCACATCAACCGCTCCGGGAACGGTGGCGAGTTGCTTCGCAATGGCTTGGGCCATGGGCACGAGAACCTCAAAGGACTCACCGAAGACCTTCACGGCAACATCTGCACGCACACCAGCGATGAGTTCGTTGAATCGGTCCTCGATCGGCTGCGTGATGGCGAAGTTGGTGCCAGGATGTTTGTCGAGGACGTGGTCGATTTTTTCCAACAGCTTTGGTTTGCTCAGGGTTGGGTCTGGCCACTGCTCGCGGGGCTTGAAGGTGATGAACGTGTCCGCGTTGCCCACTGGCATCGGATCGGTGGCAGCTTCTGCGGTTCCGGTCTTGGAAACCACGGCTGCGACCTCGGGCAGCTGCATCAACGCACGTTCGAGGTCCATCTGCATGTTGGTCGATTGCGCGAGATCGATCGAAGGCATGCGTGCGGTCTGCACGTCGACATTCCCTTCATCGAGGCGCGGGATGAACTCGCGGCCCAGGCGTCCAAATAGCCAGAACGCGCCAAGGGCGAAGACCACTGCCCCACTGACCACGACCCAGCGCCAGCGCAACGACCACCCCAATGCAGGACGGTAGGCGCGCGCGGCAGTGCGCATGATCCAGTTTTCACTCTCTGCGATGCGGCCCGCCATGGTCATGGCGACCAGAGCGGGGGCGAGGGTGAGGGTGAGAATCAGCGATCCAACCAGAGCCAACACCACGGTCGCAGCCATGGGGGAGAACATCTTCCCTTCGACGCCAGACAGCATCAAGATCGGGACATAGACCGTGATGATGATGATCTGACCGAAAACAGTTGGTCCGATCATCTCCCGTGCCGCTGCGTAGGTCGTTTGGATGCGTTCACGTCGATCGAGCAACGTGCCCTTCTCGTGCTGTCGCTGGCCCAGTCGTCGCACGCAGTTCTCGACCAGGATGATCGCGCTATCGACGATGATGCCGAAATCGAGAGCGCCGAGGGACATGAGGTTGCCGCTGATGCCGAAGCGCATCATGCCGATGGCCGCGAACGACATCGACAAGGGGATCACTATGGCGGCGATCAACGCCCCTCTCAAGTTCCCCAAGAGCAGGAAGATCACCGCGATGACGAGCGCGGCCCCTTCGGCAAGGTTGCGTTCGACCGTTCGGATCGTCGAGTCCACGAGCGTTGAACGGTTCAGCAGCGGCACCGCTCTCACATCTGGCGGCAGCACCACAGCCAGTCCGTTCAGGCGTTCACTGACGGCCGCAGCGACCGTGCGGCTGTTGCCTCCGATGAGCATGAGGGCGATGCCAAGCACCGTCTCGCGGCCGTTGCGGCTCGCGGAGCCTGTGCGCAACTCATGACCGAGGCCGATCTCAGCCACATCCCCCAGGTGGATGGTGGTTCGATCTCGGCTCGCCAGGAGGATCGACGAGAGGTCTTGCAATGAATGCACGCGACCCTCAGCACGCACGACAAACGCTTCTCCGCTCCGACGCACCGTTCCCGCTCCCACCGAGCGGTTGTTGCGCGCGATGGCCTCGGTGAGATCGCGGAAGGTGAGTCCGAATGCCGCAAGGCGGACAGGGTCTGGCCACACCATGTACTCCTTCTGATAACCACCATTACTGTCGATGCCGGCCACGCCGGGTACCCCTCGGAGTTGGGGAACGAGAATCCAATCTTGGATGGTGCGAAGGTACGTCAGTCGCTGCTCGTCCGTGGTCAGGCGTTCGCCCTCGACCGTGAGATACGATCCATCACCCTGCCAACCCGGTTGGCCATCGGTAATGGTCGCACCGGTCCCGTCTGCATGTGCGAACTCGATGGTGTAGAAGAAGACCTCTCCCAGCCCGGTCGAGACGGGTCCAAGAACCGGTTCGGCACCAGTGGGCAGTTGCCCTTTCATCTCTGAAAGGCGCTCCGCAACTTGCTGCCGCGAGAAGTACAAATCGACATCATCTGAAAACACTGCGGTCACCTGCGAGAAACCGTTACGGGACAAGGAGCGAGTGAATGCGAGACCGGGGATGCCCGCGAGGGCGGTCTCGATGGGATAGGTCACCTGCCGCTCGACATCGAGTGGGGCGAGCGCCAGGACCACCACGTTGACCTGCACTTGGTTCGGTGTGATGTCAGGAACCGCGTCGATCGGTAAGCGTGTAAGGGCGACGTACCCAGCGAGACCCAGGCCGATGGCTGCGATCAGCACTAAGCGGCGGTGCTGGATGACAACGCGAAGGAGGACATCGAACATGGGGAGGCTCTCGGTAGGCAGGTGGATGAGATGGCTGGATGAAACCCGCCTCAATCCTCGTCTGCCGGCCCCTTGGCCAGTTGAGCTTTGATGATGAATCCTCCGGTCACGACGATCGTGTCGCCCTCGGCAACGCCTGAGATGACCGGCGTCAGATCGCCTTCGGGAGGTCCAGTAACCACGCGACGCACCCGAAATGATCCCGGTGTTTCCGGCACCGGCATGAAAACCACACGATCGCTCGCGTAGCTGAAAACCGCATCGGATGGCACGACCGTCATCTCGGGAGCGTGAGCATCCGTCACGTCGATCGAGACCGTGGCGAACATGCCTGGGCGCAAGCCGCTGGTCCACGGTACCGTGATGCGCACGGGCAAGGTGCGACTCTGGGAATCGAGAGCCGGCGGAACGAACGCGATCCGTCCTTCGACTGGCTGTGCGATGCCAGCAGTAGTGATGCGCGTTGGTTGCCCAACGACAACCTGGTGAGAGCCCGCCACCGGTACGCTTGCGGTCACCCAGACCTCCGTGAGGTCGGCGATCACAAACAAGGCTTCCTGGTCGGGCCGGACTATTTCCCCAAGCGTCACCGAGCGAGCGATCACCGTCCCTGCCGCTGGGGCACGGATCGCCACCTGGGGCGACACCCGTCTGCTCGACTTCAACTCGGTGATGCCGGTGTCATCGACTCCGTACAGGCGCAGGCTGTTCTCGGCCCCGATCAGCGCGGCCTCCGCTGCTTGGACGGCAGACTCGGTCTTCCGCATATCACTCTCGCGCCGTGATGCTTCGGCAGATGAGATCGACTGATCTTTCATCAGTGGTTGGCTGCGTGTCCACGTCGCCAGCGCCAGTCCCGCATCCGCCTGAGCCGCAGCCCGTGCTCCCAGGCGTTCGATGTAGATATTCTGGGCTTGGCCCAGTTCCTGGCTGTCGATGGTCATGAGTATGTCGCCCTGGGCGACGACATCACCGACGCGCGCCTTGATCGCCTGCACTCGACCAGCAGCCAGTGTCCCGATGTCCATCACCTGGTCGGAGTCAAAGCCAACCTCAGCAGCGGCGATGATCGGGGGGGTCAGAGGCAGGCGCTTGACCGAGCCCGTGGTGACGTGGTAGTGCGCGATAACCTCGGGGGACAACGCCACGTGGTCTACCTGCGCATCAACGTCATTCTTGGCGACGGGTTTCCCTTCCACGTGCTGCGCTTCTGGCCGCGCCGTCGGTGTCGCTGATGTGGCATCGTCATCGTCCTCAGCCCAGCCGCACGCCACGAAGGCCGCGCAGAAGAAGACCATCGAGGCCAGACGCAGAGTAGGGATGACGCTCATGGTGTTGCTCCAACAAGGAAGGACGAGTCCAAAAACGCGGCTCACGGTCGAGCCACGGAAGATCGACCGATCGACCGATCGAGTCTGATGCGTGCGAGTTGAGCGGCCTTGACCGACTCGAGTCGTTCGCGCTCGACTGCTTGAGCGGTACGCCGTGCATCGAGCACGTCGAGCAAGCCGGTCTCGCCGGCCTCGTAGGAGTGGAGAGCCAACTCCAGTGCCTCATGAGCAGATGGGGAAAGTGATTCGGCAAAAGACTTGGCTCGGCGGCTGGTTCCATCGTATTCGTACCAGGCTGCCTGGACCTCTGCCGCAAGTGCTTGGGTCTGTTGCGCGCGCTCGGCCTGATCCCGGTCGAGTTGAGCGCGAGCCCCCGCGATGCCGCCTTGGTTACGGTTCCACAGCGGTACTTCGACCCCGACGGTCAGCCCAACGGCGCGACTGTCGGCTTCCCTGCTGGTGAACGCCCCAACCGTGATGTCAGGGTCTGCCGCTGCTTGTTCGCGTAGCACTTCTTGGCGGCGCTGTTGAACGACCGCATCGAGTCGTCGCAGTCTCGGGTTCTGCTGCTGCGCAGCATCCTGAG
>JACCZE010000108.1 GCA_013696105.1 Planctomycetota bacterium | reverse complement strand
TTCGGGGACCGGGGTCGGTGCAAGGATGTACCCGAGCGGGCGCCGAGCGGCGCTGGCGGCATACAATCGGCGCAGCCGATGCCGCCACGATGTCGGAGGTTCCCGACGACATCGAGCCGCGACAAAGCCCGGGGGTAGGCACGCAGTGCCGTAGGGGCGACAGTCCCTGAACAAACAGCTCGGTTTATTCTCTGGCCTGGGTGTCGATGGTGATCGTCACCGGGCCGTCGTTGATCAGCGACACCTGCATGTCGGCAGCGAATTCGCCAGTAGCCGGTGGATGCCCGAGATCCTCGGTCAGCTGGTCGATGAACGCGCGGTAGAGGGGCAGCGCCGTTTCCCGCCGCGCAGCTCGCAGGAAGGCCGGCCGGTTGCCGTTGGCGGTGCTCGCGAAGAGGGTGAACTGGCTGACGACGAGGACCCCTCCGCCGATGTCCGCGACCGAGCGGTTCATCGCTCCATCATCGTCGGGGAAGATGCGCAGCCGCGCGATCTTTCCGCTCAGCCACTGGACATCAGCAGGGCTATCCCCCTCGGTGATGCCGACCAGCACCAGCAGGCCACGATCGATCGCCGCGGTGGTCACCCCGGCGATCGCCACCGATGCCCGGGCCACACGCTGGATCACGACCCGCATCGGCGCTCGTTCGGTCGACGGTGCGCCGCCGTCGGGAAGGCGGGCACGCATGGTGAGATGGTGGAGATAAGGGGAGTCGAACCCCTGACCTTTTGAATGCCATTCAAACGCTCTACCAACTGAGCTATATCCCCATCCGGAATCCCATCCTGATCGGCGCATCGGCCGGTCCGCGTAAACCACGCTGCGGACGCGTGGCGATGATTACGGGTGAAGCCGCTGTGGGCAAGCAGTTTCCCGCGTCATCCACTCTCGGGATCGTGATTTGTGACGTGGTCTTGTGCTCAAAACACGTCGGAGCTACCATCCCCTCAACCAAAGGATGCCCATGCTGCATCGCCTCGCCATCGCACCGCTCCTGCTCACCAGCGCCCTCGCCTGGAGCTCGGATGCACCGACCACGCTCGCGGGTCCATGGACCGAGAGCTTCACGATGACGATCAAGGACACCGAGCGCGTCTTCGTCGTGCACAGCGGCTCCAGCTACCTGGTCACCAAACCAGAGGATTTCGCCGACGCTGATTTCGTCTCCGAGAAGGATGTGATGGTGACATCGAAGTTCGAGCGTGGCCAAGGCGAGCGCATCGCGCTCTACAACCTCCCTGAGGTCGAGGTGAAGGCCGCTGCGGATCTGTGGAGCACCCGCGTGGACGGCGACAACGTCTACATCTTCGGCCACATGACGACCGACACAGAGACCGGCAAGCCCGTGCTGCGCGTCTCGGCGATCGAACCCGCGCCATCGGATGGCCAGCTCATCGCGAAGCGCATGGCGAATATCCAGAAGACCGATTGGGAGCGACGCATCGCCGTGGTCGCGTGGGCCAGGGAACAGGCCGCGACGCAGGGGAACAAGGAGTACTGGCTTCAGGAGACCGACCACCTGCTGACCAGCGTCATCACCGACGCGGCCGCGGAAGCCGAGGCGAAACAGGACTTCGCCCTCGCCCAGCGTGCGATGGATTGGTGCGTGGATATCCAGCGCGACCCCATCCGTGCCGGTCGTATCGGCAGCATGCCGTGGATCCGCGCCAAGGGCGGCGAAGGCGCCGAACAGGTGTCCAAGCGCATGCATCGCCTGGGGCTCGAATTCTACCGCGATCAATGGCGGGCGCGGAGCGAGGCTCTCGCGATGGAGTACGACGACCGCACCTCGGCGATCTCGTGGAAGGATGCCGACGGTTTCTACAAGCTCGGACGTTGGGCCGACGCCAATGCCGAATATCTGCCGCAGGCGAAGGACCGCAGCTACCGCGCCTACCAGGCGGGATTCCGCGCCAATCCCGACCATCCCGGGATCAGACGCGAACTCGCCCTGGACATCAACGCGGGTGAAACCACGGTCGAATCCGGGCAGATCCGCCTCGACTACAAGGACTCCACCACCTCCGTGATCGTCAAAGCTCCCCTGGGCTGGCGGCGTTCGGACGCGATCTCGGGAGACGTCACCTGGATCGACCCCAAGAGCGAGACCTCCTATGTGTCCGCCCGCTTCATCCAGCTGAACGACACCACGGATTTAAATGGCCTGTGGAATTCCATCTCGACCCCCCTGCGTGCGCGATCCGGGTTCTCCGAGATCGCCACCCAGGCCGGCGAATCGAAGTCGGGGGAAACCCGGACGCTGCGCTATTCATTCACCGAAGGGCGTTACAAGCGCGTCGGCGAAGTGCGCCTGATCGTGAACCGGGCGGCCAAGGCGGCCGTGGCGATCGAAGCCAGTTCGACCGAGGAAGAGCTGGATGCAGTGAGCAAGGTCGGGGCCGACATGCTGACCAATCTGGTGTTCCCGGCTGCATCCGACCCGTCGGGATCCGGTGGCGACAAGTCCCACGCGCAGCCGAAGAAGCGCTCGTCGGACGAGGCCGCCACCGGCAAAGGGTCTGGTACACCCGGGACTGGCACGAATAAACCAGCACAACCGGATAAGTGATTCACGGCTGAGTGGCGGAACGGCATACGCGGCTGACTTAAAATCAGCTCTCCGAAAGGGGTTGCGGGTTCGAGTCCCGCCTCGGCCACATTCTTCGTGGTCATCTGATCGAGCGGTGGATGGAGGCTCGGCGATGCCGCAGCGCTGCAGAC
>JACCZE010000090.1 GCA_013696105.1 Planctomycetota bacterium | reverse complement strand
GTATTCCCGCGCGCATCGACGTCGGACTCGTGTTTTCCGCTGACCACGGCAGCTGGGTCGGCCACGCCTGGAACAGCGCCTACGTCGGCGACCGCTGGGTGCACCTCGACAGCGCGTATCCGGGCATCGCCCGCAGTTGCTACATCAAGCTCGCCAGCTCCACCGGCGACGACCGCCCGGGCGCCCGCCTGCTCGCGAACCTCGCGACCGTGGCCGGCAAGGACATCGAGACCGTCGGCGAGTAGCTTTTGTTAGGGGCTTTCGCCCCTACGGCCCGTGAACGGGCCTACCCCCGGGCTTTGTCGCGGCTCGATGTCGGCGGCGAACCGCCGACATCGTGGCGGCATCGGCTGCGCCGATTGTATGCCGCCAACGCCGCTCGGCGCCCGAGAAGAGGAGCAAGGCCATCAGGTTATCAGAGGCCATCAGCCATCAGCCGCGCGCCGCAGCGCGCTACACCCGTCCCGCGCGCGCCGGCCACTTCCTGGCCACCGCCTGCTGCCACGCGACCCACGCGCGATCCGCGTCGGTCTTGGCCGCCGCTTCGCGCTTGGCGAGGGTGGCGGGGTCGAGCGCGTGCACGTCGACGGCATTCGGCGTCAAGATCTTGAGCTGGTTGTCCAGCATCTGCGCCACGCCGCCGCGCAGGGCGAACGCGCGGTAGTCGTGCTGGCCGGCGACCCGCACCATCGCGAAGCCGTCCTCGCCGATCAGCGCCACCAGCGGCGCGTGGCCGGTGCGGATGCCGACCTCGCCGTCGACCGCCTGCACGGTGACGTGGTCGGCATCCATCGGGGGCAGGGAGCGCTCGGGAGTGATGATGGTGACGGTGAAGGTCATGGGGTTTCCGGCGGCGGCCGTCCTACTTGCCGAGCTTCGCGGCCTTGGCGACCACATCCTCGATCGTGCCGACCATCAGGAACGCCTGCTCGGTGACGGTGTCGTATTCGCCGCTGAGGATGGCCTCGAAGCTACGGATGGTGTCCTCGAGCTTCATGAAGATGCCCTTGATGCCGGTGAACTGCTCGGCGACGTGGAAGGGCTGCGACATGAAGCGCTCGAGCCGGCGCGCGCGCGCGACCAGGCGCTTGTCCTCGTCCGAGAGCTCGTCGACGCCGAGGATGGCGATGATGTCCTGCAGATCCTTGTAGCGCTGCAGCACCTTCTGCACGCTGCGCGCCACCTTGTAGTGGCGCTCGCCGACGATGTGCGGCTGCAGGATGCGGCTGGTCGAGGCGAGCGGATCCACGGCGGGGTAGATGCCCTTCTCCGAGATCGCGCGGTTCAGGTTGGTCGTCGCATCGAGGTGCGCGAAGGTGTTCGCGGGCGCCGGATCGGTGTAGTCGTCGGCCGGCACGTACACGGCCTGGATCGAGGTGATCGAGCCGTTGCGGGTCGAGGTGATGCGCTCCTGGAGCGCGCCCATCTCGGTCGCCAGGGTCGGCTGGTAGCCCACCGCCGAGGGCAGGCGCCCGAGCAGCGCGGAGACTTCCGAGCCGGCCTGGGTGAAGCGGAAGATGTTGTCGACGAACAGCAGCACGTCCTTGCCGGACTGGTCGCGCAGGTATTCGGCGATGGTGAGCGCGCTCAGGGCCACGCGCAGGCGCGCGCCCGGCGGCTCGTTCATCTGGCCGTAGCACAGCGCGCATCTGCTTTCGCCGAACTTCACCTTGGGGAAGCCGTTCTCGTCCCAGATCGCGTGGCCCTTGGCGTCCTTCTCGACCTTGAGCACATCGGACTCGATCATCTCGTTCCAGAGATCGTTGCCTTCGCGCGTACGTTCGCCCACGCCCGCGAAGCAGCTGTAGCCGCCGTGCGCCTTGGCGACGTTGTTGATCAGCTCCATCAGGATGACGGTCTTGCCGACGCCAGCACCGCCGAAGAGGCCGATCTTGCCGCCCTTCACGTACGGGGCGAGCAGGTCGACGACCTTGATGCCGGTGACGAAGATCTCGGTCTCGGGATTCAGGTCCTTGAACTCGGGCGCCTTGGCGTGGATCGGGCGGCGCGGGCAGTCCTTGGTCACCTGCGGGCCGTTGTCGATCGCGTCGCCGAGCACGTTGAAGATGCGGCCGAGGGTCTCGGGTCCGACCGGCACGCTGATCGGCGCGCCGAGGTCCGTGACCTGGGTGCCGCGGGTCAGGCCGTCAGTGGTCGACATCGCCACCGCGCGCACGCGGTTGCGGCCGAGGTGCTGCTGGACCTCGGCGACGAGCTTGGTCTTCGCGCCGGTCCCCGGATCGACGATGTACATCTCGAGCGCATTGTAGATCTGCGGCAGGACCTCGAACTCGGCGTCGAGCGTCGACCCGATGACCTGGACGACTTTGCCGATGTTGGTGGCGGTTGCGGTGCTCATGGGCGATTCCTAACTGTTTCAGAAAAGCGAGAGTGCTCCGTCCTGCGTCCTACGTCCTGAGTCTGGGGCACGACGGATCCGCGGATCAGAGGACGGAGGACGGAGGACCCAGCACGCAGGACGTCGATCATGCCATCGCCTCGACGGCGCCGACGATCTCGGCGATCTCCTGGGTGATCTTGCCCTGGCGGCTGCGATTGTACGCGCCCGAGAGCGCCTTGACCATGTCGGCGGCGGCGTCGGTGGCGTTCTTCATCGCCACGCGGCGCGCGGCGTGCTCGGCAGCGCTGGTCTGCAGCATCGCCGAGAAGAACGCGGTCTTGATCGTCAGCGGGATGATCGCGGCGAGGACGTCCTCGGGCTCCGGGATGTAGATGTAGTCGAAGCTGCGCTTCTTCTTCTCGGCCGATTCCTCGCCGCTGGCCGGGAGCATCACGTAGGAATCGGGGATCTGGCGCGCCGACGAGACGAAGCGCGCGTAGACCACCTCGACCAGGTCGACCTGGCCGGAGGTGAACTGCTCGATCACGCCGTTGGCGACCTTCTCGGCGTCGGGATACTTGGTCGCGCCGACCAGGCCCTGGTGGGTGGCGGTGGGCGTGAAGCCGAAGTAGCTCAGCGTGCTGGCGCCCTTCTTGCCCAGGGCGACAAACTGCACCTCGCGGCCCGCGGCCCGGTGCTCCTTCGCGCGCGCGATCGCCTTGTTGACCAGGTTCGCGTTGAACGCGCCGGCCAGACCGCGATCCGAGGTTCCGACCAGGATCATGACCTTCTTCGCGGGGCGGGCGGTCATCAGCGGGTGCGAGCTCTTGCCGCCGGCGGGCGCGAGCTGGCTGACCAGGTCGCGCAGGCCTTCGGCGTAGGGGCGCGACGCGGCGGCGGCGTCCTGCGCCTTCTTGAGCTTGGCGGAGGCCACCAGCTCCATGGTGCGCGTGATCTTGCGCGTGTTGGCGGCGCTCTTGCGGCGCTTGCGGATGTCTCTGAGATTGGCCATCGCTCAGGCCTCCACGCGGCTGGGCCGCCCCACGCGACGCAGGGCGGCTCTCGGCTGGGATGTGCTGACGGTCGTGCTCACAGCTTGTGCTTGGCCTTGAACGAGACCTTGAAGCGGCCGATCGCCTCGGCGAACTTCTTCTCGCCCTCGTCGCTGAACGCCTTCTTGGTCGACAGCTCCTTGGTGAGCTCCGAGAATTCGGAATTCATGAACAGCAGGAACTCCTTCTCGAAGGTCGCGACCTGCGCGACCGGGACCTCGTCGAGCATGCCCATGCCGGCGCCCTTGATCATGAACACCTGGTCTTCGACGCTCTGCGGCTGCGCCTGTCCCTGCTTCAGCAGTTCGACCATGCGCGCGCCGCGATCGAGCTGGCGCTGCGTGGCCGGATCGAGCTCGGTGCCGAGCTGCGAGAACGCCTCGAGCTCGCGGTACGCCGCGAGATCGAGACGGAGCGTGCCGGCGACCTTCTTCATCGCCTTGATCTGGGCGTTGCCGCCCACGCGCGACACCGAGATGCCGACGTCGACCGCGGGGCGCTGGCCGGCGTTGAAGAGGTCACCCTGAAGGTAGATCTGGCCGTCGGTGATCGAGATCACGTTGGTCGGGATGTACGCCGAGACCTCGCCTTCCTGGGTCTCGATCACCGGGAACGCGGTGAGCGAACCGCCGCCGAGCTTGTCCGACAGCTTCGCCGAGCGCTCGAGCAGGCGCGAGTGCAGATAGAACACGTCGCCGGGGTAGGCTTCGCGGCCCGGCGGGCGACGCAGCAGCAGCGACATCTCGCGGTAGGCGGCGGCCTGCTTGGTGAGGTCGTCGTAAGCGCAGAAGGTGGCGAGGCCGCGGCCGCCTTCCTTCACGCCCTGCTTGACGTACTTGGCGCCGACCAGCTTGGGCAGGCCCGCCGCGTCGTGCTCCCAGGTGTTGTACATGAAGAACTCGGCCATCGCGGCGCCGGAGTACGGCGCGAGGAACTGCAGCGGCGCGGGCTGGGACGCCGAGGCCGACACCACGATGGTGTAGGCCATCGCGCCGGTCTCTTCGAGCTGCTTGACGATCGACGAGACCGTCGACTCCTTCTGGCCGATGGCGACGTAGACGCAGACGACGCCCTTGCCCTTCTGGTTGATGATGGTGTCGATGCAGATGGCGGTCTTGCCGGTCTTGCGGTCGCCGATGATCAGCTCGCGCTGACCGCGGCCGACGGGGATCATCGCGTCGATCGACTTGAGGCCGGTCTGCAGCGGCTCGTGCACGCTCTTGCGGTCAGCCAGGCCGGGCGCCGGGCTCTCGACCTTGCGCGTGCCTTCGTTGGCGATCGGGCCCTTGCCGTCCATCGGACGGCCGAGGGGATCGACGACGCGGCCGAGCAGGGCCTGGCCGACGGGGACCTCGAGCACGCGCTTGGTGCGCTTGGCGAGGCCGCCTTCCTTGATGGTGGTGTAGTCGCCCATCACCACCGAGCCGATGATGCCTTCCTCGAGGTTCAGCGCGAGGCCGAACGAGCCGTTGTCGAACTCGATCATCTCGCCAGCCATGCAGCCGGTCAGACCGGTGATGCGCGCGATGCCGTCCCCGACCTGCACCACCGTGCCCACTTCATCCACCGCAGCCTGCGAGCCGTAGCCCTTCAGCTGCTCCTTGATGAGCGAGGTCATTTCATCGGCACGGATCTTCACGGGGACTCCTTAGAAA
>JACCZE010000081.1 GCA_013696105.1 Planctomycetota bacterium | reverse complement strand
GTAGACTCCAGGTCGGTCGCTGCGGTCGTAGGAGCCGCTGCCGTGGTGGCGGGAGCCGGCGGCGGAGCGATGGGCGGTCGCGGCGTGGCGGTGGTCTTCGCCGGCTCCCGCTGCGTCGATTCCACCGCCAGCCACCAGCCCGCGCCGACGGCCGCCAGCAGCAAGACGACCAACGTGACCACGGTCACCGCCCGCAACGCCGCCGGCCGCGGCAGACGCGCCGATCCCGCAGCCAGCGGACGCTGGTGATCGCGGATGCGCTGCAGGTCCTCGAGCAGGGCCGCCGGGGTCTGGTAGCGCTCGTCCGCTTTCTTGGCCAGGCAGGTCAGCACCACGGTTTCGACCGCGGCGGGGATCGTGGGATCGGTCTGACTCGGCGGAACCGGGTCCTTCTCGATGTGCTGGCAGAACATCTCCATGTACGACTCGCCGTCGAACGGCCGGCGGCCGGTCAGCAGCTCGTAGAACACCACGCCCAGGCTGTAGATGTCGCTGCGTATATCGCAGATGCGGCCCTGGCACTGCTCGGGGCTCATGTACGCGCCGGTGCCCATGACCACGCCGGTCGAGGTCGCGCTGCCCACGTGATGCGCCAGACGCGCGAGGCCGAAATCCATCAGCTTCAGCAGGCCGCCCGAGGTCAGCATCATGTTGCCGGGCTTGATGTCGCGGTGGACGATGCCGCGCTCGGCGGCGGCCATCAGGCCTTTCGCGGCTTGGATCATCAGCTCGACCGTCTCGTCGGGCGTGGGACGCCATCCGGACTTCAGCTTCTTGTTGAGATCCTCGCCCTCGACCAGCTCCATCGCCAGGAAATGGTGGTTGCGGTGTTTGCCGAAGACGTGGACGTGCACCACGTGCGGCGAGTTGATGCGTGCGACGACCTTGGCCTCCTGTTCGAAGCGGGCGGTGAGATCGGGATTGTCGCTCAGGTGGCTCTTGAGCGCCTTGATCGCGACCGGGCGGTCGAGGCTGAGCTGCCGACCCTTGTAGACCGCGCCCATGCCGCCGCGGCCGAGCAGGGGGCCGAGCTTGAAGTCACCTCCCCAGACCTCGCCGTGGTGGAGGTGGACGGTGTCCGTCGGCGAGCGCGCCGTGACGCTCTGGACGAAGAGGATGTCCGCTCCGCCCAGCGAGGCCGTGTCGTCGATGCGAGTCCGGTCCGGATCGGCCAGCCCGTGCGGCATCGGCTGCGTGGGAGCGGTATCGGCTTCGTCGGGCGGATGCGTGTACTGCCTGGTCACGGGAGTGGCGGAATCCGCACGCGGGTATGCTCCGGTCGAGGGCGCGAGAGTCGTCAGAGGGTAGTGCGAACGACCGCGACGGTCAATGCTGCCGTGGTGCTCTCAGAAGCGGAAATGGCCGCGTGCCGACGCGCTCGCGCAGGAAAACAGCCGCTGCGACCCCGGGCCGCGAGCGGCGCCTTCACACGCCCTTCACTCAGATCGACGCGTCCAGCCGCGAGCGGATCTGCGCCACCACCTCGTCGACGCGGATGCGCACCTGCTCGGTGGTGTCGCGATCGCGCAGGGTGACGGTGCCGTCCTGGATCGACTGGCTGTCGACCGTCACGCACCAGGGGGTGCCGATCTCGTCGTGCTTGGCGTACCGTTTGCCGATCGAATTCTTCTCGTCGTACTTCGCATTGATGCCCGCCTTGAGCATCGCGGCGATGATCTCGCGCGCCTTCTCGGGCATGCCGTCCTTCTTCACCAGCGGGCAGACCGCGCACTTGATCGGCGCCAGGCGCGGATGGAGCTTCAGCACGGTGCGGATGACCGGCTTGCCGTCGGCGTCCTTGCGCTCGTCCTCGTGGTAGGCGTCGAGCAGGTACACCAGGAAGGCGCGCGTCGCGCCGGCGGCGGGCTCGATCACGAACGGCCGGTAGGCCCACGGCTTCTTGCCGGTGGCGGGGTCTTCCTTCTCCTGATCGACGTAGCGCAGCTTCTGGCCCGAGGCGTCCTCGTGCGCGTGCAGGTCGTGGTCGGTGCGCGAGGCGATGCCTTCGAGCTCGGACCATCCCCAGGGATACTTGTAGTCGACGTCGAAGCACTGGTCGGCGTAGTGCGCGAGCTCGTCCTTCTCGTGCTGGCGGAAGGTGAAATCCTGCGGGTAGTTGGCGAAGCGCCGCCACCACGCCATGCGCTGGTCCTTCCAGTAGTCCATCCACTGGCCCTGGGTGCCTGGTTCGCAGAAGAACTCCATCTCCATCTGCTCGAATTCGCACGAGCGGAAGATGAAGTGCTCGACCGTGACCTCGTTGCGGAAGCTCTTGCCCATCTGCGCGATGCCGAAGGGCGGCTTGAGCGACTGCGAGTCCATCACGTTCTTGAACTGCACGAACATCGCCTGCGCGGTCTCGGGGCGCAGGTAGGCCATGTGCGGGCCGGTCACGTGCTCGATCAGCGCGCGGATGATCTTCACGCGGTCGTTCTCGGCCAGGGCCTTGGCGATGGCGCCGGTTTCAGCGTCCTTGCCGAGCTTGGTCTTCACCGCAGCGGCCAGGTCGGGGGCCGAGCCGATCTCGGCCATCAGCGCCGAGACGTCCTGCATGGGATCGACTGCGCCGAGCGCGGTGCGGAACATCAGGTTGAACTGGCGCTCGTCGCTCAGGAACGGCGAGCCGATGAGCGGGCTGACGTATCCGCGCCACGGCCAGGTCTTCAACGGCGCGGCGGCGCCCTTGGGGAAGAAGCCGACCGTCGCGGCGTCGATCGCGCGCATGCCGTGCAGCACGTTGGCGTCGCGGTCGAGGACGACGCCGAAGCGCTTCTCGATCTGCTCGGCGTAATCCTTGGCCACGCCCTTGTCGACGCAGGTGATCGGAATTTCCGAGCCCGGTGCGGGGCGCGGCGCCTTGTCGGCGCGGAAGCGCTCCTTGGACACCAGGCAGTCGACGAGGGGATCGGCGAAGCCGGCGGCGTGCCCCGAGGCGCGCCAGACGTCGGGCTTCATGATGATCGAGGCGTCGATGCCGACGACGTTCTCGCGCGTGGTGACCATGTCCCGCCACCACTCGCCCATGATGTTGCGCTTGAGCTCGACCCCGAGCGGGCCGTAGTCATAGGCACTCTTCAGACCGCCGTAGATCTCTGAGCTCTGGAACACGAAGCCGCGGTTCTTGCACAGCGCGACGATCTTCTTCATCACGTCGTCGGGACGCTTGATCGACGGATGCGGATGTGCGGCGGATGCGGATGGTGAAGGTGATTGTGATGAAGCGGGAACGGAAGCGTCGGTCATGGGATTTCCGGGGTCCCACAGGGTAAATCAGCGATCATGGGGGCAAGGCATTCCGGGCGGTCTGCCCGGCATCCGCCGCATGGCTACATGGTGAAATCCGCCAGGCTGCTCACGACCAGCCTCCGTCGCGCCTCCGCCAGGCCGAGCTCGCGCTGGCCGCGATCCGCATGCGGCACCCATGGCAGCACGTAGGCGCGGCCGGGCTGCAGGACCTGCCAATCGCCGGCGAAATGTCCTTCGGTGCCGGTGATCTCGGCGTGGACGAAGGGGGCGACGCGCTTGGCTGAGACATGCAGCTCCAAGCCGCGACGTCCGCTGCGCAGCGCGGTGCGGATGCCGGGATCCGGCACGGTGACCCACTTCCAAGGCACGAGCGTGCAGAAGTTGTCGGCGGCGACGTGGCGTCCGCCGCTGGTGCCGCTCAGGCGCACGAAGCAGCAGACCTCGTGGCGCTGGGCCTTGCCGGCGAGCAGGCGATCGACGTCCTTGGTCGCGATCGCGCGGCTGGCGCCGGCTGCGAGCGATGCGCGCAGGGGGACGCTGGCGATGCGCTGACCCGACCACGTGACGACCTCGAGCGTGCCCGCGACGGTCACCGGAGCCGAGTGGTCGGAGGTGACCCACACCGTGAGCGCGCCCTGGTCGTGCACGATCGATGCCAGCAGCGGCGCGAAGAAGCGCGCGGCCGCGTGGTGCAGCACCTTCCATCGGCCGTGGTAGTCGATCGAGCTCCACGAGGCGACCGGCCACAGGTCGTTCACCTGCCAGTAGATCGCGCCCATGCACCAGGGCTTGAGCCGGCGCCAGTGCTCGACCGCGGTGCGGATGGCCATCGCCTGGTTGATCTGCGACACGAAGCAGAAGGACGCGAAGTCCTTCGGGATCGGCATCTCGCGCGCCATGGTGTTGGTGATCAGCACGTTGCCGTTTCCGGAGCGCTGGTGGTGCTCCATCACGCGGCTCGAGGGGTTCAGGTCCTCGGGCGCGACCACGGCGGTCAGCGTGCGTGGCTCGGGGAAGGACTGGAAGCCGAACTCCGAGCAGAAGCGCGGTTTGACATTGTAGTAGTCGCTGAAGGGCTGGCCGCCATGCCACACGTTCCAGTAGTGCACGTCGCCGCGGTTGGCGTCGTCGGGCTCGCCGCCGAACTCGTCGTTGGACGGGCTCGAGAGCCAGAAGCGCCGCGACGGATCCTCGGCTTCGCAGGTCGTGCGCAGGGCCCCGAGGGTCTTCTGGTAGATCGCCACGCGCTTGGCGTGGCCGGGCTTCTTCGCCCACCACTGCCAGATCGCCTTGGCGTTCTCGTTGTCGCCGCACCACAGCGCGATGGACGGGTGGTCGGCGAGCCGGCGCACCTGGTAGCGCGCCTCGGCGGTGAGCTCGGCGACGAAATCCCGGGTGTCGGGATAGATGGCGCAAGCCATCATGAAATCCTGCCACACCAAGAGGCCCAGTTCGTCGCACAGGTCGTAGAACGAATCCTGCTCGTACCAGCCGCCGCCCCACACCCGCACCATGTTCATGTGCGCTTCGACCATGCTGCCCAGGAGGTGCCGGTAGACCGCCGGCGTGCAGCGGTCGACCAGCTGGTCGGCCGGGATCCAGTTGGCGCCGCGCGCGAAGATCGCGCGGCCGTTGACGCGGAAGTAGAACGATTCGCCGCGATGTCCCTCGGGCGAACGGTCGGGGGTGGTGACCAGTTCGAGCGTACGCAGGCCGATGCGCCGCTCGATGGTCTGGGCGGTGGAGCCGTCCTCGTTCTCCCACGACACCGCGAGATCGTAGAGCTTCTGCGTACCTTCGCCGGCCGGCCACCAC
>JACCZE010000069.1 GCA_013696105.1 Planctomycetota bacterium | reverse complement strand
CCTTAGAAAACGCTACAGAGCTTGGCAGGGGGGCAGGGCCGCAGGCCCGTTGCCGGGGGGTCGCCAGACCCCTTGGCTGATGACTCGCCACGCATGGCGCAGCCATGCTGTCCGCGTCAGCGGACATCGAGCCGAAGGCGCGATCAGGGGCGAATGAGGTCATGGGAGGTCCCACAGCTTGTCGCTGACCGGGATGTCGAGGATGCGCGCCTTCATGTCGGCGAGCTTGCGGCGCACGCTGCCGTCGACGTAGACATCGCCGACGCGCACGGTGAGGCCGCCGATCAGGGCGGGATCGATGGTCGCTGTGACCACCGCGCCGGGTCCGAGCACGCGCTTGAGACCGGCGTCCAGCCGCGATGCGGCGTTGCCCGACAGCGCCTCGGAGGTGACCACGTCGACGCGCACGATGCCGGCCTGGGCGTCGGCGGCCTGGACCAGCTCGCGGATGATCGCGGGCGCGTCGCCCAGGCGATTGCGGTCGACCAGCAGCTGCAGCAGATCGACGACCTCGGGCTCGATCTTGCCCTGGAGCGCGGCTTTCAGCGCCTGCTTCGCGCGGTCCTTGCCCAGGCGGGGATCGTCGAGCTGGGCGATCAGCGTGCTGGTGAGCGCGCTGGCGCCGCGGTCGTCGATCAGCGCGCGGCAGGATTCGACGACCGGGCCGCGCTTGCCGCGTTCATCGGCGAGCTCCAGCAAGGCCTGAGCGTAGACTCCTGCGACGGTGCCGGCGGCCATCGTCTACTTCTTCCCGCCCTGGCGGGCTTCGTAGGCGTCGATGGCCTGGCCGACCAGGTCCTCGTGCTTGGCGGCGTCGAGGCGCTCCTTGACGATCTTCTCGGCGACCTGGATCGAGACCTCGGCGATCTCCTGGCGCAGGGTGACCACGGCGGTGTGCCGCGCGGCGTCGATGTCGCGCAGCGAACGGTTGCGCGCGGCCTCGATCTCGGCGCGGCCCTTCTCGACCATCTGGGTCTTCTGCGCTTCGGCGTCGCTGCGGGCCTCGGCCATGAGCTCGGCGATGCGCGTCTCGGCGGCCGCGAACTTGGCGTCGACCTCGGCCTGCACCTTCTTGGCGCGGGTGTAGGCGTCCTCGGCCTCCTTCATCTGTCCGGCGATCTTGGCCTCGCGCGCGTCGACCGCGGCGAGGATGCGCGTGAAGGCGAACTTCAGCAGGATCACCACGAACAGGAGGAACGCCGCCAGACCCCAGAAGAAGTTGACGGCGTTGGACTCGAGGAATTCCGAGAAGGTCATGGAGAGGATCCTATGCCCTGCGGGCTGGGGTCGGAGCTCGGGATCAGAGGATGAACGCGAGCACGAAGCCGATGAGGGCCAGGGCTTCGATCAGCGCGAAGCCGAGGAACATCAGGCCGCGCAGCACGCCGGCCTGCTCGGGCTGGCGGGCGATGCCCTGGATCGCCGCGGCGAACACCAGGCCGATGCCGACGCCGGCTCCGCCCGCTGCCACGCCGAACGCGATGCCGCGTCCGAGGGGAGCGTAGTTGGCGACCGCGTGGGTCGTCACGGCTTCGGCGGCCGGGATCGCTTGCGCGATGTTCAGTGCGATGGTGGCGAGGTCTGACATGGGCGATCCTTTGGAAAGGGAGAATCAGTGTTCGGGGTGCATGCACAGCCCGATGAAGATCGCGCTGAGCAGGGTGAAGATGTAGGCCTGGATGACGGCGACGAGCAGCTCGAGGGCGTAGAAGGGGATCGCGATCACCCAGCCGAGCAGGCCGAGCGAATGGCTCATGACCAGCGAGTTGGGATCGGCCGCGTGGATGACGAAACCCAGGCTCAGGAACACCAGCAGCACGGTGTGGCCGGCGAGCATGTTGGCGAACAGTCGGATGGCGAGCACCGCGGGACGGATGATCAGGCTCAGCCACTCCAGCACCGCGAGCAGCACCCACACGAACATGTCGAGGGGGTTCCACGACCATTTCACCGGGATCAGCTTGAACCAGAAGAGGATGGGTCCCTGCTCCTTGATGCCCATGAACAGCATCAGGAATCCGGTGGTCACCGCGAACGCCGCGGTCACGGCGATGTTGCCGGTGGCGGTGCCGAAGATCGGGATCAGGCCGAACAGGTTGCAGGCCAACAGCGCGGTGAACATCGCGGCGAAGTACGGGGTCCAGCGGTCGCCGTGGTGGATGTTCGGGCGCACGATGTCGTCGCGCACGAACAGCGCGAGGGCCTCCATGATGTGCTGGAAGCGCCCGGCGGGCTTGTGCTGGTCGGGCGTGCGGCGGGCGAAGATCAGCAGCGTCGCGCTGAGCAGGATCAGCGCGATCGTGCTCCAGAACGTCTGGTGGTTGAGGAACGACAGCTCGCGCGGGAATGCCGGGGCCTGGTGACTGGCGACGGTCATCGCCTTGGCCAGCTGGTCGGGAGTGGTCTTGAAGGTCTTGGGATTGCCGGCGGCATCCACGCCCTTCGTGCGCTTGGCGACGTAGGTCTGGGCCCACTCGGCGTTGCCGTCGACGCTGGCCGTGGCGAACGCGGGCGAGGCGGTCAGCGCCGGCAGGTTCACGTCGGCGTACTCGGCGAGATTGAAGATCAGCATCGGGTGGCCGTGGATCCACTCGATCGCCGGATAGGGGCTGTTGTGGCTGGCGTTCAGTGCATTGAAGTCGAAGCGGTGGGAATCATGCCCGGCTGCATGGGCGCCATGGTTGTCGGCGGCAACGCTCGCCGCCGCCTGGTCCTGGGCCTGGGGGTGCAGCGACTCCATCTTGGCGTCGTGGGGCACGGTGCCCGGATCGATGGGCGAGGGGACGACCGGGACGGGCTCGCTGCTCGGAATGGGCTCAGCCATGGGCGGGCTCCCCGGGGCGACCGATGAGGCCACCATGACGCATCCACAACGCGACCTCGACCGACAGGCCGACGAACAGGCAGCCGACCAGGGTGGCGAGCGCGATCTTGGCGTCGACGTGCGACCGAATCAGCACGGCGGCGACCACCGCGCCGATCAGGCGGAGGGTGCCGGCGGCGACGACACCGGCGGTGGCCGGTCCGATGGCGAGGCGCGCGGTGATCGCGGTGATGATCGCGCCCACGGCCAGCAGCGGCAGCGCGATCGCGGCGCCGAGCAGGACCCCCGACGGGATCCCGGGCACGAACGACACCGCCACGGCCACGAGGGCGGGGGCGATGGCCCAGAGGACGCTCACTTCTTCGTCCCTTCACGGTAGACGGTGTAGACTCCGGCGCCGATGAAGATCACGGACAGGATCACCGTCCAGAGCGGCTGCGTGCCGGCGGCGCGGTCGATGAGCATGCCCCCGATCAGGCCGACCAGCACCGCCCCGATCATCACGTAGGCCGAGGCCAGGCCGGGAATGCGCACGGGCGTCTGCGGCGACGCGGGTGAGCGCGCGGCCGGATCCTCGTCGTGGTCGGTGGACATGGCGCAGAATCCGCAGGAGAACGCTGATTTTACCGGAAGGAGTGCAGGCATAGGACTGCGCTCTGGCAGGGCGGCGAACCATAGGCCGCAGCCGTTTCAGTCAAGGCATCATGACGAGAATGGAGGGCATGCCCGCAACCGATGTGGTTTGAGCATGGAAGCGATACCGCGCACCGCCCCGTTCCAATCGCTCCAGTCACCGAGTCCCTGTCAAATCACGGTCACTCCGCTAGCGTGGCGCCGATGTCGATCGCCCGTGCCCGGAGTCGCCTGATCTCCCTTCGCCACCTGCTGCGAGCCGGTCTGGTGGCGCTCATGATCATCACGTGCGGCGGGGGGGTGCAGGCGGTGGTGTCTCCGGGGATCACCGAGTTCCCGATTCCGACCGGTCAGTACAAGTCGCCCAGTTCGATCACCAGTGGTCCGGACGGGAATATTTGGTTCACCATGAGTGGGAGTACGAACGCCATCGGTCGGCTGGAGATTCTCACCGGAGTCATTACCGAGTTCCCAATCGCGGGCACACCTGGACTCTTCAGCATCACAAGCGGTCCTGATGGCAATTTGTGGTTCACCGAATCTACGTTGAACCGTATTGGCAAGATGTCGGTGTCTGGAGTGATTATTACAGAGTACCCCTTGCCCGCGGGTAGCAGTCCGCGTGGCATCTGCTGGGGTCCTGATGGCAACTTGTGGTTCTGCGAATTTGGAACCAACATGATCGGAATAATGACCACTGCCGGTGTGCTTTCGGAGATACCAATTCCTAATAGTGCCCCTCACATGATAGCCGTTGGCCCGGACAACAATTTGTGGTTTACCCAGTCCTCCAGTAAAAAAATTACTCGTATAGATTCTGTGACGCGTGCAGTGACAACGTTTCCACCTGTAGCCGCGGGGACCCTGTCATGGATCACAGCGGGCCCTGACAATAAGTTATGGTTTATCGAGAATACACCCTCCACATTTGGCAGAATGGATTTGGCAGGAACTTTGGCGGAAACGGCCGCCCCCGCTCCTGCATTAGGCCAGATCGCAAAAGGGCCGGACGGCACTCTTTGGGCAACCCAGACTAGTTCGCAGGGTATTTTGTCGATTTCCACGACCGGAGTAATTACTCCCAAAACCATAAGCTATAACGGATCGGGTATCACTACAGGCCCCGACAATAATGTCTGGTTCACCGAATACAGCGCTGGATTTGGTTCGGCGATCGGACGGGTGAACTTCCCCCACACCCGCACCACCGTCACCGCAGATCGTACCGGCCTGATTCCCGGGCAGAGCATCACCCTCACCGCCGTGGTATCGGCCGTCGCTCCGGCGACCGGCATTCCCGCGGGGACGATGACGCTGCGCGATGGGGTCAGCACGCTCGCGACCACCACCCTCGACGCGGCGGGCGTCGGTTCATTCACCATCGGATCCCTGGCGTCCGGACCGCACAACCTGACCGTGAGCTATGACGGCAGCGTGCCCCTGGTCGCCAGTTCGGCGGTGGTGCGCGTGCTGGTGTCCGCGCCGGTGTCGCTACCAGCGATCGGCGTGCCGCGCAGCCGTGGCGTCGACACCCATTACTACCCGGTGTGCGGCGCCACTCCGCAGGGGGTCGAGCGGATCCTGTCCTTCGTGCGCTCGCATACGCGCCACGAGGTGCGCGCCTTCGCCTGGGATGCGCGGACCCAGTCCTACACCGAACTGCCCGACGAGTTGCCGACCGCCGGGCTGCGCGAGGACACCGGCATCTTCCTCGCCACCCGTGAAGCCTGGGCGCTTGACCCCAGCGGCGTGCCCAACGTCTCGCCCTACGACCTGACGCTGCGGCCGGGCTGGAATTTCATCGGCATCCCCGCGCTGATGGACGGGGCGAGCCTGGTGACGGCGCACCCGCTGAGCGAATTCACCCTCTTCGACCAGGCCAACGTCCCCGTGACCGCGGGGAATCGCCTGGTTGCGATGTCCGCTGCGTATCGCTGGAATGGGACGAGCTACGAGTCGGCGGCGCAGTTCGAATTGGGCGTCGGCTACTGGATCGAGAATACCTCGTCGCCGGCACAGACGCTCACCCTGCGGCGCGTGAACACCCTCACCGGCGGCGTGCCCGTCCTGAGCGTGCGCGAGACCACGAGTGGCATCGCCTCGACGCCGCCGGCACCGCCCTCGGCCGCGTCTCCACCCAAGCCCAAGGGCTGCGGCTCCGGCGGTGTCGGCTTGGTGCTCGCGTTGTCGGGGCTGGTCCTCGCGCGCCGACGCGTGCTCGCCTGGGGCCGTCGCGCATGACCGAGGACACGCCGGTGACGGGCTCGCATCAGCAGCTCCCGCCCAAGTCGCTCGCGCCGGATCAGACCCTGCCGATGCAGCTGAACGCCGGCCACGGAAAACCCGATCCGCTCGCCGACGCCACGCTGGCGGCGAACTTGAACGTCCCCGCTGCCGACGCGAAAACCGTCATCGCCAAACCCGGACCTCCTGCCGCCGATCTGGCCGATACCGCGCCGACCGCGCGACTCGGCGACAGCGCC
>JACCZE010000356.1 GCA_013696105.1 Planctomycetota bacterium | reverse complement strand
TGACGGATGAGCCATCGCGCCATCTTCATGAGCATGGGACGGGAGGACTTCACCGTCGCCGCAGACCAGTCGGTGACCGTCCGGTAGGTGATGTAGGTGTCGAGGTCGTCGGTGAGCATGGTCATGCCCTCGGATGGGCGGAGAGCAGGATGCGGCGCAGGTCGGCCATCGGGATCGGGGTGTACCTGGCCGTGGTCGAGAGGCTCTCATGCAACATCAGTTCGTTGATGGAGCGGATGGAGGATGCTCACGTTCTGCTGGGACTGGGTTCGGTAGCCGACGCTGACCACCGCCATCACCCCCTTCATCCGATGCGCCCCATTCCTCCCGACAAACTCCCTCGACTCAGCCTCCGAGTACTCCTTCACGGCACCAGCGAGCAGTTCCACGCCGAATACAAGACCGACCTCGGCATGGAACAGTTCCCCTCTGCCGACTACCGAGTCAATCGCGTCCTCTTTCTGCTCGGATGCCTGGTCTTCAACGCGCTGCGCCAACTCGGCCAGGAATCATTACGCACGCGAGGCGTCGACGTCGATGAACGGGCTCCGATCCGAACCCAGGTGAAACGCCGACGGCTCCGCTCGGTCATCGACGATCTCATTCGCTTGGCCGGACGAGTCGTCCACACAGGTCACCGCCACATCCTCTCACTCGGTTGCGGCAGCCCCTGGATCGCAGTCTGGCTGCGCCTGCATCGCACCTGCGTTGCCCGACTCGTCACCTGAATCCGGGCAACCTGCGCTCCGGCAGTGACCGCCAGCCTCGGTCACCGGAGCGGCGTCGACATGCCTCTCGGATTGCCCCACGAATCACGCGCGCTATGTCGATAGCCGACCAGAACGCGGAAGTGGCCAAGGGAGGTCACGGATTCAGGTATAGGTCTGCACGGCATCACGCGCGCCAAGATCAAGGCCGACAATAGGAATGCGCGTACGTTGGCCCGAATGTTGCCCCGCAACATGACCTCCCCCAGCCTACATCTGTCCCCGCGACCGCCAATCCCCGCGCGATCCCCTACTGACCTTTCCCCACACCCCGTTACCGTCCCCCATGCCCTCGTGCTCCTTGCTGGTTCCCGGTTCGTTCACCATCGGCTGCAATTATTGGGCGTCGCACGCCGGGACGGCGATGTGGAGCGATTGGCGCGAGGATGTGGTCGATGCCGATCTCGCCACCCTGGCGGCGGCCGGACTGCAGGTGCTGCGCGTCTTCCCGCTGTGGAGCGACTTCCAGCCGATCACCGCGCTGCGCGGCTTCGGGGGTGCGATCCGCGAGATGCGTTTCGGCGAGCAGGCGCTGCCCGACGACGAGATCGGACGGGCCGGGGTCTCGCGCGTGATGCTCGAGCGCTTCGCGCGCTTCGCGGAATTGGCGCAACGCCACGGCTTGCAGTTGATCGTCGGTCTGGTCACCGGCTGGATGAGTGGACGCACCTATGCGCCAGCCGCGATCGATGATCGCAACCTGCACACCGATCCGCTCGCGCTGCAATGGCAGGCGCGCTTCGTGCGCACGTTCGTCACGCGCTTCCGCTCGGACCAGGCGATCGTGGCGTGGGATCTGGGCAACGAGTGCAACTGCATGGCCCGCGCCGGTTCGCGCGAGGCGGCGTGGGCGTGGACGGCGCTCATCACCTCGACCATCCGCGCCGCCGACGCCAGCCGGCCGGTGATCTCGGGCATGCACAGCCTGATGCCCAGCACCGATCTCGGCGGGCATTGGACGATCCAGGACCAGGCCGAACTCACCGACGTGCTGACCACGCATCCCTATCCGCTGTGGACGCGGCACGCCAGTCAGGACCCGCTCGACACCCTGCGCACGACCATGCACGCCACCGCCGAGTCGCGTTTCTATGCGGACATCGGCGGCAAGCCGTGCTTCGCCGAGGAGATCGGCACCATGGGCCCGCTGATGGGCGACTGGGAGGCGGCCGCGCGCTTCGTGCGCGTGAACTGCTTCAGCCTGTGGGCCAACGACTGCCGCGGCTTCCTGTGGTGGTGCGCCTTCGACCAGACGCGCCTGCCCGACGCGCCCTACGACTGGATGGCGGTCGAGCGAGAGCTGGGGCTGATCCGCGAGGACGGCAGCGCCAAGCCGATGCTGGCCGAGCTGACCGCCTTTCGCGCGTGGCTGCAGGGATCGGGCATCGAGACATTGCCGGAGCGCCGCATCGACGCGGTGTGCGTGCTCACGCGCGGCCAGGACCAGTGGGGGGTGGCCTACGCCGCCTGGACCCTCGCGGCCCAGGCCAAGCTGACGCTGCGCTTCGCCTGGGCCGACGATCCGCTGCCCGACGCGCGGCTCTACCTGGCGCCGAGTCTGGCCGGGGTCAGCGGACCGTTCGGCCGCGCGCGCTGGCTCAAGCTGCTCGCGCGCGTCGCCGCCGGCGCGCATCTGTACGCCTCGCTCGGCGACGGCGTGCTCGCCCCGTTCACCGAGGTGTTCGGCG
>JACCZE010000355.1 GCA_013696105.1 Planctomycetota bacterium | reverse complement strand
CCATGGCGACCGCAGGTCGCGCCGGGTTTTCCTGATGACAACAGCCTTCAGCCAGTGCTCGCGCCCAGAGCTGCGGAATTCGCCAGGCGCGCGTACTTCGCCAGCACGCCGCGCTCGACGCGCGGCTTCGGCGCGGTCCATGCCTGGGCGCGGCGCGCCATCTCCTGGTCATCGATCGCTACCGACAGCAGCTTGCGATCGGCGTCGATCGTCACCTCTTCGCCCTCGCGCACGTGCGCGAGCGGACCGCCACGGAAGGATTCCGGCGCGACGTGGCCGACGACCAAGCCGTGGGTGCCGCCCGAGAAACGTCCATCGGTGATCAGGCCGATGGATTCGCCGAGGCCCTGGCCGACCAGCGCCGCCGTCACCGCCAGCATCTCGGGCATGCCGGGGGCGCCGGCGGGACCTTCGTTGCGGATGATGACCACGTCGCCGGCCTTGATCTCGCGCCGGCCGATTGCGGCCGAGCACGCGTCCTCCGAATCGAACACGCGGGCCGGGCCGGTGATGCTGCGCTTCTTGAGCCCGGCGATCTTCGCCACCGCGCCCTCGGGCGCGAGATTGCCGTGCAGGATCACGATGTGCCCGGTGGGGAAGAGCGGCTTGTCGATCGGCCTGACCACCACCTGCGCGCGCTGGTAGACCGAGCGCACCTTGGCCAGGTTCTGCGCGAGCGTGCGGCCGGTGATGGTCGGGCAGTCGCCGTGGAGCATGCCTGCGTCGAGCAGGGCCTTCATCACCGCCGGCGTGCCGCCGGCCTTGTGCAGCTCGTGCATGGCGAAGCGGCCGCCCGGCTTGAGATCGGCGATCCACGGCGTCTTCGCGCCGATGCGCTCGAAGTCGGCCAGCGTCCACTCGACCTCGGCCTCGCGCGCGATCGCCATCAGGTGCAGCACCGCGTTGGTCGAACCGCCGAGCGCGAGCACGAAGGTGTAGGCGTTCTCGATCGACCGCCGGGTGATGAGGTCGCGCGGCTTGATGCCGTCCTTGACCGCCTTGATCAGCACGCGTCCGGCGAGGTAGGCCTCGCGCTCCTTCGCGGCGGAGACCGCGGGGTAGCTGGCGTCGTACGGCAGCGACAGGCCCATAGCCTCGATGGCGGAGGACATGGTGTTCGCGGTGTACATGCCGCCGCAGGCGCCCTGTCCGGGACACGCCTCGCGCTCGACCTTGGCCACACCCTCGTCGTCGAGCTTCCCGGCCTGGTTCTTCCCCACGGCTTCGAAGATCGAGACGATGTCGACCTCTTCACCGTCCTCGGTCATGCCCGGCAGGATCGAGCCGCCGTAGACGAAGATCGAGGGGATATTCAGCCGCGCCATCGCCATCACGCAGCCCGGCATGTTCTTGTCGCAGCCGCCGAGGGCGATCAACCCGTCGTGGTGCATGCCTCCAGAGACGACCTCGATGGAATCGGCGATCACTTCGCGCGAGACCAGCGAATAGCGCATGCCCGAGTGGCCCATCATGATGCCGTCGGACGCGGTCGGCGCGCCGAAGATCTGCGGCACGCCGCCCTCGGCGCGCACGCCTTCGATGGCTTTGCGCGCGAGGCGATCCAGGTGCGCATTGCAGGGCGTGATGTCGCTGTGCAGAGAGGCGACTCCGACCACCGGCCGCGTGAAGTCATCGTCGTGGAAGCCGACCGCGCGCAGCATGGCGCGGTTGGGCGCGCGCTGGATACCGCCGGTGGTGGTGCGGCTGCGGGGATTCGCGGGTTGGGTCATACGGATCCTGTGGGGGGAGGTAGGGATACGGCCCGCGCAGGTGGGTTCAATCGACGTTGATCAGCGTGCAGCGGTCGACGTGCCGCCGCGGTCGGCATCGGTCTTCCGGGTGCGGCGCACGCAGCGCATGTACGGCCTGGGCATACGCTCGAGCACCGACACCACCAGCTGCCACGGAGGGACCACGAGGATGGTGGTATGGAAGGGATCGAGCGCGCAGGGACCACGCTCGGCGATGAAGGCCTCGTAGCGCAGGCGCAACATGGCGAGCCCCGGATCGCCGGCATCGACCAAGCGCGCGCACCAGGCGGCTGCCGCGCATGCGCCACGCGCGAGCGCCGCATCCAGCTCCCAGCCGCTGCGCCGCAGATCCAGGGCCACGCCCGCGACGATCGGCCGTTCGGGTTCGAGGGCATGGATGTCGAGGAAGTGTCGGGGGCCGAGGATGCAATCAGGTGCATCGGCGACGAGACGCTCCGGAACGTTCACTACGGAGCGTATCCGGCGGGCGCGGGCGCGGGCGAGGCGATGTGCGACGGTGCGCGGCTGGAAATGGTCCATCACCAGGGTGGTGTCCGCGACTGCGAGCGATGCGGTGCTGGATCCGGCCACGATCACGGTGCTGACACCTTTGGCGGCCAGCGCCGGAAGCGCCTCGAGCAGGGTGGTGATGCCCGTCAGGGAGCGGCCGAGCAGGCGGCGCATCCCGGCGTCGATCGACAGGAAATTGCTGGCCGCGCTGTCCTCGTCCACCAACAGCAGCCGGCAGCCCGCCGCGCACGCCTGGAGCACGCTCGCAGCCATGCTCGTCGCCCCGGACGCTCGGTCGGTGCTGAATCGACGCGCCCGGGCCCCGGGCAGCCGGGCGAAGAACGCCGATACGTCCTGATCCTTGATGCGCCTGCCGTCATCGGCCTGCACCGCGACTGCCGATGCGATCGCTACGACGCGTTCACGGCCATCGCCCGGCGCGTGGTCGGAACCGCCCGCGGCGATCGCCGACACCAGCGTGCTCTTGCCATGGTACGGTGCGCCGGCCACGGCGGTGATTCC
>JACCZE010000039.1 GCA_013696105.1 Planctomycetota bacterium | reverse complement strand
CCCTTGTCCACGTGCGTGTCCAGGTACTGCTTCACCAATGCGGCGGCCTCGATGTGGCCGGCCTTGGTCTCACGCTCGTGGACGCGCTGAAGGCTCTTCGCGAGCGCGCCCTGGCGTTTCATCGATTCGTTGCTCGCCTTGGTCTGGATCTCGAGGACCTTGCGCTCGCGCTCGGCGATCGCTTCGGCCGCAGTGTCGGGTAGATCGGCGGTGGACTTGTTGGCGGGATCCTCGAGGTAGTCCTTCAGGCGTCGGACGTTGTCCGAATGGTGGGCCTTGGTCTCCTTCTCGATGATCTTGCGCAGCTCGTCCTTGAGCACCTGCTCGTGCTTGGCCACGGCGTCCGTGGTCTTGGCATCTGCGTCGGTGGCGCCCTTCTCGAACACGGCGATCGCCTTCTGGGCGTCGTCGGGGATGTCCTCGGCGCACAGCGTGGCGATGGCGGCAAACACGGCGATCAGCAGGGTCAGGAAGCGCATGGTCCCTCGCTATTTCTTTGCGGCTGCGGGGAAGGGGTATTCGATCCGGCCGGGCTGGATGCGCTCGATCGCCTGCGCCGAGGTCATCCCCTTGGCGCCGATGAGCACGTACGCGGAGAGTTTCTCGGCGCCGTCGAGTCCCTGCTTCGCACCGCAGGCGCGCAGAACCTTCTGGCCCTTGGTCGAGAACGGGATGCAGCCGGTGTCCTGCCTGATCGTCGCCACCAGGTAGGCTCCATTGGGCAGCTTCTCGAACTCGTCGAAGAGCGCCTGGTATTCGGGCTCCGAGTGGCAGGTCTTCTCGATCACGCGCTTGCCCTCGACCATCGCCACCACGTTCAAGCCGTACGGGCACGGCTTGGTGTAATCGCCGATGGTGATCGCGGTCGGCTTGGTGTCCTCCCAGCCGCCGATCGAGATGACCTTCAGCGATTTGAGGAATTCGGGCCACGGTGGATTCTTGCCGGGCGTAGCGGCCGCGATCGGCGTTTCGCCAGCTGCCGGCGCTTTGTCACCGTGGACTTCCAAGGTTTGCTTCAGCGCCGCCGCGACGTCCGTGTGGCCGGCTTTGGTCTCACGGTCGAAAGCCTTCCGCAACACCTTGACCAGAGATTCCTTCTGCTTCGCGATCTCGCCATCGGCTTTCGCTTCGATGTCCCGTTTCTTCTTCTCGAAAGAGCCGATGCATTCAGCCGCCTCCTCGGGAAGATCCGCGGTCGATTTGCGCTCGGCATCCTCCAGATAGCCGTTGATCCGGCGCACCGCGTCGGAGTGGTGCGCCTTGGTCTCCTCCTCCAGCACCTTCTGCATGTTCTTAGCGAGCGCTTCCTTCTCCTTCGCGATGTCCGCGAGGACCTTGGCATCGCTGTCGAGCTTCTTCTTATCGTAGGCGGCGACGGCCTTCGCGGCGTCATCGGGCAGGTCGGCTGCGCAGAGGCCGTGCGCGGCGAGGCACGCGATGATCAGGAGCAGGATGCGCATGGTTCGTCTCTGTTGCTGGGATACCCGCTAACCAGCTGAGATGAAGCACGGACCCCGCAACCGGACAGTCCTGCCTCACGCTCCTCGCTGATGGCGCAATGCATTGCGGGCGTGTCGCTTGCGACTGTCGTCCGTGCATCTGGAGGTCATGGGGACTTCCAGGTATCCCAAGTACCCTCGGCACAGCACAGCGCGGCGCAGCGTGGGAGCGCCGACGGCGGCAACGGCTGCAGTGCGTTCAGCTCGATTGCTGGGAACGGTTCTCCCGCGGGATGGGAGGCAACGTTTCCGTCGAGGCAGGTGGGCGTTGGCGGGTCAGGCGAGCGGTCTCGTTCGGGGTGAGGGCGGATTGCGCCACCCATTGCGGAACCAGGTTCGCCAGGTCCTCGCCGAAACGCAGGTAGGTATCCCAATCAGCTGGCTTGACCCAGTAATCGACGGCGCCGAGGCGCTTGCACTCCTCGCGCTCGCTCGCGCGTGTCGACGAGGTGAGCACCAGCACCGGGATGTCGCGCCAATCCTCGGTGGCCTTGATCAGGCTCAGGCCGACCGCACCGCAGACCGCGGGCAGGTTGAGATCGAGGATGATGAGATCGGGCCGGGGCTTCTTCGCCTCGGGCCCCAGGAACGCCAGCGCGTCGTTGACGGTGGGTACGGTATGCAACTGCGCGAATGCGAAGGTCTCCTCGAGCGCCTGTCGCAGCAAGTGCGCATCGCCCGGGTTGTCCTCGATCAGCAGGAGGTGGCGCACGGCGGTCACGACGCTCTCGCCGGGCGTTGCGCCGGAGCGCGCCAGAAGCGCGGCAACCGCTGGACGAGAGAGAGGTACTTCGAGTACGTGCCGGGTTTGACCACGACCTCGTGCGCTCCGAGCTCCTGGCAGGTGCGTTGCGCGTCGATGCTGGCGTCGCCGGAGAAGACGACGATCGGGATATGCTTCCACGCACGATCGCCACGCATGATCGAGATGATGTCGCGGCCGCCGAGGCCAGGCATGTTGAGGTCCAGGATGACCACGTCCGGTAGCGGCGTCCCGCAGACCTCGTGGCGCGTGAGGTGCTCGAGCGCTTCGGCCGCGTGGCGTGCGCTGTGGAACGAGACGTCAATGCGGGAATCCTTGAACGCCTCTTCTATCATCTGCAGATCGCCGGGGTTGTCGTCCACCATCAGCACATGCGGTTTCATGGCTCCACTCTGGTCTCCACGGCTATCTCAGCACAGCGACGACCGCGTAGGGTTGCACAGGTACTGGTCGATGGTTGTGGAGCGCGCTTCCCTGCGGCGACGACTCCGTCGCTATACCGACGACACCTTGGGAAGCTCCTGGCAGAACCCCTCGTCGAGCACCCGCTTCAACGCGGAGGCGAGCTCCAGCCAATCGTCCCACACCTTGGGCTTGATCTGGTACGACACCACCCCCATGCGCATGCACAAATTGCGCTCTTCCGGGCGTTGTGACGAGGTCAGGATCACCACCGGGATGCCGCGCCATTCGGGAGCGCTCTTGATGATGTTGAGCGTCTTCACGCCGTTGATGATCGGCAGATTCAAGTCGAGGATCACCACCGAGGGCTTGGGCTTGGCCGCATACTCGCCCTGTCGGGCCATGAAGGAGAACGCCTGCACCGCGTTTTCGACCACATGGATCTCTGCATTCACCTGCCGTTCGGCACAGGCCTGGCGCACCAGGAGCACGTCATCTGGGTTGTCTTCGACATAGAGCACGTGCAACGGCCTGAGGGCGGTGGTGCTCATGGTCGCAGGATCGACACCGGGAAAGCCCAGTGTAGGATCCCCGATTAAACCTTATACACGTAAGCGCATGATATCCTGGTGGTTACGATTGTCCGCCTGCGTAAGTCGTTTGCCTGACAGCAACGAATGATTCCGGTCAGGTGGCGAAACCAGGCCTCGGCCCCCGTCGCGATCACCCTGTTCGCATGGGCCAATCACCCCGTGACCGTGGCCGATGTGTCGGGTGTACTGGCGGCGTGGCTGCGACTCCGTTCCCAGATCGCCTCGTGCCGATGCTCGCGGTTTCCGGGACGCTGCCGTCCGACGACGCCGGCTGGGCCTATGAGTTCAAGTGGGATGGCTTCCGGGCCTTGGCCTATTGCGGGGACGGTCCCTTACGGCTGCGCACCCGGGCGGGGAACGACCTCACAGCGGGATTTCCCGAAATGGCGCGTCTCCCCGAGGCGGTCGGTGCGCGCGCGATCCTCGACGGCGAACTGGTCGCGCTCGATGCCGATGGCAGACCGTCGTTCAACGCGCTGCAGAATCGTCAGCGCAACCCGCGGACTCCGGTGGTGTTCATGGTCTTCGACCTGCTGCATCTGCGCAACGCGTCGTTGATGGGACTCGGCTACCTCGAGCGGCGCGAACGCCTGTTCGCGCTGGGCCTGGCATCCGATCACTGGCAGGTCCCGCAGCATCATATCGGTGGCGGTGCGCGCATGCTCGCCGCTGCCAAGCGCCACGGTCTCGAGGGTCTGATCGCCAAGCGGGTCGACAGCCGCTACATCCCAGGCAAACGCACCGGACAGTGGGTGAAGATCAAGCTGATCATGCGCGAGGAGTTCGTGATCGGCGGCTACCTGGCAGGCGGCGGCGCGTTCACCGGATCGCTGGGGTCGCTGCTGCTCGGATACTATGTACCGGGCCCCGGCGGACGACGCCTGATGTACGCGGGCAAGGTGGGCACCGGGTTCAGCCACGAGAGCCGCGACGATATCACGCGCGCGCTCGACCGCCTCGCGCGCCCGGACAGCCCCTTCGCGGTCACAATCCCGACCTTTCCCGCGACGATCCATTTCTGCAAGCCGCGGCTGATCGCCGAAGTCGCCTTCAGCGAGTTGACTCCCGACGGGCGGGTGCGGCATCCGTCCTTCCAGGGGCTGCGGACCGACAAGAAGCCGGAGGAAGTCGGGGATCCGCGCCCTCGTTGATGGTCCGCACGTCGAAGATCCGACTGTATCCCGGGGAAACCGCTCATCTGGACATTGCCGGAACCGCCGGAGCGGCATCCTGCGCTGCCATGACGGACACCCGCCTCGATCCTGCGCACGATCTCTACGTGCGCGCGGCTCGGCGGCTGATCCCGTTCATGTTCCTGTGCTATGTGCTGGCGCAGATCGACCGCGGCAACATCGCGCATGCGAAGGGCGCGCTGTCGCACACCTTCGGCTTCGACAACCAGGTCTACGCCCTCGGCGTGGGCATGTTCTACTTCGGCTACGCCATCCTCGAGGTGCCGAGCAATCTCATCCTCGAACGCGTCGGCGCGCGCCTGTGGATCAGCCGCATCATGATCACCTGGGGGCTGATCACCGTCGCTTTCGCATTCATGGTCGGCGAGAAGAGCTTCTATGCCTTGCGATTCCTGCTCGGGCTCGCCGAAGCCGGCTTCATGCCCGGCGCCGTGCTGTATCTCACCTATTGGTTCCCGGCCGCGCGGCAGGCGCGCGCGACCGCTGCCTTCCTCACCTCGATCCCGATCGCGCTGGTGATCGCCGGTCCGCTGTCGGGCACATGCCTCGACCTCGACGGACTCGGCGGCTGGGCCGGATGGCAGTGGATGTTCGCGGTCGCGGGCATCCCCTCGGTGATCGTCGGCGTGATCGTGCTGTGGTACCTGCCCAACGGGCCCAAGGATGCGCGTTGGCTGTCTCCCGAGGAACGCGAGCGCATCGACGCCTCCCTTGCTGCGGACCGCGCCTTGTCACCGACTTCCAAGCACGGGTCGTTCCTGGAAAGCCTGGCGGCTCCTCGGCTGTGGGCGCTCACCGCGATCTACTTCCTGCTCATCACCGGTTTCTACGGCATCATCAACTGGCTGCCGGCGATCTTCTCGGACCTGCCCTTCCTGCGCGGTACCTCCAACCTCGCCCGGGGCAGCGCCGCGGCCGCTCCGTACATCCTCACCTGCGTGGCGATGGTGTGGTGGGGGCGACGCTCCGACCGCAGCGGTGAACGACGCTGGCATGCCGCGATCGCTGGCGGACTCGCTGCGGCGAGCCTGGGTATCGCCGCGTGCTGGCCGCACCGACCTGAGGTGGTGCTGGTCTGTCTGACGCTCACCTCCATCGGCACGTTCTCGGCTCTGGGACCGTTCTGGTCCCTCGCCACATCATGCCTGCAGGGCCCTGCCCGCGCCGGGGGCATCGGCCTGATCAACGGGCTCGGGTGCCTGGGTGGATACGTCGGTCCGATGCTGCTGGCCAAGCTGGACATCGGCAGCAAGCACCACGGACAGGGCTACGCGGCATTGGGACTGTGCCTGCTGATGTTCGCGGTGCTGGTGCTCGCATTGAAGCCGTCGCGCCCAGCGACGGTCGTGCCCTCCATTGGCTGACCCGCGCACCGCGGGGAGTTATGGTATACTCGTCAGGGTGAATGTGTCCGACGCCATCGTCATCGTCTCGCTCGCGCCCTGGGCGCGCAAAGGAGCCTGGTGGCGTGCCGCGACCGCGGCATTGCGCGCCGACCTGCTGGCGCGGCCTGCGGCGGTGCTCATGAGCTACTTCATCGCCGGACATGGCGGGGACTCGGGAGCCATCTCCACGAACGAGGCCGTGCAGCTGCGCGGATGGGCCACGAGCATCCCCGGCTGGCGCGAGCGCGCGGACAGCGGTCAATTCCCGCTGCGCTTCGCGAGTGCGGGCACCGCGACCTCCGCGGTGGAAATCCGGGCTCGAAACAGTCGCTGAGTCCGCATACCGACCTCGAGCGGGGTGCTCCGGCCATTGTCACCGTCTCCGAGGCAGCGGGTGACGCATCCGGGCAACGATCGGGGCCGCAGCAGCATCGCGGCCGTGCCTGAAGCCCGCGTGCGGCACTCAGAAGCGCCATCCTGCTTGGGAAACGCGTCAGCGACCGTCGCCCCCAGCGGTAAGAAGGCGCTGTGGTTCCCTTCCTCCGTTGCATCCTCATGAGCGCGGGCGTCGCCTCCCTCGCGAGCGTCGCGGGTGCCGTCGACGCTCCGGTCGATTTCGCCCGCGACATCAAACCGGTGATCGATGCGGCCTGCGTGGCCTGCCATTCCGGCGCCAAGGCGAAGGCGGGCCTCGACCTGCAGCGGCTGGCGCCGCCTGACAGTCGCGCGACCACGCTGAAGCACTGGCGGCTGATCGGCACGCTGCTGACCAACGGGGACATGCCGCCCGAGGACGCGACCGCGAAACTCGCCGAGGCCGATCGCGATCGTCTGATCGCCTGGATCGCAGGTCTGCGCTACACCGGACCCCAGGATCCGGGGCGCGTCACCCTGCGCCGCCTCAACCGCTCCGAGTACGCGAACACCGTGCGCGACCTCCTGGGGGTGGAGTTCGATCCCACCCAGGACTTCCCCACCGATGATGTGGGGGACGGATTCGACAACCAGGCCGACGTGCTGTCGTTGGCGCCGTTGCTGTTCGAGAAATACACCGCATCGGCGCAGCGGCTAATCGACAAGGCCGTACCGGTGAAGCAGGTGAAAACCGACATCGCGGCCGACGGTTTCACCGCCACTGCCGGAGCGAAGACGATCGCGGCGCCGTTGGCCGACGGCATGCGCGTGCTGAAGGAAGGTGGCGAGTTCAGCGGAGTGGTGTATGCGCCGGTCTCCGGCAAGTACACGATCAAGCTCGCGCTCGGAGCCGACCAGGTCGGTCCCGAGCCGGTGCGCGTGGCGATCAAGGTCGACGGCCAGGTGGTGAAGGAGCTCAAGGTCACGGCGTCGCGCAAATCGCACGCGCCGCAATCGCTGACCCTGGTGCCACTCGATCGCGGAGAACACCAGCTGGCGATCCTATTCTTGAATCCCCTGCACCTCGAGAAGGACGGCAAGACCGCCGACCGCGCTCTGGCTGTCGCCGGCGTCGAGCTGCAAGGACCAACGGCGATCCCTGCGACGCCGGCGCAGAAGAAGCTCATGTGCGCGGAGCCGTCCGCGACGATCGCTCCACGCGAAGCCGCGCGCACGATCCTCGCGGCCTTCCTGCCGCGCGCGTGGCGCCATCCCGTGGACAAGGAGGATGTCGAGCGGTTGCTCGGTCTCTTCGACCAGGCGGTCACGGTCGGCGACCCTTGGGAGGTGGCGATCAGGCAGCCGCTGCAAGCGGCGCTGCTCTCGCCGAACTTCCTCTACCGCGTCGAGCGCGATCCCGCGAACGCTGCCGGCAACGTCTACAAGCTCTCGGATCACGAGATCGCCTCGCGCCTGTCCTACTTCCTGTGGGCCTCGATGCCCGACGAGGCCCTGTTCGCGGCCGCCGCCAAGGGCGAGCTCACGACGATCGACGGGCGCAAGGCGCAAACCACGCGCATGCTGAAGGACCCCAAGGCGCGCAGCCTGATCGAGAATTTCACCGAGCAATGGCTGATGACGCGCAACCTCGAGGCCTTCACCCCGGACCCGAAGCTGTTCCGCGAATTCACTCCCGCGCTGCGCAAGGCCATGGCGGATGAGCCGATCGCTTTCATGGCGACGATGATGCAGGAGGACCGGAGCGTCCTCGAGTTCATCAAATCGGATTGGACCATGGTCAACGCCGTGCTCGCCAAGCACTACGGCATGTCGGGTGTCGACGGCGCGCAGATGCGCAAGGTCACGTTGACCGAGCGCGAACGCGGCGGCGTGCTGACCATGGCCGGGGTGCTCGCGGTGACCTCGAATCCCGACCGCACCAACCCCCCCAGGCGCGGGAAGTTCGTCCTCGAGCAGATGCTCAACGACCCGCCGCCGCCCCCGCCGCCGATGGTTCCGCAGCTGCCGAAGAAGTCCGGTCCCTCGGCAGGCATGACCACACGGCAGCTGTTCGAGCGTCATCGGTCGGACGCCAGCTGCATGTCCTGCCACAAGCGTATCGATCCGATCGGCTTCGCCTTCGAGGCCTTCGACGTGCTGGGACGCGTCCGCGCCCGCGACGGCAACGCCGCGATCGACACCAGCGGCGTGCTGCCCGGGGGCATCGAGATATCGGGGGTCGAGGACCTGAAGAAGCTGCTGAGCGAGGGCAAGCGGCGTGAATTCCTGCGCTGCCTCGCAGCGAAGATGACGACCTACGCCATCGGCCGCGGCATGCAGCCATTCGACGAGCCGGCCATCGATGCCCTGGTCGACCACCTCGCCGCCAACGATCATCGCTTCAGCGCGCTCATCCTGGGCGTGGTCGAGAGCTACCCGTTCCTGCACCGCCGTATCGGAGGTCCCCCATGACCATCACCCGTCGCAACCTGCTGCGCGGCCTCGGCGTCGCCATGGCCGTGCCCCTGTTCGAATCCAACGCGTGGGGCGCCGATCCCAAGGCCAAGCCGACCAAGCCGGGCAAGCCGCCGGTGCGCATGGCCTTCGTGTCGATCCCCAATGGCGTCAACATGGCCCATTGGACCAATCCCAATGCCACCACTCTCTCCCCCACGCTCACGCCGCTGAAGGACGTGCTCGCGGACGTGTTGATCATCAGCAACCTCGATCACGACAAGGCCAAGGCCAACGGCGACGGCGCGGGCGACCATGCGCGCGAGACCGGCACGCTGCTCACCGGCGTCCAGCTGCGCAAGACCAATGGCACCGACATCAAGGCAGGCATATCCGCGGATCAGGTGGCTGCCGCGCGCATCGGCCACCTCACCCAGCTGCCCTCATTGGAGCTGGGCCTCGACGGGGCGGCGCAGGCCGGCAACTGCGATTCGGGTTATTCGTGCGCCTACACCTCGAACATCTCGTGGCGCACCCCGACCACGCCGATGCTCAAGGAAACCAACCCGAAGGCGGTGTTCAAACGCCTGTTCGTCGATGTGCGCCAGGCGGGTGCACAGACCGCGGCGAGCGAGATCATGCTGCGGCGCAGCGTCCTCGACCTGGTGATGCACGATGCCAAGCGCCTGGCTGGCGAACTCGGCGGCAGCGACAAGGCCAAGCTCGACGAATACCTTGATTCGGTGCGCAGCCTCGAGCAGCGCGTCGACAAGTTCGTGGTCGGCGGCGGCGAGGAGCCGACGAAGCACGCGCTGCCGGCGATCGAGGTGCCGGATGGCAAACCCGCGGACGTCGAGGTCCACGCCAAGCTGATGTTCGATCTCATGGCGCTGGGCTGGCAGGCCGACGTCACGCGCATCTGCACGTTCATGCTCGGCAACGGTGGCTCCGGGCGCGTGTACTCGAACCTGGGGGTCAGCGGCGGCCACCACGAGATATCGCACCATGGAGGCAACGCCGAGCGCATCGAGGACATCCGCAAGATCGACCGCTTCCATGTCGAGCTGTTCACCTACTTCGTGAAGAAGCTCAAGTCGATCAAGGAGCCCAACGGTTCGACCCTGCTCGATAATTCCATGGTGCTCTACACCTCGGGCGTGGGCGATGGCGACCGCCACAACCACACCGATCTGCCGACGCTGCTCGCTGGACGCGGCGGCGGGACCATCAAGCCGGGTCGGCAGCTGGTGGCCAAGGGCAACATGTGCGACCTGTTCCTGGCGATGCTCGCCCGCGTCGGCGCCCAGACCGACAAGCACGGCGACAGCACGAAGATGATGGAGCTGCCCTCGTAGCCGTCCCTCGTGCCGGACGCGCACGAGCGACGGTTCGAGGGCTATTTCGCCGCGGGTGCTGGCGCTTGCGCCGTGGACTGCACCGCGGTGACCTCGCCCGTCCGCGTGCAGATGACCACGTGATCCTTGGCGCCGACGGTGAACTCCGCTTTGAAGCGGGTCTCCTTGGCGTCCATCGTGGTCTGGAAATAGGTGAAGCCCTTCACCTCGTCCCCACCCACCAGCTTGTCGCACTCAGCGATCAGCGCCTTCTTGGCCTCGAGCGGGACATCCTTCACATCGACCTGCCGCCATTCCACCGCCACCTCGGCTGCGGGCGCCTTGGGGTCGGCCGCAGGCGCATCCGCGCCCGCCACGGGTACGGATGACGACAGCACGATCGCGACGACGAACAGACCACGCACCGTGCGCATAGGAAGTCTCCGGTGGACACCGTACCACCGCTCGTTCGGCCTACCACGCCCTCTCCGGCATTCCGACGTCGGACGTCGGACGTCGGACGATCCGAGTGTCTGGTCCACTCCCCCCATCCCGACGCCCCTTCCATGGAACGGTGCTGAGGATGGCCGACCTTGACCAGCACTCGAGGAGTTCCAATGCACCTGCGTCCAATCAGCATCGGTTTCGCGCTCATGGTCTCCTGGTCGACTGCGTTCGCCGCGGAGCAGGTAGAACTGCATCTGGTGTCCGGAAAGACCATTACCGGGGAACTGATCAGCGAGGACAAGGACCAGGTGGTGGTGAAGTCGACGATGGCCTCCAAGAGTGGCGCTCCGATGACCATGAGCACCGGCTACAAGCGGGTGGACATCAAGGAGGTCGTCCGGGTCGCGGATCCCGAGACCACCTACACGCAGCGCAACGGCTCGGCCAAGTCCGCCACTGAACACGCCGCGCTGGCGATCTGGTGCCGCGAGCACGGCATGGCCGAGCGCGCGCTCGAGCACACGAAGGCAGCGCTGGCAGCGGATCCGTGGAATGCGGATGCCGCCAAGCTGATGAACGATCTCGGCTGGGTCCTCGAGAACGGCACCTGGATCAAGGAGGAGGAATGGCTCGCGGCGCAGGGCAAGGTGAAGTACCAGGGCACAATCATGACCCTCGCCGAGGTCGAAGAGGCGAAGGCCCAGGAGAAGCGCGAGCAAGTCGCGAAAGCGGCGCAGCAGACGCTCGACGACAAGACCGCTACGCTCGCAGCCCTGGATAAAAAGATAGCGGATCTCCAAACGCGACCTGCGGAGCTCGAGGCTGATCTCCTGAAGTCACAGGCCGGGATGAAGGAAGTGCAGACCGTGGTCCTTCGCGTCGAGATGACCAAGACGGCGCTCGATATGGCGCAGGGGCGATTAGCAGAAGCCCGCTCTCGCGAGTACGGCGGGAAGGCTCCTGCGGATCCCAATGCCGGCAAGGCTGGGGCTCCTGCGCCGGTTCCTCAAAAATTCGCTGCGATGCAGAAAGCGATCGAAGATGCTCAGAAGGATCACAATGCCGCCAAGCGCGCTTCGCCGGGGGCAGAGCAGGAGTTGGCCAGGCTGAAAGCCCATATCGCTGCTCTCACTGCCGAGAAAGCCGCGCTGAATAGCAAGGCCGCAGAGTTGAAGGCGTCGCGACCGGCATTGGCGAAGGAGGTCGACAAGGCCAAGGCAGCGCTGGACGCGGCTATCAAGGAATCAGCGGTTGTCCCGACTCCGTCATCGGTCCCCGTCCCTCCAGCCTCGCCGTAAGGGTCTGGGCGCGAGCGAATCGGCGTCCTGCCTAGGTGATCGGCCGCCGCGGCAGCGCGCACACCGCACCGATCATCCCCTCCTCGAGCCGGCGCACGGCGAGATCGCGCGCGATGTAGGTCGAGCGCGCGTGCGCGAAGCAGGCCGCGTGCAGGCGTGCGCGCCCGTCGCCGGTGGCCAGTGCTGCTGCCCAGCGCTCCTGCTCGGCATAGCGTCGTTCGAGCGGCCAGTCCGCGCGCATCTTCGACGGGAACCTGAGCATGGTCACGGTGGTTCCGCTCGCGGTGCGCGGGGTCGCCGGCATCCACTGCTGCCACATGTGCAGATCCGTCGCCGTGCCCACGGGCGCAGTGCGCCAACCGTGGGGCAGACGCCGGTATGCATCCATGCGGTGCGCCGCGGCGCTCAGCGGCAGGTGGTTGTCGCCGGCGACGATGCGCTCGCGGTAGAACGGCTTGCCCAGGTCGTGCAGCATCGGCTTCACCTGCCCGTCTGCCTGCACCCAGGCCGACACGGCGGCCACCAGGTCGTTGCGTTCCAACAGTGGCAGCAGCGACTCGACGTGATCGGGGAGCCACAGGTCGTCGTCGCTGAGATAGAAGATACGGTCGGCATCCAGCGTGCCGAGCAGCTGGTGGCGATACGGCTCACCCGTGCGCGGGCTCTTGGGATGGTCGTGGAAATGGACGCCGTGCTCGGCGACCAGCCCGACGATGACCGCGCGCGCCGCGTCGGTGACGCCGTCACCAATCACGTGGATCGCGATGCCGGGCACGGTCTGCGCGAGGACCGAGCCGACGGACAGCTTCAGCAGCATGCCGTGGTCATAGGTCGGGATGATGACGGCGACGCGGGTCATCGCTCACCCTCCCCATGCAACGCAGCGAGGATCCCGACCGTCTCAACGGCTTCGGAGAGAGTCCCTGCGGGCGCGGGACCGCCGCGAAGGTGCTCGACACAGGCGCGCAGTCCCGCGAAGAGCGGCTGAGGTCCCGGGGTCGGGTGCGTCACGATGTCCGTCGGCTCCCTCGCCCCCGGTCTGCGCACATGGATCTCCATCGCTTCCGGGTCGTCCAGCCACGCGACGCCGTCCGAGCAAATCAGCGCCACCTCGCGTTCGCGGCGCGGGCGCATGGCCGAGACTTCGAGGGCGAACCACGGCGATGCGGCGGGTGTCCGCGCTCCGGCATCACCATCTCCGAACAGCGCGATCACGCCTGCTGCGGCGTGCGTCCCCTCGCGGCAGACGCTGCGCAGCGGCGGAATATGGCAGAGGATCGCGCGCGCGATGTCCAGGTCGTGCGGGGCGAGCGTCCAGATCGCGTCCGTGTCGGTGTGCGCATGTCCATCCTGCAGGCGCCGGGTGCGCAGGCCGATGACCGCGCCCAGTTCGCCCGTACGCGCGATCGCCGCGAGCCGGCGGATCGCCGGATGATACCGCCACTTGTCCATGAGCTGGATCGGGCACCGCGCACGCGCGAGGATGGCGCGCGCATGCGTGGTCCGATCGCACAGCGGCTTCTCGACGAAGACCGGGGTCGAGCCGTCCAGGAAGCGCGCGAGCTCGTCGTAGTGCGTGGATGCGGGTGTCGCGATCACCACGCCATCCACGCTGGTCGGAGCGTACGCCGCGAGCACCTGCGCAGCGCCTGCGGCTGCTGCCGCATCACGCGCTGCCGGGTCGGGATCGACGACCGTGACCGCGCAGCGCAGCGCCACCAGATCGCGCAGGATGTTGCGGCCCCAGCGTCCGCATCCGAGCTGCAGGATGCGCATCGATCAGCGTCCCCTGGGAGCGGCGCGCGGACCTCGCCGGTTCGCAGACGTCACGGCGCGTCCTGGACGAGCTGCTTGCGCAGATCGTCGAGCGACTGCGCCGCGGTATCGCGCTCCGACAGCGCGGGCGAGTTCAGGTCGCGGAACAGGCCTATCTCGGGGTCGTCCCATCGGCAGCCGAGTTCGTCGGCCGGATCGAAATAACCATCGACCGCATAGAGGTGACGGGCGGCGGTGTGGAAATAGAAGCCGTGGGCCACGCCCGCCGGGATGTAGACGCACGCAGGCTCGTCCCCGTCGAGTTCGAACGTCTCCTCCACCGACGCGCTCGGGGATCCGCCGCGCAGGTCCTTGAGCCCGAGCCTCATCCGGCCCTCGAGCAGGAACAGCAGGTCGCTGTGTCGACGGTGGACGTGCAGGCCGCGCAGCACCGCTGCCGACGAGGTCATGTAGTTCCACTGCACGAAACCGCCCTCGGGCAGCCACTGGTTGCGGTGCAGCTCGACGAAGGCGCCGCGGGCATCCCGGTGCGGCTCGAGCCGGCGGATGCGTACACCCGTGATCACCGACGATGCTGCTACCGGCATGCTCGCAGCTCCACGGTGCGAGGCCGGCGCGGGCGACAGCGGTTCGATCGATCGGTCATGGCCCGCCAGGATCGGCTCCGGCCCTCGGCGGCAAGGACGCAGCGGCGGCGCCTGCCCACCCCGTCTGTATGAATGAGGGCTGCTCGCTCGCCCACGGCTCGATTGCCCATCCACCCGCGCGGGCGTACCATCCGCCATGTCCTGCGACAAGCTCCTCGGTGGCGGACAAGTGGCAGATGCGTCCACGCTGCAGGAGTTCATCCAGAGCCGCATCGGCCTGGTTTACGGAGTCTGCCGCCGCATCCTGCGCCAGCCGAGCGACATCGACGACGCCGTCCAGGAGACGTTCATCAAGTTCTCGCGCTCGGTCGACCAGATCCATTCCAACGTCGACGCCTGGCTCCATTCCTGCGCCCGCACCACCGCCCTCGACACCGCGAAGCGGCTGCGCTCCGGCTCCTATCGGCACCGGGCGATCGAGACCGCTCCTATCCAGGCCGTCGAGGAGCGCGAGGGCGACGACGTGGCGCGCTGCATCGACGAATGCATCGACGAGCTGCCGCGCGAGGACCGCCACGTCGTCCTCGCGCACTTCTTCCGCGACATGACCATGGAGGAAATTGGCGACGAGCTCGGCGTCTCGAAGGCCGCGGTGAGCAAGCGGCTGGGAAAGGCGGTGGCGGTCCTGCGCTCCAAGCTCGCACGTCGCGGCGTCGCCGCGGCGAGCCTGACCCTGTTCCTGTCGAACGCCTCCGCAGCGACCGCGGAGAGCGGATCCGTGGAGCGCGTCGCCGCCGCGGTCTCCGAACGCGCGGTCGCTGCCCCGATCCGCGATGATCGTCGACGAGCCTGGTGGCCGGCAGCGATCGGCGCGCTTATCGCCATCGCCGTCACCGCCTGGTTCTTATGGCCCGCGCGGTCAGGCGCTCCGACGACGCCGGCGCAGGCGACGCAGACGCCGTTGCGCTGGCAGGCGATCGGCGCGTATCCCGCCATCGCCGAGAACGGGCGCATCGCCATGGATGCGCGCGCGGAATCCATCCCCGCCGTGCGTGGGCCACTGCGCATCTCCGGTCACGAGGGCGAGGATCCGCGCATACGCGGTCTGCAGGTCGTCGAACCCATCGCGGGGATCGACGGGATCACGTTGACCTTCGGCATGGACAGCCCCGGTACCAACAACGCCCCGCACGCCTCGATCCATATCGAGCTCTACGATGCGGACGGAGAGGTCCAGGGAGCCTTCAGCCTCGCCTGCAACGGTTCGCTCCATGACATCGCCCAGGGGATCGTCTGGCGGAAAGCCCCCGAGCCCGACTCCGCGCCGGTCAAGGAGGACGTCGTCAGCACATACGACCTCGGACAGAAGCTCGAGCCGGGGAAGCACGCCATCTCCGTGAAGCTCGACCTCGCCGGCGTCACCGCCACCGTCGACGGGAAAGACCTGCCGCGATTGGCGATCGATCCCGCGATGCGCATCGCCGCATTCCGGCCGGCCGTCTATGCCGCGGTCTACCCCGAATGCGACGCGACGAGCATCGCCTTTTCGGACATCGTCTGCGTGCGTGGGAATTCCGCCGTCCCCTGAGTCGCTGCACGGCCTCACGCCTGCTCCGTCGCGGCGATGAGGGACTTCGCCTCGGCGACCGCGTCCACCACGATTGCAGCGGCCTCGCGCGCCTGCGCTGGAGTGTGGTCGGCCTGCACCTGCAGGCGGAAGCGCGCAGCGCGCACCCCGACCGCTGGGAACTCGACGAGGTTCGCGAACAGCCCACGGCGCATGAATGACGAGCACGCGAGGCGTGCCAGCGGCGAACGGCCGATCAACACCGGCACGATGGGCGACGGATCGCCCAGGCACGTGAGCCCGGCATCCCCGAGGGCCGAGCGCAAGATCGACACCGCCTCCATCAGCGCTCCGCGCCGCCGATCGCCCTCGTCCGAGCGCACGATGCGCACGGTTTCGCGCACCACCGCGATCTGCACCGGCGACAGCGCGTTCGAGAACATGTGCGGACCGCCGTACGCCGCGACGTACGCGCGCACGCCTGGATGGTTGGTCGCGACGAATCCGCCGTTGGATGCGAAGGTCTTCGAGAACGCGCCCATCACGATGTCGATGCCGCCGAGGATGCCGCTCGCGCCCAGGTGCCCTGTACCGCCCGGTCCCAGCGCGCCGAGATCGTGCGCGACGTCGACCAGGAAGGTGGCCTGGAATTCCCGGCAGACGACCTGGATGGCGTGCAGGTCCGGCGAATCGGAGTCCATGGAGAACAGCCCCTCGCTGATCACCAGGATGCCGTTGACCGCATCCTTGGCGCGGATGCCGGTCAGCACGCGACGGATGGCGTCGACGTTCAGGTGCTCGGTGTACGAGACGTTTTGCGTCGCCGCAGCAGCTCCCGCCTGCAGCGACGCGTGCGCGAGGCGGTCGAGCACCACGTGGTCATCGGGACGCACCAGTCCGGTCACCGCTCCATAGGCGGCGCCCCATCCGGTCGGGAACAGCACCACGTGCTCCATCGCCAGCAGATCGGCGAGGTCGCGCTCCAGCGCGCGCGACTGGTCCGTGCAGCCCTGCAGCGCGGCCGAGCTGGCGGTGTGCACGCCGTAATCGCGGATCGCGCGGATCGCGGCTTCGTGCACCGCGGGATGCGCAGCGAGCGACAGATAGTCTTGCGAACCGAAGTTCAGCCCGCTGCGCACGCTGCCGTCCGCGACCTCGCAGTGCACGGTGGTGACCGGCGCGCTGGTGATCACGCGCGCGAACGGCCACACCGACGCCGCCGTGCGGGCAGCGATGTACGGCACGATGCCGGCGGTGCGCGCGATCAAGTCCGGCCCGCTCGGTCGGGCGAACTCGGCCATGCTGCCGCGCAGCGGGTCGATGGTGGGGGATGCGAGCGGGGTCTGGGTGCTGTTGACCATGCGACGTAGACGACCCCGGCGTGGAGTCGTCAACCGGGATGCGGACGGCTCAGACAGCGACTACGGCAGTGGATGCCACACCGGCATGTCCCGTCGAAACGCCCGCGGCCAATGGCGATGCGTCGATTCGACGGTGGCCCAGGCGTCCTATCGGGGCGCGCGCGTCGGGACTGCGCTGGTCGGAGCGTCCTCGTCGGTCCCTCCGGAAGTCGGCTCCAGTCGCTGCCAGCGCCGCAACGAGCGTGCGGCCCAGCCCATGCGTCCAGCCCGCCAGAACAGCAACAGCGCGTACGCCGCGGGAACGCCCAGCGCGGGTCGCCAGCGTCCGAGATCGAACGCCGGAATCAGGAACGGCACCGCCGCAGCGGCCGTCATTCCCATGGCTCCCACGAGCACCCATACCGCGCGGCGCGTGGCACCGGCCACCACGCCGGCGAGGAACAGCCACGCGCCGACCACCGCCAACGGAATCATCCACGTGCGCGAGACCTCCGAGGCCGCTCCGCTGTCCATCATTCCCAGGTATCCGGCGCCGAGTCCGCAGGCGATGCCGGGGAAGATGAGCAGTGCCGCCGCGATGTCCGCCCAGCGTGCCATGCGCAAGCGCAGCGTCTCGACTAGGTAGGGCAGCTGCTCCTGCTCGGACGACGGAGGCGCGGGACAGGTCTCCCAAGCGAGCGTGCCCCGGGCGCGCTGCACGCCCTTGCCGTTGGGCATCTCACCCAGGCCCGCGAGGGTCCGGTCGGAGTCCAGCAGGCAGCGCATGGTGACGCGCACCAGCTGCGTGCGGCGCACATCGCCCAGCGCATACCAGATGCCGCTGTCGCGCTGGCGGAAGACCAGCAGCGCTCTGGCCTTCCCGCCTGCGACGCGGGCGTCGGCATGCACCACGGTGTCCGAGAAATCCTCGAACTCCGTGCTCTTGCGCTGTCCCGCGATGATGCGCGCCGTGGCCATGCGTGCTCCGCCCGCCAGTCTCGGGACGATGTGGGCAGGGCGAGTACGACCACCCTATCGGACGATGCGATCGCTGATACAGCGGGCGGGAGGACAGACTGACGAGATGACGGGACCACCGCCGACCGCCCACCGAACGCGGACGCGTTTCCCGCAAGCACCCGTGTGCGAGAGAGGACCGACGGCGATGCGGCTGGCGGCGCGGGCTCCGGTCTGATGATGCCACACATGCTCATTTCCGCGGGGACTGTCGCTATGAACCCGAGCTCACTGAGCGCGTTCACCCGTGCGATGGTCCGTCTGCTGATCCTGATCCTCCTCGCCGGTTGCGTCGCCGCATCCGAACCACGCGACGACGAGGCGCGCGTGGCACTGGCCGCGGCCGCCGCCGCGACCACCATCGATCGCGCCGTCGCGGCCGCCGATGCCAAGGAGGTGGCGTGGGCGGCGTGGAGCGCCGAGGGTCATCGCTCCGCCGAGGTCGAAGCCGCGCTCATCCGTGCGCTGGCGGCGCGCGGAACGATCGTGGATGCGAGTCCGAAGGCGATCGAACGGCGGTGCGCGATCGACCGCATCCTCGACCTGCTCATCCGCTGGCGCGCGAAGCTGCCCCCGGATGTGCTCGCGGAACTGGTCGACGATCGCTGGTGCGCCGATGCCGCCATCATCCTCGCGTGCGCCCATCCCGACGCGGGCGCCCCGGCCCTGCGGCGCCTGCTTGCCGGCAGACCCAGCGACATGGGATGGGCCGCGGCCTGCGATGTGCTGGTCGCGAGCAAAGACACATCGCTCGCGGCGACGTTGCTGCGGCCGTTGACCATCCGCCTGAGCCTGGCAGTCACCGATCCGGGCATGAGCGGCGGAGGCGCCAGGTTCGGCTCGCGATCGTCGGGCGACGGTCACATCACCGTACTATCCGGATTCCCCCCCGACGTGATCTGGTGGTTGACCCTCCTTCCTCGGGTCGGCGATCAGGTCATCGCCGACGGGCCGGTGACCGTGCATGCCCGGCGGCGGGAATTCCCGGTCGGAACCACGGGGTTCGGTGGCGGGAGCGGCTCGGTCGAGCGCGATGTGCTGACGCCCACCTACCTGGCCCTCCTGATGACCGGGCTCGAAGAGTCTCCGCGTCCGCTCAAGACGCGGGTCGCCGCGACGGTCGTGTGGTCGGACGCCGCCGCATTCGTCGCCGAGGCCGCCGCCGCGCACGCCCGCTGCGAGGCGGCGTGGCGCGAGGTCGCCGATGCCCTGGTCGCCGCGCGCATGCTCGACCCGGCCGAGCGCGCGACGTTGGCTCCACAGATCGACGTGCGCGTGCGCGACGACCGCGCCGACAAGAGCGTGCCGCTGCCACCGGTGGCGGGGCAGACCACCCCGGTCGAATACTGACCGCACACCGGCTGCAGGTTTCGCCTTGGCCTGCGCCGCCCGCCGCGACAAGGGCAGCATGAAGCACCGGCTCTGCCCCCTCTTTATCTCCATCTCCATCGTCATCTTCATGGCGATGTCCCTGGGCAGCGTCCTCTCCGCGGTCGAACCACCGGCGCCGGATGATCGCCCATGCGTCACCGGCACCTGCCTGGTCGCTCCCGACGTGCTCGCGATCACCATCGCAGCGAGATCCGTTATTCCCGGATCGGTGGTGGACTACGCGCCCGTGGCCGGGGACGAGGTCGCCTCGGCGCCCGGCGAGGGCGGCCAGGCCATCGTCACCCTGACACGCGGCGGCGCGGCGATCGGCGAACTGGTCGGCAGCGGCGCGAAGCGGCAGCTGATCACCACCGCCCGGGTGCGCGGCGAGGCACTACGCACCGAGGCGGCCGACCAGGCCGCGAATTACACCGTCTCCAGCAGCGACGATCCGGTCTACGCCCACGGGCTCATGCCGCGCGCCGTCCACCGCAAATCCAAGCCCATCGACTACGACCCGGCGCATCCGCCCGCACGGCACGTGGTCTTCCTGCGCCTGCCCCATCCCCTGGTCGAGGGCCGCAGCTACCGCATCGACTGCGCCGCGCTCGGACTGCAGCAGCAACGCATCGACCTCCGCAACGACACGCGCACCACGCGCTCGCTCGCGGTGCACACCTCGCAGATCGGCTACCGGGTCGACGATCCGGTGAAGCGCGGCTACCTGTCGATCTGGCTCGGGCCCTCGGCCGGTGCACCGGGAAGCGGGCCGGGCGGCGGCGCCTTCAGCTATCCCGAAGGATTGACCTTCCACCTGCTCGACGATGCCAGCGGCGCCGTGGTGTTCACCGGGGCGGTGGAGATGGCCAAACGCGCGAGCGAGCCCGAGTCACCGGTGCAGAAGATGAACTTCAACGGCACCAATGTGCTGCGCATGGATTTCTCCGCGTTCGCCCAGCCAGGCCGCTATCGTGTGCACGTCGCGGGCATCGGCTGCGGGTATCCCTTTGCGATCGACGATGGCTCGGCCACCTGGGAACACGCCTTCCTGGTGCAGATGCGCGGGTTCTTCCACCAGCGCAGCGGCATCGCCCTCGGCCCGCCGTTCACCACCTTCGTCAAGCCGCGCGACCACCATCCCGATGACGGCGTCGAGATCATGCGCTCGGCCCACGCCGCCGGGATCTGGGCGGATCAACCGGGCGACGAGAAGCACCTGCAGCGTTCGCTGCGCGAGCAGGCGACCAGCGAGCGCGCGACCGACGCGTGGGGCGGCTACCACGATGCCGGCGACTGGAATCCACGCCGCATCACCCATCTGCGCGCCACCATGGCCATGCTCGAGATCGCGGATCTGTTTCCCGCCTTCGCCGCGCGCCTGCGGCTGGACATTCCCCAGGACCGTCCCGTTCCCGACCTCTTCAACGAAGCGCTGTTCGAGATCGATTGCTTCCGCCGCATGCAGACCAGCGACGGCGGGATCGGCTACGGCCTCGAGACGGTGGGCGATCCCGTCGGCGCGACGGTCAGCTGGCACACGCGCATGCAGCCGGTCTACCAGGCGGCGCCCGATGCCGGGAGCTCGTGGATCTATGCCGCGGCGGCAGCGCGCGCGGCGCGCCTGCTCCGGCCCCACGATGCCGCTGTGGCCGCGATCTACGCCGAGTCGGCGACCAAGGCCATGACCTGGGCCGAGGCGGAATTCGCGCGCCAAGCCGCTGCGAGCAAGCGCACCACCGCGAATCTGCAGTGGACCGCGCGCGACCACCGCAACCTGGCGGCGCTGGAGATGCTGCGCCTCACCCGCGACCGCCGCTGGCACGACGTGTTCCGCGAGGACACGGTGATCACCCGCGACCATCCCGCGCTATTCGACTGGCTGAAGGCCTCGCAGAGCGACGCCGCGTTCGCCTACGCCATCGCCGACGCGACGCTTACCGATGCGGTGGTGCGCGCACGCGCCATCCAGGGGCTGGTGCTGCTCGCCGATGCCGCGCGGACCTTCGCCGACGGCAACGCCTTCGACATCGCCAGCGACAATCCGTATCGTCCGCATTGCTTCGGTTTCTATTCGCTGCCCAACTGCGGCCATGTTGCGCTGCGCGCCTACCACGTGACTGGCGATGCGCGGCATCTCGCCACCGGCGTGTGTGCGTGCCAGTTCAGCTCGGGCGCCAACCCCGACAATCTGGTCTTCACCACCGGCCTGGGCGCGAATCCGATCAGGAATCCGCTCAAGCTGGATGCGCGCATCAGCGGACAGGCCGCACCCGCAGGCATCACCGTCTACGGCATCGAGGACCACGTGAACCATCCCGGCACCTGGTCCTATTGGATCCTGCCGATGATCGACTCGGTGATGCATCCGGGGTATCGGACGTGGCCGGTGACGGAGTCCTACACCGACACCTACCTCTTCATCCCGGTCAACGAATTCACCACCGACATCTGGTTCGAGAGCGTGTGGACCTGGGGATATCTCGCGGCGCGGCCGCCGGTGAGGTGAGGTGAGGTGAGGTGAGGTGAGGTGAGGTGAGGCACTGAATCGTCCTTCGGTGCGTCGTACTCATGCGCGTACTGGTGTGCTATCCGCTCCTGAGCATCGGCCCCTTTCTCGCCCGGCGCAGTCCGGCGGTGATGAGGTACGTGCATGGCCATGGCATGCACGATTCGGCTGCGGGAGGCGATCGGACCGGGGCGCACGCTGGCGCCTCGGTCGGTCACCGAGGGTGACATACATGAATACCGCTCGACGGTGCGCTGGTCGTGAACGTCCGCGCGCTGCGCACGTTCGCCTCCAACCATGCTCCGACTCCTCCTGCTGGTGGCATTGCTGATCCGAATGGCCTCGGGGGCCGAACCGCTCGCGGAAGTCGCGCGAGCCGTCGCCGCGGCGGCGGCCATCGATCTGGCGGCGACGACCGCCGATGCGAAGGCCCTGGCGTGGGCCGCCTGGGGAGCGGACGGCCACCGCTCGCCCGACGTCGAGCAGGCTTTGATCCGCTCGCTCTCCACTCGAGCCAGGCTCGCGGTCCCGGTCGAACGGCGCTGCGCCATCGAACGCGTGCTCGACCTGCTCATCCGCTGGCGGGCGAAGCTGCCCGCAGACCTGCTCGAGGCGCTGGTCGACGAGCCGCACTGCACGATCCATGCCACCATCCTCGCATGCGCCGATCCCGACGTCGGAGCAGCCGGGCTGCGCCGCCTGCTGGCACGCGGCACTTCCGATGCCGCCTGGGCCGCGGCGTGCAATGTCCTGGCGGCGGCGAAGGATCCGACGCTGGCGGCGCACCTCCTGCGTCCGTTGACCATCCGTCTGAGCGTGTCGGTGACAGATCCGGGTCGGATCGGGGGCCGGAGACTGACGACCAGCCGCAGCTGTGGTGCCGAACCGAATACCGTCCCCGCTGGATTTCCTCCCGAGGTGATCTACCGACTGTCGCTCGAGCCGCGCGTGCGAGACCAGGTCGTCGCCACCGGACCGCTCACCGTCTATGCCCGACGCACGGAATACCTCGAAGTCAGCCATGGGTGCGTCATCTTCGATAAGCCGATCGACCGCGAAGCATACTCGGCGAGCTATCTGCAGATGCTGCTGTCCGGCGTGTCGGGCGCTCCTCCCCTCCTCGAGACCCACCCACGGGCCGCCATCACCTGGTCGAACGCCGACGCATTCGCAGCCGAGACAGCGGCAGCTCGCGAGCGCAGTGACCAGGCGTGGCGGGAGCTGGTGGATGCGCTTGCGGCGAACGGCCTGCTGACCCCTGCTGACCACGCTGCGCTGGTTCCCAACATAGTCGTCAGCGTGCGCGATGAGCGCCAGGATCGATCCCTGCCGTTGCCGCTGGTCGAGGGACAGCTCACTCCGGTCGAATACTGATCCCGTGCCGCCCGCGACTGCCTGTGCCATCTGGCGCGTGCGAACCTGGGCTGCCTCGCGGCCTCGTCCGACGCGGCGCTGAGCGGCCATCCGTCATCCCCGGGCCTCAGCCCACGGACGCGTGCATGCCATGCACCACCAGTGCGCGCACCGTCGCCGCGCCGCCCTGCGCCGAGATCGACAGCGCATCCTCGCAGGCCTCGGGCAGATAGCAGAACGAGGCGCAGATGCGCCCGTCGGCCGCGAACAGCTCGACCGAAGTGCGGTCGACGACCAGGCGCATCCGTAGCTCGCCCTCGCACAGCGGCAGCGCCAGGGTGTGGTTCTGGAAGCGCGCGGTCTGGCGTACCGCGTCGTAGCGCAGTTCGCAGCCGTTGATGCGCATGACGATGGCGTCCGCCTCGCCGGGCGCGATCGCCGCGATGAGGTCGAACAGGCCGCCGCGATCGTCGGCGACCAGTGGAGCGCCGGGCCGCAGCGCGGTTGCGGCCCACCGCTGCGCGCCTGTCCGCAGCACTTCGAGCTCGCGCACCGGCACGCGACATAGCCGCACTCCCTCGGGGAACCGCCGCAGCGTCAATTCGACCGGCACGCTCATCTGCTGGTTGAAGGGCATGCCGGGGTAGCGGCCGCCGCGCATCCACGAGATCTGCAGGCGCCTCCCGTCGGGGGTGTCGCTCCAGGTCTGCGCGGCGTAGCCGTTGGGCCCGTGTTCCGCGATCAGCGATCCGCTGGTCGGCGTGAAGCGCTCGCCGTCGAAGGAGCCGAGACGATAGAAGCCGTCTCCGCCCCAGAATACCCACAGCCGCTCGCCGCTGTCGGCGACGGGCAGCTCGAAGAGGTCCGGGCATTCGCTGGTGCCAGGCAGACGCACATCGCCGCCGCGCGTCCAGGTCTTCAGGTCCGGCGAGGTGAAGAGGGTGAAATCGTTGCGGTCGAGATACAGCGCCATCACCCAGCGCCTGGACGGCGCATGCCAGATCACCTTGGGATCGCGGTTCTCGCCCTCGACCTGTGGGATGACCGGATTGCCCGCATGCTTGGTCCAGGTGCGGCCGCGATCAGTGCTGAAGGCGATGCACTGGACGCACGGCGTGGTCGGCGTCTTGCCCCCAGCGGTGTAGACCGCTATCAGCGGCGGTTCTCCCCCGATACCCAGGCCAGAGGTGTTCCCGTGGTCGACCACCGCCGAGCCGGACCAGATCCAACCGAAGCGCTCATCGGGATGCAGCGCGTCCTCGAGCTGGCGCCAGTGCACCAGGTCGGTGCTCACCGCGTGGCCCCAGCTGTTGGGCCCCCAGGTGCAGCCCTTGGCGTAATACTGGTAGAAGAGGTGGTACTCTCCCTGGAAGTAGACCAGGCCATTGGGATCGTTCAGCCAGTTGCGGCGCGACGTGTAGTGGAAGCGCGGGCGCAGCGCCTCTTGGTAGTCGCTCGTGGGCATGGTGGCCTCGGTCATGACGGGGCTGGGTCGGGCCGCAGATGGCATGGTGGACGTCCTCAGGGTGGCTGCACGGGGTGAAGGTCTCGACGCGTAATCGAACTCATATGTTCTAATTCGAACAAATCGAGAGGAATTCTTCTCCGTCATTGCCCCCGACGCACATCTAGCGTAAGAATCCGAACATGGATGCCGCCACCCGCCACCAGCGCATCCTCGACCTCCTCGCTGGCGCGGGCTACGAATCCGTGCCCAGCCTGGCGACGGCCCTGCAGGTCTCCGAAATGACCATCCGCCGCGACCTCGACCACCTCGAGGCCAGCGGCCTGATCCGCCGCACCCACGGCGGCGCGGTCGGTGGCGGCGCCAACGAGTTCTCGCTCGATTTCGGTCTGCGCCGTCGCCAGCAACAGGAGGCGAAGACGCGCATCGCCGACGCCGCCGCGCGCCACCTGCGCGAGGACCAGGTGGTGTTCGTGGATTCCGGCAGCACCACGCTCGCGCTGTCCGATCGCCTCGCCGCGATCCCGCGTCTCACGGTGGTCACGCCGTCGTTGCCGCTGGCGCAGCTCCTGGTGGCGAAACGCATGGCGAACGTGCATCTGCTCGGCGGAGAGGTGCGCTACGATCTGATGGGCTGCGTCGGTCCGATCACCGAGCAGGCGCTCGCCGCGTTCCATCTCGACGTCGCGATCCTCGGCGCCTCGGGCGTGCACCTCGAACGCGGCCTCTGCCGCTCCACCGTCGAGGAGATCCCGCTCAAGCGCCAGGCTGCACGCCAGGCCGACCGCGTGCTCGTACTCGCCACGCGGGACAAGATCGGACGCAGCGGCGCCATGTACTTCCTGCCCGCGTCGGAGATCGACCTGGTGATCACCGATACCGCCGACGGCGTCGAGGAACTGGTGCCGGCAGCATCCGCCGGACGTCCGCCGCCGCGCTGAGGAAAACCGGGGCCCAGACCTCGCTGGTGCCAGGCGTGCCCCGTGAACGATCGCCGAGCGCTCGGACCGGAGCCCACCCGCCAGGTGAGCGCTGACGCCTCCGTCCATCGGTAAAGTCCGTCAACCATTGATGATACAATGGTTTAGAGAAGCCGCTGGACTTCGCCTGGTTTATATTAGAACACTATTGTTCGATAACGCACACCGCTGAGTCCGCCATGAACACGTCCCTGCCCTCCCTCGCCATCGCCCCCGACCGCATCGCCCCTGGCC
>JACCZE010000031.1 GCA_013696105.1 Planctomycetota bacterium | reverse complement strand
CGGCACGACGCTGCGCTGGGACCTCGAGAGCCTGTGGGCGGGCATCATCGCCGGGATCGCGGCCGCAGCCGCGCGTGCGGGATCCATCCAGTCGATCGGCATCGATTGCTGGGGCGTCGATTACGTGTTGGTCGATCAGGCGGGAACGCCGCTCGAAGCGCCCTACCACCACCGCGATGGCCGCACCGCCGGAATCCCCGAGGAGGTCTACCGCATCATTCCCGAGGCCGAGCTCTTCGCGCGCACGGGAACCGCGCCGCTGGCCTTCAACACCATCTTCCAGCTGGTCGCGGCGCGAAAGGCCGATCCGCAGCTGCTCGCGCGCGCGCACCGCCTGCTGACGATGCCGGACTACCTGCACTACCGCCTGTGCGGTCGCATGGCCAACGAGTGGACCAACGCCGGAACCACTGGGTTGACGGTCGCGGGCAAACCGGAGTGGGACGCGCAGCTGCTCGCGCGCCTGGGGATCCCGGCGCAGCTGCTGTCGCCGCCGGTGCGGCCGGGCACGCGCCTGGGGGCGATGACCGGCGCGCTCGCTGCCCGCCTCGGATTGAGCGAGCCGCCGATGATCACCGTCCCGGCGTGCCATGATACCGCGAGCGCGGTCGCCTCGCTGCCGGCGCGTCTGCCGTTCGCTGGTCTCGAGGATGCCGCCCGCGCGTTCATCAGCTCGGGTACGTGGTCCCTGATGGGGACGCTGGTGCCCGCCGCCATCACCGGCGAGGACAGCCGGCTGAGCCGGCTGAGCAACGAGATCGCCGCCGATGGCCGCATCCGCCTGCTGAAGAACATCATGGGCCTGTGGGTGGTGCAGGAGTGCCGGCGCGCGTTCGCGCTCGCCGGCCGCGACCACACCTACGAGCGGCTCACCGCGCTCGCCGTCGCCGCGGCCCCGGGCACGCTCGCGCTCGACGTCGACGATGCACGGTTCTTCCCTCCTGGAATTCCGGGAGACACGATGCCGGATCGGGTGCGCGCGTGGTTCGCAGAACGCTCGGCGCCGATCGCGGACGATGACGGCCTGATCGTCCGCCGCGTGCTCGAGGGTCTGGCCGCGGGCTATGCGCGCAGCTGCGCGGCCCTCGAGCGCGTGACCGGCACTCCCCTGGCCGCCATCCAGGTGCTCGGCGGCGGCTGCCAAAACGCCCTGCTCTGCCAGCTCACCGCCGACGCGTGCGCACGACCGGTCGCCGCCGGCCCGGTCGAGGCGGCGGTCCTGGGGAACCTGGTGGTGCAGGCGCGGGGGATGGGCTGGATCGCCGATGACCGCGCCGCCAGCGACGTGATCTCGCGTTCCATCGCGGTGAGCACCTATCTGCCGAGGGCCACCGCGCGCGCCTGACGCCCCCGGTGCGACGGCCATGCGATGGTCCAACCAGGGACGAAGGGCGACCAATGAGCGGATACCGCACGTGGAGGCGCGAATCGTGCTCATCCAGGATCTCCACCTGCGTTGACACCCCCCAGCCCGGTTTAAGGTCGCGGTCCCTCCTGGAGGCATGCCGTGGCTCGCAAACGCCGAATGATGATCCTGACCGAAGGCCGCCTGGGCATCTTCACCGCGAAGACCGCCACCTGCCTGGTGCGTTACTGCGCGGACGAGGTCGCCTGCATCCTCGACTCGAAGGCGGCGCGCGCAGGCAAGCCGCTCGAAGAACTGATCGGCGTCGGGGCCGGCCTGCCCATCGTCTCGACCGTCGCCGAGGGCCTGACGCACAAGCCGACCCAGCTGGTGATCGGCATCGCCCCGGTCGGCGGCGCGCTGCCGGCGTCGTGGCGCAAGATCATCCTCCAGTGCATCGACGCGGGCATGGACGTGGTCAGCGGCCTGCACCACATCCTCGGCGAGGACGAGGAATTCGCCAAGGCGGCCAAGCGCCGCAAGGTCCGCATCTGGGACGTGCGCGAATCGCCGGCCGACGTCTCGGTCGCCCAGGATCGCCTGCGCGATCTGCCGCAGCGGCGCATCGCCCTGGTCGGCTCCGACTGCAACATGGGCAAGATGGTGACCTCGGTCGAGCTCGACCGCGGCCTGCGCGCCGCCGGCTACGACAGCGAGTTCATCGCCACCGGCCAGACCGGCATCATGATCGCCGGCTCGGGCATCGCGATCGACCACGTGATCAGCGACTTCGTCAACGGCGCGATCGAGCAGCTGTGCTGGGAGCGCCGCAAGCGCCAGGTCGTCATCGTCGAAGGCCAGGGCAGCGTCTACCACCCGGCCTACAGCGGCGTGACCGTCGGCATGCTCCACGGCTCGATGCCGCACGCGATCGTCTACCAGCACGTGCCCAACCGCACGCACATCTATCACTATGAGAAGTTCCCGCTCATGCCGGTCAAAGCCGGCATCCAACTGGTCGAGGCGCTGACCGCAGCCATCTACCCCTCGAAGGTCATCGCCGTCAGCCTCAATACCTTCGGCATGACCGACGCCGACGCCGACCGCGCGGCGAAGAAGCTGGAGGACGAGACCGGCCTGCCGGCCGAGGATCCGATCCGCCATGGCTCGGCCAAGCTGGTGCGCGCCGCGGCCGATGCGCTCGGCCTGAAGCCGGCGCAGAAGCGCGCGCGTGCGTCGCGCTGAGGGCGGCATGCACCTCTCGGTCGCGCCCCTGGATCTGCCACTGAGGCACCGCTTCACCATCGCGCGCCATTCGGTGGCGGTGCAGCAGAACGTGCTGGTGCGCCTGAGCTGGAAAGGCCTCGTGGGACTCGGCGAAGCCGCCCCGATGTCGTTCTACGGCCAGAGCCAGCGCGGCTGCATGCGCGCGCTCGAACGCATGGGCAAGCGCCTGGTCGATCGGGACCCGTTCGAGATCGACGCCATCATCGCGGATCTCGCCGCGCGCTTCCCACGCGAACCCAGCGCCATCGCCGCGATCGACATCGCGCTGCACGACCTCATCGGCAAGAAGCTGAAGCTGCCGCTGTGGCGCTATTGGGGGCTGGACGGATCGCGTACGCCACAGACCTCGTTCACCATCGGCATCGACACCATCGAGAAAGTCGCGGACAAGGTACGCGAGGCCGAGAAGTATCCGGTGCTGAAGATCAAGGTCGGCGTCGCGCACGATCTCGAGATCATGCGCGAAGTGCGCCGCCTGGCGCCGAAGAAACGCCTGCGCGTCGACGCCAACTGCGGCTGGACCGTGCGTGACGCGATCGCGAAGGCGAAGGTGCTCGAAAAACTCGGCGTCGAGTTCATCGAGCAGCCGCTGCCGCCCGGACGCAACGCCGACCTCAAACGCATCAAGGACCGCATCGGCATCCCGCTGATGGCCGACGAATCCAGCCTGACGCCCAGCGATCTGCCCGCCCTGGTCGGCTGCGTCGACGCCATCAACATCAAGCTGGTCAAGTGCGGGGGCCTGCGCGAGGCCCTGAAGATGGTGCACGTCGCCCGCGCCTGCGGGTTCAAGATCATGGTCGGATGCATGATCGAATCGAGCGTGCTGATCACCGCGGCGGCGCAGCTCGCGCCGCTGATCGACTACGCCGATCTCGACGGAAACCTGCTGATCGCTCGCGATCCGTTCGTCGGCGTCCGCGTGGACGCAGATGCGCGGCTGTTGTTGCCGAAGGGGCCGGGATTGGGAGTACGGGAGAGATAGGCATCTGTTTGCTCAGGGGCTGTCGCCCCTACGGCCTTCGGCCTACCCCCGGGCTTTGTCGCGGCACGATGTCGTCGGAAGCCTCCGACATCGTGGCGGCATCGCTTCGCGATTGTATGCCGCCACCGCCGGCTCGGCGCCCGAGGAGGACCGAGGACCATCCGCCATCCGCCATCCGCACTGTCTCGCTGAGGTAGGCACATGATCGACAGCGGCCTGTTCCAGGCGGGATCGTACCGCGCTAGTCGGATATTCTTTTGAACACGCGCACGTAATCGATGCGCATGCGCTGCGGGAAGATCGTCTCGTCGATTCCTTTTTGGCCGCCCCAGGCGCCGCCGACGGCGATGTTGAGGATCAGGTATTCCGGTTCGGCGAACGGCCATGACGCGACGCCGGAGCCGTCGTCGTCGTAGCGGAAGTATTCGCGGCCATCGATCAGCCAGCGCAGGTCCTTGGCGCGCCATTCGAGGGCGTAGACGTGCCAAGTGCCGTGGGGATCGTCCAGGGTGACGGTGGCGCCCTTCTGGTTGTGCTTGATGTGATTGTAGGCCTCGGTGTGCACGGTGCCGTGGATGATGCCGGGAGCGTGGCCGACGAACTCCATGATGTCGATCTCGCCGCAGCGCGGCCAGCCGGCGGTCGGGCAGCTCGACCCCAGCAGCCAGATCGCCGGCCACATGCCGCGACCCTTGGGCAGCTGGGCGCGCACCTCGAACCGTCCGCTCGTCCACTGCATCTTGCCGAGCGTCACGAGGCTGGCGGAAGTGTACTCCGCGCCCTCGAAAGCCTCCTTGCGCGCTTCGATTACCAACTCGCCATTCTCGACCCGCACGTTCTCGCGCCGGGCCCTGGTGTAGTACTGCGCCTCGTTGTTACGCAGGCGTCCGACCTCGTAATCCCATTTTGCGGGATCGGGCATCCCATCGACGGAGAACTCGTCGGACCACGCGGGTTCCCAGCCTGCGGGAATCTCGGCCGCGGGGACCGTGGGCGGCTCGGCCGCCAGGGCGAACGGAGCGTGCATCGCCACGGCGAGCACCAGAGCGGCGGGGATGAGAGCGACGGATCGAAAGATCGTAGGCATATCGCGATTACACGACCGGGTCCCGGATACACCAGCGCTCGATGCCGCGCTGGTGTTTCCGGTCGGCATCACTTCTTCTTGCGGGTGTAGATCATCTCCATCGCCTTCACTTCCGGTTGGCCTTCCGGGGCGTGGAACATCGTCATGGTGAAGCGGTCTGCCGATTCGTGGGTGATGATCGAGCGCATGTCCAGCGGGCCTCCGGTCATCGGGCAGTGCTCCAGACGTCCGGTGTACGAGACGGTCTTTCCACCGTCCTCGCTGGTGCCGGTCATGGTGCACAGACCGGTGGAGAAGCTGTCGGTCCACACCGAGACGTACTTCTTCTGGAGCGTGTCGTAACCGTTGAGGCCGAGACCGGTGAACGGCTGGCCCATCATCTCGCCGCGGTAGTCCTGGCGGAACCACTTCCCGTCGAGGGTCGAGGCGATGGTCGAGGAGCCCTTACTGGTCATCGGAGGCGCGCCCGGCGCCATCCACATCGTCTCCTGGGTCTCCCACTCGCCGATGTCCTTGGCCATGGCGGCGTGCTCGGCACCGATGGTGCCCATCTTCTGCATGGCCTCCTGCATGGCCTTGGGATCAGGCGCGGGGGCGTCTCCGGCGAATGCAGGTGCGCAGATGATCAGCAGGGCGATGGTGAGGGTCGAGGCTTTCATCCCGGTCTCCTGAAGGGTGGACCGGGCATGGTGCGGGATGAGACGTGGGAGCAAGCCCAACGGCCTCAACGTCGCACGTGCTGAAAGCATCCGACGCACATCCGCGACCGGACGACGGAGATGTGGTCAGCGCGGACGGATCACCTGGAAGCGCGCGAGGAACGCATTGTACAATCCGAAAGCGACCACGCCCAGCGCGACCACGCCGAGCATGATCGGGCCGAAGGGCTGTTCGAGCAGGTGCGCCAGCGAACCGCCCAGGCCCTTGGCCTCGGCCGGATCGAAGCGCCACGCCGCGGTCAGCAGGAAGCCGCCGGCGATCAGGAAGGTCACCCCGCGCGCCGCGAGTCCGGATCGACCGACCGCGGTGAACGCCGTGCGCGTGCGTTCGCGCATGTGGTCGATAGCGACGTGCTGCTTGAAGCGGTCGGTCCACGCCTGGCGGAGCTGGTTGATGCCGAAGACGACGATGCCGATGCCCAGGGCGGCGACCATCCAGCGACCGAACGGCTGCATCATCAGCGTCGCGGTCCAACCCTGCGCCTGTGCGTCTTCACCACCGCTGCCTCCGCCAGAGGAGCTGCCGAAAGCCAGCCCAGTGGCGAGCACCGCCCAGCCGGCATGGATGAGGCCGCTGCCGATCATGCCCGCGCGCAGCCAGAGGCCCTTCGCTTCGCGGCCCTTGCCCTCGGTGTCGCGTACGCCTTGGATGACGCGCCAGAGCGCGTAGCCGGCCAGGCCGATCGCCATCAGCGCGATGACGGCGGTCCCGAACGGACCTTCGGCGAATTCGCGGAGCGCTCCGCGCGGCCCGGTGGTCTCGCCGCCGGCGCCCATCGCCGCGCGCACCGCCAGGATCCCGATCAGCACATATACCAGTCCGCGCGCGGCATAACCCGCTCGGGCGAGGCGTTCGAGCCAGCGGTGCCTGCCATCGGTCGGGGTGGGGCCGATGGCGGCATCGGCGCGTCGTTCGAGCTCCATGGCGTTCTCCAGTCGCCATCGTACCGCTGCCATCATTCCACGGGCAAGGCTTTCCGGTGATCCGTGCAACCTCCCATCCTGCTTTCGGTTCCCTGCCGTCGCACCAGGGCATATGGTCCGGCATGGACGCCAAGGAAGTTGGGAATCTCTGGGGCGACCTTCCGAGCGTGCCTCCGTCGACCCCGGCGATGCATCTGCGCGGTCAGGCCGATGAGCTCTCCCGCCTCTCGGGCGGAGCGCTGCGCGGGGAGATCCGCGGCGGACCGCAGCAGGACCAGTTCCAATACGCGCTGATCGTCACCGCACCCGCGGTCTCAGGACTCGCCTGCACCATCGTGCAGGTCTCCTACGGCATCGCCCTCTATCCCCTGGCGCTGCACGACACCGTGACCTCGACCACCTTCACCTGCGACGACGAGGCCAAGTACGTGCAGACCCTCGGCGCCATCCTGCGCTCGCCGCCGGTGCGGCGGATCCTGTCG
>JACCZE010000010.1 GCA_013696105.1 Planctomycetota bacterium | reverse complement strand
CTGGTGGGCCTGCGCGGCATCGACGAAGGCGTTGAACGCCTCCGCCGTCATGCGCAGCGGCTGACCACGCGAGACCTTGGTGAGCGTCATGGTCCGAGCCCGAGCAGTGCGAAATTGGCGTATTCGTAGACCTGCTCGACGTACACCGCGATCGGTTTCTTGATCAGCACCTTGGCCGCCGGATCCACGTCATCGCCGTACTGGACCCACAGGTATTCCCAGCCCTTCTTGGCGATCGCCGCGATGGTTCCGATCTGCAGATTGGTGCGGTTCGGCTGGGCTGCGAACTTGTAGGTCATCTCCCAGGCGTCCTGACCACGCTTGGTGCCGCTCGCCCCCAGGAACAGGCACTCGCCGGCATTGAGGAGCCGGAAGGGCGCACTGTTCACCGTGCCGGTGAGATTGAAGAGCGCTCCTTTATAGGCGGGCGTCACGAAGGAATCGGGCAGGTAGTGCAGCTCAGAGAAGGAGTAGACCGGAACGGTGATATCGACGCCGGCAACGTTCTCGCCGTCATAACCGATCGCACCGCCCAGCACCGCCGAGGAGGCTGGTCCATACCTGGCCACTGTCTGCCGGCTCTGGGTGATGTGCTGGGTGCCGCCTCCGGTATCGAAGGAGAACACCGGCTGGGGCGCATCCTGCTGGGACGGTTCCGGCAGATCATAGGTGACGGTGACCTTCCAGGAATCGCTGCTGATGCGCTCGTCGATCGTGACGGAGCGCAATACCAAGAGTCCGATCGCGGGAGGAATGACGGTGAACACGGCAGCCTTCACATCGGCCTCGTCCGCGGCCTGCATCACCACATACGGGATCTCGACCTTCGGCTTGTCGCTGATGGTCTCCGTCCGCCCGGCGAAGAGTTCCTGGACAATCGCGGTCATGCTATTCGAATTCCAATCCGGACTCGCCCATCTCGCGCACGATGCGCGCGGTGTTGCGAGCCGTGTCCTCGGTCGCCTTCGCGGTACGCTCCGACGCGGAACCTCCGACGCCCAGCTGTCCGACTGCGGACGCATTGAAGGTGCCAGAGACATCCAGCTTATGTGCCGCGACATCGAGCGATGCCGACAAGGCATCGAGGTCGGGGAGCACGAGGGTCGGGGGATCGTCCGGGTCTCCGGATACCCGCTTCTCGGTCTCCGTCCGCTTGGCGCGAGCCTGCGCTAACGCGTTCTGGAACTCCTCACGGGTGGTCGCGAGATCGTCGGCGATGGTCTGCTGGTCAGAGACGCTCTGGTCGCCGAGGTCCTGGAGGACCGCATCGCGATCAGATTGGATCCCATTGATACGCTCGTCCTGCTGCGCTTGTTGGACGGCGGCATCCTCATCGATGGCGGTCGTGCGCTGGATGACCTCCTGGTCGATCTGCTGGGTCACTCCGGCGACATCGAATCCCGTGTCGAAGAGTCCTGCGAGCTTCGCCATGCTCTTGGCCAAAAATCCCGAAGTGGTGGTCCATGCCTTCGCGATACCGTTCGTGAACGTGGTCCATACGTTCGTGAGCGAGCCGACGACCTCAGCCCAGATGGTCTGCACCTGAAAGAGGCCCTTGGCGATCGCGATGGCCATGCCGGTGGTGGCGTCGATCCAGATCGACTTCAGAAATCCGACCCCGCGCTGCCATTCGAGTTTCAGGGTCAGCCAGAGAATCCGAGCGGCGAGCGCGATATCGCCGGCTGAGAGCGCATCCGCAATGCCGTGCCAGGCGCCGATGGCATCATCGCGCAGTTCGAGGAACTGGGTCCCGAGGTCGGTGAGACCGGACACTCCGGAGCGGGCAGAGAACAGCACGGCAGCTCCGAGTGCCAGCGAAGCTGCGATCACCGCGCCCATCGGTGTTACCAGTACACCGAGCACCGTCACAACCAGGCCGAGTACGGAATGCAGCACTCCCAGCGCCGTCGACACCACGCCGATGGCGACCCCCAGCGCCTTCAGGGCGATGCCGGCCCCGATCAGCACGGCTCCGGTGATGATGGTGGCAGCAGCGACCTTGAGCATCGCCACCACGAGGCCCTGATTCTGCCCGATCCACGCCCGCAGACCGATCAGGAATGCGACGATACGTGCGGCGACGTCCTTCAGCATCGGAGCGAGCGCGCTGCCGATCGTGACCGAGGTGCTGCGGATCGACGCCTGCACGCGATCGAAGGCATCCGAAAGCGTCGCTGCCGCGGAGGCCTGATCGGTACGCATGGTCAGGCCCAGACGTTGAGCCTCGGCGCGCAGCGCCGGGAGATCCTTGAGCAGGGGCAGCAGCGAGGTGCCGGAACGACCGAAGACCCGCATCGCAGTGGCTGCCCGCACGGTCGGATCGGCGATCCGCGTGATGGCCAGAGCGATCGCCTCGAACTGCTGCTCCGGCGACAGGGCGATGAGTCGCTCCACCGACAGATCCAATGCATGCAGGGGCTCGATCGCCGCGGTCGATCCCCGTCCGGCTGCGGCAAGCGTGCGCTGCATGACCCGCACTGAGGTCTCAACCGCTTCCAAACTCGTTCCCGATGACTCTGCCGCGAAGGCCAACTCCGACAGCGCCTCCACCGACAGCCCGGTGCGGATCGCCATCTTGTCGAGCTGATCACCGAAGGAGACGAATTGCCGGGTAGCCGCCAACAGCGGGGCCGCGATCGCGGTTCCGATGACAGCGAGTCGGACACCGATCGCTCGGACGGCATCGCCGAACGCCTTCAGCCGCTGCTGAGCGGAACGAAGCCCGCGCTGCAGCAGTCGATCATCGGCGAACAGCTCGACGTAGGCCTGACCAGCACGGATGCCACCGGGTGATGCCATCAGGGAGCCGACGGGAGGGGGTGATCGAGCCCTTGATAATAGGTGAGGGTCGGCTCATCGATGGCGACCATCCCCGCCAGCGAGGCCTCGCCGGGAGTCCATCCGCCTGCCCCATCCGGAATCAGCACCCGGATGGAGCGGTCATCCACGATCCGTGCGGGCGTCCCCATCCGCGCCCAGGTGATCACCGTCGTGTGGGTCGGTCGGGTGGCCAAAGGCTCGCAGCCGCTCAGGACGAGCGAAGACGCGAGGATCAGGGCCAGCAGGATGCGAGGTCTCACGGCCGATCTCCTGGGTTGGGGGAATGAAAAGATCGATGAACAGGCGCAGGATGCCGATGATCAGCTCGACCAGGGCCGCGTTCACGAGCCCGCCTTGGCCTTCGCCCGCGCGGCGGTGTAGCCGAGGTTGGCGAGCACCGAGAGCACGCCGCCGATGACCTGTCCGACGATGCCGCTCTCGGGGATGGCTCCGCTCGCGAGCACGAGGCCGAGCAGGACAGCGATTGCGGATAGCCAGAATTCGGTGGTCCGATATCCGGCCTTCACTGGCGTGGTGTGGGTGGGCGAATCGGTGGCGGGGTCGGTCATGGAGTCCTCCGGGGTGGGACGCGGTCGACGAAGACCGTCTTGAGTAGGGACAGATCAGCAGTCGGAACAGGTGGCTCGGCACGTCGAGGCAGGAAGTCGGCTGGCCGGAAGGGCGACTGCCGGCGAGCGTCGCGATGGCAGTTGGCGATCAGCGCGCACAGCGCGGCGGTGCGCTGCCACCGCTCATCGATCGCCGCCTCGGCCATCGCTACGAGTTCGCGCAGCGTCAGGGGTCCGGGATCGAGGCCGAGGATGCCGGCGCACTGCCAGACGAGACTCCAGGCGCTGCGCTGCTCTCCAGGATCGGCTCGGCCATCAGCGCGGCGGTGAGCGCCGCCTGCAGCTGGGGTCCGTCGAGGCGCTGCTCCGCGGCGTCCATCGCCTTGGCCTGCCACGTGGTCATCTTCCCCAGGGCCTTGGCGAGCAGGCGTCGCTTCGGCTGGGGGAAGAAATCGACGAGGTCCTCCAGGAGCGCACGGGTCGCGGACTCGATGGCGTCACCGGCCATCGCTCGGCCGAAGTCAGCATCCGACACCTGCTTGGTATCCGCCTCCGGCTTCACCGCAGCGAACAGCACATCGCAGAGCATGACCGGATCAGAGGAGAGCTGCTCCAGAAGGCTCCCGCCGAGCACGTCCAGCAGGTCGACCTGCACGAGCGCGCGCACGCGCTTGATGGTGTCGACGGTGATGGC
>JACCZE010000009.1 GCA_013696105.1 Planctomycetota bacterium | reverse complement strand
GCACACCACCAGCTGGCAGCGGCGGCGCAGGTCCGGCGCGCCGCGCGACGCGTCGACGCCGCGCAGGTGCAGAGCCCGCACCCGCGCACCGCCCAGAGCGGTCGCGATCGAGCACGCGGCCTGCAGGAACTCGGCCTTCTTGCGGCGGGCGTCGATCAGCACCCAGGGGATGGAGGAATGCCAGAGTGCGAGCGGCAAGCCGGGATACCCGCCGCCGGAACCGAGGTCGACGCACGGAGAGCCCTCGGAGAGATGGCGTGCGCGCGCATCGCCTTCCAGCGCCAGGCTGTCGAGCACGTGCAGCTTGAGGAATTCGCGCGGAGCGATCAGGGTCGTGAGGTTCAGCCAGCGGTTCACGCCGATGAGATGTCCGAACAACGCCTCGAGCACGGTGCGCCGCGCGCCCGCGTCGGCGATGCCCATCGCCTCGCTGCGCGCGACGAACCACTGCCAATCCGCATCTGGAAACGCTTGAGCTGGATGATGCAGCGGATCGACGCTGCCCATGGCGGGATCGTCGCTCAGCTGATCGGACCGTTTGGACATGTCCCGGTTGTAACGCTGGCCGCGCGGTCGCAAACGGGCGCGCGCGCGATGCCCGCGAGGTCGGGATCGCCGAGCTCGCGCAATGGACGGGGCGACGGCGAAGGCCCCTGCCTCGGGTCGGTCGCCGCACCCCTCACCCGCTGCGCGCTTGCCATTGCGATGGTGAGCAGCCGACGACCTTGCGGAACACCAGGCTGAAATACTGCGATGAGCTGAAGCCCAAGCCGATCGCGATGTCGGTGACCGCTCGGCGCGGGCGCGCGCGCAGCCGCCGCTTGGCCTCCTCGATCCGCAGCAACGTCATCGCCTCGAGCGGCGTTTGCCGGGTCGAGCGCTTGAAGGCGACGACGAAATGCGCCGGCGACAGGCCGGCCCGGCGCGCCGTCTCGCCCAACGACGGCGGATGCTCGACGCGGGTCGCCATCCATGCGAGGATCTCGCTGAAATCGTGGGCCTCGCTCCGGCGCTGCGGCAGTTGGCGTTCGTTGCGGCGCAGCGAGCAGCGGGTCACGAACACCAGCAGCTCGACGAGCAGGGCCTGCACCATCGACACGGTCAGCAGGCGCTGGCGTTCGTCATCGGCGGCGCAACGGTCGAGCTCGTGCATCAGGCGCGAGAGGATCGCCTCGCAGCCGTGCCCGCCCGGGATGATGCGCCGATCGAGCGCCGAGAGGTGGTTGTCGGCGGCGCACGCCTCGCTCACCGCCTGGACCATGTCGCCATCGCCTCGTGAGGTCGCCAGCCGTCTCGGCGACGACGCGTGCGGTACCGGCAGGATCTTCGGGTCGAAGCCGACCGCATAGTTGACCAGGCCGCGGGGACCGATGACCCCGCCATGCACCTCGCCCGGACGGGTGATGAAGAAATCCCCGCCTTTGAGCGCCACCGGCTCGCCGTCGACCGTCCATGACGCGCTTCCCGAGATCACGTAGATGATCTCGACCGAGCGGTGCGCGTGGTGCGCGAGCACGTATCCCGGGTCGCAGCGCGCCTGGTTGCAGTGCCAGAAGGCCGGCAGCTCGGGCAGCGGGCGCTCGTAGCCGTGGAAGCGGCTGAATCCGGCTTCCCTGACCACAGCGAGCTTGTGTGCCACCCCACCCCCTGCTTGGAGACCGGCCGCCCCGGCCGGTCGATATTTCTCATCCACCGGACGCAAGAAGTCGAACGCCGGCCGATCGCCGCTCCGCTATCCTCGCGCTCGTCGGACCGGCGCGATCGTAGGCCGTCCGCCGGCTGTCAAAACCCCTGGGGACCGCATGACCGACCACACGCCCTTCGGACACGTTCCCGCCTCGCGACCGCAGGAACGCTCGGCCGCGGCCGAGCGCCGGCGCGCCTTCCCCTTCCGTTTCCCCGCCGATCCCCGGCCCCTGGGCGGCGCCTTCACGGTCGCCGACAGCGTCGCCCGCCTGACGCGGTTCTACTACCTGGAACGGCGCCTGGCCCAGGCCATCGGCGCTTGGACGCTGTCGATCCCGGAGTTCGAGGTGAAGGTCGAGAGCGGTCGCCACCTCTTCTGGCACGCCGACGCCGCGCGCCGCCTGCGCGACCGGCTGAATGAGCAGCAGCTGCGCCTGGCCGCCGTGGACGAGTTCCGCGACGCGGACATCGACCGCCTGATCGACGAGGTCCTCTCGGCCGAGGACACCGCCGAGCTGCTGGTCGGCGTCCACCAGGTGATCGGGCGCGCGCTCGAGATCGCGTATCGCCATCATGCGGAACGCACCTGCCCGATCGCCGATGCGCCGACCATCCGCCTGCTCGCCCAGATCCGCCTGGACTACGAACCGATGCTGGCCTGGGCGGATCAGGCCATCGCCGCCTACGTCGCCGGCGGCATCGATCCTGCGCGGCTCGAGCGCTGGCGCTGGCACTGCGATCGGCTGCTGGCGTCCATCGGCGGCGTCACCGGCGCCGACCGGCTGACCGCGGCGCCTGCTTGCCTGCGCAGCGTCGAGACCGCCTTCGTCCGCGGCACCGCCCCCCGCCGCGACCTCCGCTTCGTGACCTTCGACCGCACGGGCGACTACGACGCCTTCGACGGCGGTGCGCGCCTGGAGCCGGGATACGACAAGGAGCGCCTGGCCTTCGTGCGCGCCCAGCGCGACGAGCTCGATGCGATCGAGGCCTTCGGCACCGTGCTGTGGGACATCCGCTTCACCGACTTCGACGCCGAATACCGCCTCGCGCGCATGGTGTGGGACGAATCGCGCCACACCGAGATCGGCCACCGCGCGATGATGGCCCTGGGCTTCGATCCCTTCGAGCTCCCCAACCGCCTGACCCCCAGCACCTGCCGCGGCCCGATGGAACCCGCGCTCGCGCTCGCCGAGATCAACATGATCGGCGAGGTCGGTGTGCTCAAGTCCATCGGCCGCATCGTCGACGAGGCCGCCGCCAGCGGCGACACCCTGATGACGCACATCGCGGACTACATCCGCGCCGACGAGCGCACGCACGTGCGTTCCGGGCAGGTGGTGATGAAATCGATCTGCGATCTGCCGGTCGCGGAACTGGACCAGCGCATGCGCGCCGCCTTCACCCGCTGCCTCTACGACCTGGGGGCCATCACCCAGGGCGAGGCGAAGATCGCGCTCTCGCGCGAGAGCCTCGAACACCTGATCGGCGAATGAGGAACCCATGACCACCACCATCCATCTCATCTTCAACGCGCATCTCGACCCGATCTGGCTGTGGCCGTGGCAGGCGGGCCTCGACGAATCGCTGGCCACCTGCCGCAGCGCCTGCGACCGCCTGGACAAGCACCCGGACCTGTACTTCAGCCAGGGCGAGGCGTGGGTGCACGCGCAGATCGAACGCTGCGACCCGGCCTTGTTCGCGCGCATCAAGGCCCACGTCGCGACCGGCCGTTGGGAGATCGTCAACGGCTGGTGGACGCAGCCGGACTGCAACCAGCCCAGCGGCTTCGCGCTCGAACGCCAGATCGCCTGCGGCAAGGAGTACTTCACCAGCCGCTACGGCGTGTTCCCGAAGATCGGCTACAACATCGACAGCTTCGGCCACGCCGCGACGCTGCCGGGCTACATGCGAGCAGCTGGCCAGGACAGCTACGTGATGATGCGCCCACAGGAGCACGAGATGAAGCTGCCGGCGCGGGTGTTCCGCTGGCGCGGCTTCGAGGGCGGACCCGAGGTCACCACCTTCCGCATCGCCAGCGCGTATGCCGCCTGGGGCACGATCTCGCTCGACCACCTGCGCGCGTCGCTCACCGAGCTGCCCGCGGACCTCGGCCACACCATGGCGTTCGTCGGGGTGGGCGACCACGGCGGCGGCGCCACCGAGGAGCAGATCGCCTGGTGCCGCGCCAACATCGACGCCATCCCCGGCGCCAAGCTGGTGATGTCCTCGCCCGCGCGCTTCTTCGCCGCGATCAAGGACCGCATCGCATCGCTGCCGCTGGTGACCGGGGAGCTGCAGCAGCACGCCATCGGCTGCTACAGCGTCCATCGTCCGGTGAAGGTCGCCCTGCGCCGCGCAGAGCACCTGCTGCGCCAGGCCGAGGTGGTGGGCGCTCCGGCCGCCGACCTCGCCGATGCGTGGCGCCGCGTCGCCTTCCACCACTTCCACGACACGCTCGGCGGCACCTGCATCCCCAGCGCCTACCGCCAGGTCGAGGACCAGATCGGACACATCGCCACCACCGCCGACGAGGCGCTGCACTACGGCGTGCGCGCGCAGATGGCCAAGCTCCCCGACGACCTGGCGCCGCGCGTGATCCTGGTCAACGCCAGCGATCGCCCATTCGCGGGCTATCTCGAAATCGAGCCCTGGCTGGAGAACGACTGGCGTAAGGGCTTCGGCGTGATCGACGAGCAGGGCAAACCCGTCGCGATCCAGCTCATGCAGTCGGAGTGCCTCGCCTGGGGACCGATGCGCTTCGTGGTGCGCGCCGAGATCCCCGCCGGGGGCATGCGCATCCTGCGCTTGGTCAAGCCGGGGCCCGCGCCCGCGACCGTCGCGGCGCAGGCCGGCTCGATCATCGCCAACGACCGCGGCTGCACCATCGATCCGTTCGGCGCCAATGCGCGGCTGACGGTCGGCGCCGTCACCCTCGCGCCCGAATTCTCGCTCATCGACGACCGTTCCGACACCTGGTCGCACGACCACGATCGGTACGGCGAGCACGCGATCGACACCGCACGCTGGGAGGACCAGCCGTTCGTCGAGCGGGGTCCGCTGATGTCGCGCGTCATCCGCCGCGGCACCATCGGCGCGAGCGCGCTCGAAGCCGAGTGGATGCTCTACACCGGCGAGGAATCGTTCGAGCTGCGCCTACGCGTGCACTGGCGCGAACGCCAGCGACTGCTGAAGCTGGTCCTGCCGCTGCCGGCTCCCGCATCGAGCTGGCACGCCGGGATCCCGGGGGCGACCCTGGTGCGTCCGCCCGATGGCCGCGAGCTGCCGGTGCGCGACCT
>JACCZE010000477.1 GCA_013696105.1 Planctomycetota bacterium | reverse complement strand
GTTCCGGCCCCCCGGCGTAGACAGTCGATCATGAAAACCCGGAAAAATGGCGGCCGCAGGTCGCGCCGGGCTTTCACGATAGCTCTTCATGATTGCCCTAGGCGCGCCGAGCCGGCAGCTACTTCTTCTCGGGCCTGGGACCGTAATGGGGGAGCTCGGCGCCGAACTCGTAGGCGCCCAGGTCGGGAGCCTTGCCGGCGAAGCCGTCGTTCACGTTCGCGAGCGGCTGGCCGGCGTCGATCGCGGCCGTGCCCTCCTTCAGGCGCAGGTCGTTCCCGATCTTGGCCTGAACCTTTTCATCGGCTGGCGGCACGATGCCGCTCGCGAAGGCGGTGGCCGCCTCGACGAAGGTCGCGTGCTTCTCGATCGGCGCCTTCTGCTTCACCTCGTCGAGGGTGGCGTAGCGGACGTTGTTCCACTTCATGGCACCTGAGGTCTTCCCGAAGCCGTAGCCGTTGTAGTCGAAGTCGCAGTCGGTGGTCGGACAGTCGAAGTCGATCGCGGGGCGGTCGCTGTCGGTGCCGATGAAGAGGTTGTTGCGGAAGTAGGAGGTCAGGATCGGCGCGCTGGTCATGACCACGTTGGCGCGCTCCTTCTTGACGATGGTGTTGTGCAGCACGACCGAGCCGCTGGGGCTGTTGTGCATCTTGAACGGCTCGACGCAGACGTTGTAGAGCGCGTTGCGGACGATGTATGCGGGACCGCCCAGCACGGGCTGCACCGAGATGCCCTGGTAGGCGTTGGTGATGCGGTTGAGATAGCAGCGGTTGTTGCGCTGGGTGTAGTCCAATTCGATACCGTCGTCGGTGAGTTCGCTGACATCGTTGTTGTGGATGTCGATGGAGTAACTGCTCGCCGAACCGAAGGTGTCGATCGCATCCGCGAAGCCGCTGATGCGGTTGTAGCAGATCTCGTGGCCGTATCCGGTACCGTGGATGGCGTTCATGTCCTCGATGCCCTGCGACCTCGGCCAGGCCGACGCGCCTTCGAGCACGTTGTCGCTGATGAAGAACCCGCTGGTGGTGCCGGTGCCGTTGCGGCAGAAGGTGATGCCTCGGGTGCGGATGTCGAAGAAGCGGCAGCGCTGGATGACCACGCGTGACGAATCGCCGATGAGCACGCCGAAACCGGCATGGCCGACGGTCAGCTTCTGCAGCCAGACGTCGTGCTGGTTCTCGATGACGATGGCGCGTTCCGAGGGGGCCTCCTTGGTCCCGGTGCCGATCACCACGTCGCCGTCGCCGGCGCCCTGCCACACGATCGGCTTGCCGGGCTCGCCGCTGGTGGTGATAGCGAACAGGGGCCCGTAGTTCCCTGCGCGCAGGACCATCACGTCACCGGGCTTGGCTGCGGCCTGGGCCGCGGCGAGGCCCTTGAACGGATCGTCCTTGGTTCCTGCGCCGCCTCCGTCTCCCGGCACGACGTGCTTGCGCGGCGCACCGGTGGCGATCACCGGCTCGGCGATGGTGCGCTGCTTCAGCACCTCTTCGGCCTTGCCGCCGTCGGGATCCACGAGGGTGAGCTTGATCTCGTATTCGCTGTCCGGATCGAGCAGCAGGACGCTGCCCGCGAACAGCCAGCTGCCGGCAGGGACCTCGAGCTGGCCTTTCCCCGGCTTCGCGTCCCGCGCCACGCGGAAGAACGGCAATGCCGGTTTCCACTCCGTGCTCCCGTGCTTGCGGTAGGCCGCCGTGACGGTCGCATCGCGGTCATCATCCCCCTGGACGATCCAGTAGCCGCCCAGGGAGCGCAGCGTCGGCGGATCGAGGACCGGCTTGCCCGCCGGCGCAGCGGCATTCTCGGCGGAGCCGACCAGGGCGCACAGGAGCGGCAGGACGATGCTGGCGAGACGGAGGTGGAAGCTGCGGATCACGATGGCTCCTTGGGTATCAGGATGAACGAGCGCGGATGCGTCAGGTGACGCTCCCGCCAGGCTCGACGCAAGCCCCGCATAGCCGGTTCGGGTGGGCTCCCAGAGGCACACACGCCCGTCGGGGGGGTCGCATCCTCGTCCCATCTCCTCTTATCATGCCGGTGGGCACCTTAGGATTCCGCCATGACGACCCCCTCGCGCACCCCCCCCTCGGCACGCCATGGGCGCGCGGGCAGCGGATCGGCCAAACGCGCCACCACGGCGCAGATGAAAGCGACCCAGCCCGCGCCGGGTCAGCGACCCACCGCCACCGACCTGAAGCCGCCGTCGCAGCGCATCGCCGCCCAGCCCAAGCGCTCTCCGTCGGGTCGCGTCCCCGCGCAGGAACCGTCGGCGAAGGAATCGTCCGCCCGCCTCCGGTCGCAGTCGCCGCAGACCAAGCCCTCGTCGGCGCGCATCGCCGCGCAGGGCAAGCGGCCAGCATCGTCCACCCGCAATCCCGCTCCCAGCACTGGTCGCCACGCCACCGGTTCGTCGGGCACGGGTCGTCACAAGGCGGATAGCAGCAAATCGGCGCGCCGATCCTCGGGCAAGCGTTCCGGCAAGCTGCCGGCGATCATCGTCGGTTGCCTGGTGATCCTCGCGGTGATCGCGGTGATCGCGTGGGGCCCGGTCAACCGCAGCATGAAGATCAAGGCGATGGACGCCGCCAAGACCGATCCGACCAAGATGCCGGAAGCGTTGAAGGCGGCGGACGATTTCGTCGCCATGGTCCAGGACCCGGCGCGCGTCAAGGAAGTCATCCTCGGCGGTCATGGGCCCGCCGAGGTGCAGATCCAGCTCGCGAAGGGTGCGCAGCTCTTTCCCCAGCTGATCTCGATCGCCGAGCGGACGGAGACCACCGGACCCCAACGCGCCGCCGCGTTGAATGCCGCGGCCGAAGTCTACGGAGAGAAATCCGTCGGCGAACGTCTGCCGACCAAGCTCGACGAATGGGCGAAGGACGCGCAGAGTCCGGACGACGTCGCCTCGGCGGCGATCGTCCTGGTCGCGAAGGTCGGCGGCGACGATGTGGTGCCGACGCTCGCGCGCATCGCGGGAACGGCCGACATCGCCGAGACGCGCCTGACCGCGTCGCTCGACGGCATGGCCAAGGCGCTGACCGGCGCGAGCGTGGGACACGCGATGGGCCTTCTGCAGGGTCCGAACCGCGATCGCGTGCTCGCGCATGCCGCGATCAAGACCGCGATGGAGAAGAACTCGGGCGGCTCGCTCGACCGCCTGGTCGATTTCGCCATGAGCGACAACCAGCCCCTGCGCGTATTCGCCCTCGAATGCCTGGGCAAGCACGCGGTGCTCGCCGACAATCCGGACAACGACGCCAAGCGTCGGAACCTCTCCGGCAAGTTCAGGCCGTACCTGGTGAAGACCACGCCGCCGGACGTGCTCGCCGGCCTGATCAAGGCGGACAAGAAGCTGGGCTTGTCGCCGACCATCGACGACCTGCTCGTCCTGGCCGCGGACATCGACACCCTGGCGCTGCCTGAAGTCGACAAGGCCATGCTCGCCGAATGCTTCGGCAAGGACTTCATCCTCACCAAGACCACCACCAGCAAGCAACTCACCGAGGACGTGCTGGCCAAGCTCAGCAAGTCGCTCGACAACGCGAAGCTGCGCTCGGTGGCGGCGCTGGCGCTCGGTCAGGTCAAGGTACCCGAGCTCGCAGGCTTGCGGCCAGCGATCGACAAGCTGGCCGCCGTCGGCGACAAGGACTGCATCGACGCGGTGAAATCGCTGGTCGGACAGACCATCGGCCGCCCGGATGTGGTGAAAGTCAACGGCGACAAGGCGGACGCCTGGCAGAAATGGCTGGCCGAGGACAAGGTCCAGTTCGAACGCGTCAACGCGATCAAGAAGTGGTACGGAGAGAACAGCCAGACCACGCGCATCAGCGACGGCAAGGACAAGCTCGGCGCCAACGACGAGTACATCAAGAAGGCCAAGGGCGAGATCGACTCCTGGCTGAAGAACCCGAAGTGGGTCCCGCCATTGGGGATGACCAAGAAGCCGATCGAAGATCTCAACACCCAGCTCAAGATGACCGGCAAGGAAGTCGGCACCTCGTTGGCCGGAGCGAAGCAGTAGCCCGTCCCCGACCCCCACTCTTCCCCTCTCCTCGGGCGCCGAGCGGCGCTGGCGGCATACAATCGCCGCAGGCGATGCCGCCACGATGTCGGAGGCCCCCGACGACATCGAGCCGCGACAAAGCCCGGGGGGTAGGCCCGTTTAGGGCCGTAGGGGCGAAGCCCCTGCATTAATAGCCAGCACGAATGCCGCCATCTTCGTCCGCTCCTTGATACCGGGAGCGGACTCGATGCCGCTGGAAACGTCAACCGCCCAGGGACGGACCTGGGCGACCGCGGCTGCGACGGTGTCGGGACGCAGCCCGCCAGCCAGGATCACCGGACGGTCGAAACTCTCCGCGCTCGCCAGACCATGATCCCACGCCAGGCCAGACCCGCCGGCACCGGCCGCTGCGGCATCGAGCAGGTACGCGTCGGCGGGATAGCCACGCACCGCAGCGAGGCTCGCGGCCGTCGTCACCGAGAACGCCTTGATCACCGGGAAACGCGCGCGCAGGCGCTCGGCGAGTTCCGGCGGCTCGCTGCCGTGGAGCTGGATCGTCGTGCAGCGCGTCACGCGCATCGCCTCGAGGATGGTCGCCTCGTCGGCATCGATCAGCAGCGCGACGGCGGTGATGAACGGCGGCAGCAGTCGTGCGAGCTCGGCCGCGTGCGCCAACTCGAGCCGGCGCGGACCGCGCGCGAGGTTCAAACCGATCGCGTCGATGCCGAGATCGATGGCGGCGCGCACATCGACCTCACGGGTGAGACCGCAGAATTTGATCTTGGGCGCGGACATCGATCGGCCGGCACCGGAAGCGGGGGTCATTTCCCCTGGTACAGGCGCGCCGCGAGGATCTCGGGCAGGCCGACATTGCGGATCTTGCTCGCTGCCGCCTCGATGTCGTACTCGATGCGGTTGATGTTGACCATGTTGGTCGCGGAATCGTAGACCGCGAAGCTGGCTTTGTTGTTCTCGTCGCGCGGCTGGCCCACCGAACCGGCGTTGACGATGATCGCCAGGTCCTCATCGACCGGCATCTCGGGGTCGAGCGTGTAGGTGATCGGGTCGGTATCGAAGAATCCGACGGGCACGTGGCTGTGGCCGAGGAAGCCGAGGCGCGCGCCGAGCACTTTCAGCGCTTCGAAGCTTTGCTGCGCATCGAACACCGTCTGGATGTAGTTGAAGGCCTCGGGCTGGTGGAAGGTGCCGTGGGCCACCGCGCAGTGCTCGTAGGTGATGGTGAGCGGCAGGTTCGCCAGCCACTCCTTCTGCTCGTCGGTGAGCTGATCGCGGGTCCAGATCGCCGCAGCCTTGGCGTAGGCGTTGAAGCAGTCGATCGAGAGCTTGCCGACCGCGGCCCAATCGTGGTTGCCGGCGATGACGTCGCACTTGAGCTCACGGATCATCTCGAGGCACTTCACCGGCTCAGCGCCGTAGCCGACGATGTCTCCGAGGCAGATGACCTTGTCGACGCTCTGGCTCTTGATGGCGTCGAGACACGCGGTCAGCGCTTCCGTGTTCCCGTGGATGTCGCCGAGCATCGCGTAGCGCACGTACCGCCCTTCCGGCGTTGGTCCTGATGGTCCGGCTAGGGGATGTCCTGCCGTTTGAAAAAGGCCAGCCCGATGGACAACCAGCCTGCACAGAACAGCGCCGTGTAAAGCGCCGTCATTCCGAGGTAGGCCCACGAAACCGGCTGTTCCAGCTGGATGCAGTCGTCGATCGAGAACAGCGCCAACGCCGGGACGACCACCCCGCCCAGGCTTCCGGCGCTCTCAAGCAGGTGGCCGACGACGAAGACCGAGAAGCACACGATGATGTTGGCGACCAGCCCGAAACGCAAGGCCAGGACCGCCGCGATGCAGGCCAGCACCGCCGAATGCCCCGCGCCCAAGGCGTGCGCCGCGGCGATCGCCCGCCACGGGATCGGGACGCTGGAAGCCTCCTCGCCGTGGTCATGGCCCTCATGGTGTTCATGGCCGCCGTGGCCTGCGTGGGAATCGAATCCGGCATCGGCGGCGTACAGCAGCGCCAGCACGTGGATGCCGGCGATGACCGCGCAGCTCGCGACCACCGCCGACCACACACCCAGCACCTTTCCGACCAGGAATTGGCCCCGGCCGAGCGGCTTGGCGAAGAGCGTGAGCGCGGTTCGCGACGCGATCTCATCGTGGATCGCCTGCGAGGTGCCTACCACTGCCAGAAAGAGGCCATTGATGACTGCGACCGCGACGCCCGCGGTCGCGAGCATCCGCATCCGGTCCATCTCTTCGAAGTTGAACAGGCCGAAGACCGTGCTCAGGGCGATCAATGCGATCGACACGCCCGTCATGAGCCAGGCCGTGGGCTGGCGGATGGTGTCGGCGAAGGTCAGACGAGCGAGTGCCAGGACGACCATTGGCGCTATTTGAGCATCAGCCCTGCGCCAGTTCCAGTGGGGACCCCCAGGGAGTCCTCCACTCGGGCCCTCGACTGGGAGCAGCCACCCTGAGCGGGAGATTCCCGTTCGTTTCCACCCCCTCGACGGTATCGTCTGCCCCCCCATGTCCGACCAGCCCACCAC
>JACCZE010000453.1 GCA_013696105.1 Planctomycetota bacterium | reverse complement strand
TGCCGAGGCTGGAGGTGATCGTCAACCTTTCGCCGACCGCTTCCCGCCGGATGTATTGAGGGCGACGGCGGCGCGGATCAGCGCCCTGAACGCAGCCGCGTCGATCTTCTCCCCCTCGTGGATGTCGATGGCGCGCCTGACCTTTCCGTCGAGGCTCGCATTGAAGAGCTTGCCCGGGTCTTCCAGGGAAGCGCCCTTGAAGAAGGTCAGCTTCACGACCGTCTTGTACGACTCTCCGGTGCAGATGCCCCCGTCATGGGACCACGTCGGGGTCCCCATCCACTTCCATTCTTCCACCACATCCGGGTCGGCCGCCTTGATGAGGGCGCGCACCCTGGCGAGTGAATCGCCTCTCCAGTCGCCCAGCTCGGCAATCTTGTCGCTGATGAGCTGGGAGGCCGCCTGGCCTGTTGCCGGTGTCTGACTCTTCATCGTGCCGCCTTCCGTTGGAACACTGACGACACCGGACTTCAGACCGCTCTGGCCACGCCTCTGCGGTCGTGAAAAGTCCGCGGCCTTCCCAGGCCGGTTTCCAGGAGATATCGGGGGACGGATGGGTGTCTAGTGTCATGGCGCCAGATTCATGACCTGTTCATAGATTGCTCTGGAGAATTCCATGATGGTGCTGTACGCGAGCAGCGTGGACGATTGGCATCGGCATGTCACCGCGGTGGTCGCGGAGGGTGCCTTCACCGACGTGCGCATCCAGCCGCCAGAAGCGCTGGGCGATGCGCGGGTGCTGCACGTCGTCGACCCGGCGGGCGTGCTGCTGGTGTTCGTGCAGCTCGCGGCGGCGGGTCGCTGATCGGCTGGACGCGCACGGCGGAACCGTGCCGCGCGACCGGCGGACGGATGCGAGCGGCCTGACCGATCCGACATCCGTGCCGTTCTGCTATTGTTGTTCGTGGCTTCGTCGCTTCGTCGCTTCTTCGCTTCTCTGCTTCTGCGCTTCTCCTTTCAGGCTTTCCCGCGCTCGTCCCTGATTCCCCCGGATCCGCATTTGCCTCCCCTCGCGATCCCGCGATGGTGCCGCCATGAGCACCGATGCCTCCGCTTCCGCCTCCGCTTCCGCTTCCGCATCCGCCACCGCCGCGCCCCGCGGCCGCTTCGCGCGCTACGCCATCGCGACGGTCCGCATCCTGTTCGGCCTGGCCTTCCTGGTCAGCGGCACCAACGGGCTATTCCATTACCTGCCGGAACCCAAACCCGAGATGGCCCCGGGCGCCATGGCCTTCGCCACCGCGCTGATGGAGAGCGGCTATATGATGCCGCTGATCTTCATCACCCAGGCGGTCGTCGGCGCGCTGCTGGTGACCAACTGCTTCGTGCCGCTGGGGCTGGCGCTGATCACGCCGTTCCTGGTGAACAGCGTGGCGTTCCACCTCTACCTCGAGCCGGGCGGGCGCATCCCCGCGCTCGTCTTCCTCGGCCTCCTGCTCGTCCTGGCGTGGGCGTATCGCGGGTCGTTCCGGCCGATGCTGCGGATGAAGGCGCGACCGGGAGGCTGAGCCCGGACGTCAGACGTTCCATTGATCCGACTGCGTCAGGTCGACCATACGGCGGAGCGTACCATGGTCACGTCCCCACGTGCGGTCGGCCTCACCACGGATCAGAAGCGCAGCCTGCACGCCGACGGCTTCGTGCGTGTGCCCGGCGTGGTTCCGGATGAGCTGGTGGGGCGGGCGCTGCGCGCGATCAACCACGACCTCGGAAAGGGCATCGACCCGGCCGAGCTGCGGGCGATGGAGGCGATTTCATTCTGTCCGTCGCTCTGCCGGACGCCGGCGATCACCGACCTGTTCGAGCGTTCCGGCGCGCGCGCGGTGGTCGAATCCGCGACCGGACCGCTGAAGCCGGTGGACTACGGCCAGATCGCGCCGCGCTGGCCGGAGGCGCTCGACGGCGCGCAGCCGCCCAAGCATTACAGCCCGCACATCGACGGCATCCATGCGCCGGACAACGGCGTTCCAATGGGGACGCTCCAGAACTTCACCGCCCTGGCGTGCGTGCTGCTGTCGGATCTGCCCACCACCGACGCCGGCAACTTCACCGTGTGGCCCGGCAGTCACCGCGTGCTCGAGCGCTTCTACCGCGAGCACACCGACGCCGCGCTGCGCGACTACTCCACGCACCCGGGCCTCGGCACGCCGCAGCAGATCACCGGCCGCGCTGGGGACCTCATCATCTGCCAGTTCCTGCTCGGCCACGACGTCAGCCTCAACGTATCGCCGCACATCCGCTACGCGGTATTCTTCCGCGTGGCGAGCACCACGCTCACCGAGGAGAACCGCCTGGGATCGGTGCTCGACCCGTGGCGGGACTGGAACGGGATGCGAGCGATCATCGCGCGCTGACCGCGGTCGTCCGAGTCGCGCGGTCACTGCCGCCGATGGCCGACGTGGTCGATGCGCCGGTGGCGGTGAGCGGTCATCGCCAGGCACGCGAGCGCGAACAGCGCCGCGAGTCCGCCGCCGAGTCCACAGGTGCTGGATCCCGTGCCGCCGGGATCGCCGGTGGGCAGCGTGACCGTGGTCCCCGAAGTCGTCGCGGCCGCGCCAGATGAGCCAGATGTCCCGGACGTCGTACTGCCCGAGGTCGTGCTGCCCGTACCGGTGGTGCTGCCCGAGGTCGAGCTGCCCGTGCCGGTGGTTCCGGTCGTGCCGCTGGTGGTGCCGCCGCCGGCGTTGATCGCCGCCAGCACCGTGGAGGCGACGACCTGCTGACCGGCGCTGCTCAGGTGCACGCCGTCGGAGTACAGCTGGGAATGCGTCGAGCCGTAAGCGTGGAACGCGTCCCAGATGTCGCAGATGCCAGCGTTCTCGTCGGCGGCGGCAAGACGGCCGGCCTGGGCCAGTTCCAGCATGGTGTCCCAATCCACATCGGCCGGGCAGGTGTTCATGATCATGATGTCGGCGGTGCCCAGGGTGGCGCGGCGCACGCGGCGGATGGCGTCGACCAGCACCTGGCGGAACTGGGCGCCGCGCATGCCCGATGTCCAGTCGTTGTAGCTGAAGAAGATAGTGACCAGGTCCGGCGTAGTCGTGACCTGGGTCCATTTTCCCAGCATCACCAGGTTGTGGCGCAGCTCGGTGCCGCCGATCGCCGGGTTGATCACCGTCGCGGTGCAGCCATGGGCGGACAGCGCGCCGCTCTTGAAATACGTCGGCCAGTTGGTGCTGGTGTTGGAGTTGTGCTGGTAGTCCGTGAGCGAGTCGCCCATCGTCACCACCGTGATCGGCGAACCCGCCTGCAGCTTGGTGCGCACGCGCGCCAGGGGCGAACCCGCGGGCCGGTAGAGATTGGTGTTCTGCGTGATCGACGACTCGAGGGCGAAGTCGTCGACGACGTAGGTGCAGGCCGCATCGTCGCGCCAGTACCACCAC
>JACCZE010000435.1 GCA_013696105.1 Planctomycetota bacterium | reverse complement strand
GCGCAGCGCCGCGATCGACCTGGGCGCGGCAGGTGGCCGGATCGTCGGAGAGTACGGTGGCGAGCGCGTCTCGCTGGATGTCACGGGAATCGATTTCAGCCAGCTGCCCGCTTGGGTGGTGGCCATGGGTGATCTGCCATCGGCCGGGCGCTGGACCGCGAGCGCACGAGCCGAGCGGTCCGGCGCTGGCGCATGGACCGGGACCGGGGCGGATTGGCACGCACGCATCGACACCTCGGCCGAGGGGCTGCGCTGGCATGACCTGCAGGTCGCGTCCGCAGAGGTGTCGGCGGCGTGGGATGGCAGCGCGCTGCTGGTCGAGCGGCTCGAGGTGGCGTCTGACGTCGGTGCGGTCGCGATCGAAGAAGCGCGAATCGTCCCGGGTGAGCCGTGGCCATTGCGCGGAGTGCGCACGCTCCGCCTCGATATCCCGGACGTACGTGCGGCCGCGGCACATTGGCCGCGTCCGCGCCGATTCCCGCTCGCGGCGATCGCACCCCCGATGCCTGCGCTGAGCGTGCGGGTGAATGGATTCGGCGACGGCACCGAGGCGCCATTGACGGTCAGTTGCGGAGTCACCGGCAGCGGCATCGATCTCGCGTTCGCGGGCACGGTGGTCCCACCACCAGCGGGTGGCGACTGGCGTTCGGCTGCGATCCAGGGCGCCTGGCACGCGACGTTCGACGCGGGTACGGTCCCTGGTCTGGCCGAGCAGGTGTCCGGGGCGGTCGCGCTGAACGGTACCATCGACGGCGCCCTGGCACTGCCGCGTGGCACGGTCGCGGGCGCGATCGATGACCTGAAGGTGGGAACCCGGGTGATCGGCGACGTCGAGGCGGCCGTGCGCCTGGAGTGGCCGACGGCGCGCATCGAGCGCTTGCGGGTCGACGGTCCCATCGGCGCGTGCGCAGCGACCGGGAATCTCGACCTCGCGCGCCGACGGTGCGACGATCTGCAGGTCCGGGTGGACGGACTCGACCTCGCGGTGGCGTCGGCGTCGATGCCGGGTGCACCGGCACTGAGCGGCCGGACGTCGGGGACGATCGTCCTGGATGGACCGTGGGCGAGTGTCGCCGAGCGTACGAATCGGTGCGTGGTGCAGTTGGACACCCGCGATCTGGTCGTCGCCGGTCGGACGCTCGGCCGGATGGGTGTGGACGGCTCGCTCGTCGATGGAACCATCCATGTCGGACGATTCGAGCTGGACGGTGACATCGTCGCATCGCTCGCAGGCGAGGCGACCTGCGCGGTAGACGGCTCCTGGGATGCGCGCCTCGCTCGTCTGAGCGTCAGCCGCGGAGATCACGGTGCGCACCTGCGCGAGCCCGCGCATGGCGCCTGGAAGCCGGGCTCGTGGTCCATCGATCCGTGCTCGTTCGATGCCTTCGGCGGCCGCATCGACCTCGCCTGCCGGGTGGACTCCAGCATCGACCTGGCGGTCCGGGTCCTGAACCTGCATCTCGATCAGGCCATCGGACTCGCTGGCATGAGCGATCCGCGCTGGACGTCGGAAGGGGTGCTGCACGCATCCGTTGCAGCCAAGGGTGCCGCCGACCGGCCCGAGGGCTCCGTGCACGTGCGCACGCTCGGCCTGCGTCTGGCGGAACGCGACGCCGACGTCTCGATCGACGCGGAGCAGACCGCCGCCGGCATCCGCCTGGCCCGATGCGATGCGGTGCTTCCAGGCGCGCTCACCGTGCATGCGCGGGGATCGATGCCGGTGACCCTGGGAGCGCATGGGATCAAGCGCGGAGGTGCGGATGGAGGCGCGCGCTTTTCGCTCAACGCGTTCATCGCCAGCGTGCCGGAGTTCTATCCACCCGGTTTCACCAAAGCGCCGGACGCCGGCTGCGCCGGCATCACCATCGATGTCGACGAGGCCGGGGCGCGCCTGAGCCTGCGGGTGCGCGAACTGCTGGCGCCGCTCGCCGCGAGCGAGGAGTCGTCGCGCCTGCCGCGCAACGAGATCGCCGAGATCGACCTCGATGCCGACGCCGGTGCAGCAGGCTGGTCGGCGGTGGTCGCCGCGCGCGATACTGGCGGACTCGACTTCTCCGGGCACCTCAGTGGCACTGCGGTATTCGACTCGGCCCAGCCGCAGTCCTTCCTTGCTGCGATGCGCGAGGCGCCCTTCCAGGCCGGCGTGCGCATGACCAACCTCGACATCGCGCGGTTCTCGCCGCTGATCCCGCAGCTGATCCGGCTCGGCGGCCAGGTGGGTGGTGGCCTCCAAGCCAGCGGAACGCCGAAGGATCCGCTGCTGTCCGGATCGCTGGTGATCGACCAGGTGTCGTTCAAGGCCAGGTCGGATCTGCCACCGATCGCCGATGGCCACGGGTTCCTCGCGCTGGAGAACGGCGTGGTGACCGTCGACGAGCTCACCGCGAGCCTCGGTCACGCACCGCTGCGCATCGACGGAACCATCGACATCACCGAAACCCGCAAGCCGAAGGTCGAGTTCTCCTTGGCCGGTGCGAACCTGCTTCTGGTGCGTAACCAGTACCTGCGGTTGCGTGGTGATTGCGCAGCGCGACTCAGCGGTCCGCTCGACGCCTTATCGCTCTCGGGCAGTGTGCGCATCACCGACGCGCTCTACTCCAAGCCGATGGAGATCCTGTCCCGTCTGCGTCCGACCGGCGGAAGCGGCGTGAAGGGCGAAGGCATCAAGCTGTTCAGCGTGCGCGATCGCCCGCTCTCGAACCTGCGCTTCGATGTCGACATCACCGCCGCCGATTCGTTCCGCATCCACACCAACGTATTGCGCACCACCGCTTCGATCGACCTGCACCTGGGAGGGACAGGCGAATCGCCGGTGCCGCGCGGCCGCATCTGGTGTTCGGAGGGACGGCTCAAGATGCCGTTCACCAAGATCCATGTGACCAACGCGACCATCGTCTTTCCCAACGAGTCGCCTTTCTTTCCCCGACTCGAGGCGGGTCAGGGCGAGGCGCGCATGAAGGGCTACGACCTGCAGGTCAATGCGTCGGGCCAGCTGCCGGATGTCGAGGTCCAGGTCGTGTCGCAGCCGCCGTTGTCGGACACCGAAGCGATCCTGCTCTTGACCACGGGCCTGACCGGCCGCGAGCGGCAAGAGGAGGGGGCCCAGCGCACCGAGCTCGCCCTGGTCGGCAAGTACTTCAGCAAGGAGATCTACCGCGAGCTGTTCGGTCCAGGTGATCCGGATAAAGAAGCCGGCGCGTTCGACCTCGACCGTCTCGACCTGGGCATCGGCCAGCAGCTCAGCGAGACTGGCCAGGAGACGATCGACGCCGAGTACGAACTCAGCCGACGCTACTACCTGCACGGCGAGCGCGACCGCTTCGACGCGTACAACATCGGCCTGATCTGGCGACTGCGGTTCCATTGATGCGCGGAACACTGTCATCAGCGATCCCGTGTTCGGCCGTGGTGATCCTGGCCCTGCTGTTGGCGGGATGCGGCGATGATCGCCGTGGCATCCCCATCACCTACCGCGGGATCGATCACGTCGACCGGTCCGACCTCGAAGCCGGGGCACGCCGCGAACTCAAGGATTTCCAGGAGCAGGGCCATACCGCCTCCGCTCTCGCCGACAGCGCGTACGCGATGGAGGATGTGCTGCGCGAACAGGGATTCGCACATGCGCGCGTCGATTTCACCATGGAGCCATCCGAGGCCGAGGTGCATCTGGTGGTGATCACCGTGAAGGAGGGTCCGCGGGCGTATCTGCGCGCATTGCGATTCCCTGGTGCGGTCCATTTCACCCAGCGCCGGCTGCGCGGAACGCTGAAAGCCCAGGGCATCGGTTTCTTCAATTTCTGGGATGCCCCGCTGCGTCGGCGCGACCTCGATTCGTGCGCCTCGCGCGTGGAGGAGCTGTATCTCTACGAGGGTTTCTACCGGGTGAAGGTCACCAAACCCGTGCTCTCATGGACCCCGGACAAGCGGCGTGCCGACGTCGATATCGTGGTCACCGAGGGCCGACGCTTCTACGTCGCTTCCACCCGCATCGAAGCGGATCTCACCGACAGCGGCCTGGGGGAGGAGGCGCTCGCGCCGGTGCGCCCGCTCGGAGACGTCGAAGGTCAACCCTACCATGTGCGCTTGCCGTCGCACGCTGCTGCGCGCATCCGCTCGTGGTTCCTCCAGCGCGGCCACCTCGACGTCGAGGTGGTCACCAGCGCCGAAGTCGACGACGAGGCGGCGACGGTGTCGGTGCTCTACCGCATCACTCCGGGCCCGGTCTACGTCCTCGACGAGGTCGTCGCCATCGGCCTCGACCGCACCAAGCCCGGGTTCGTCGAGAAGCGCCTAGGCCTGAAATCGGGCGCGCCGATCGACCGCGACCGACTCGATAAGGGGATCCGCGCGCTCAGCCGCAGCGGCGCGTTTTCGAGCGTGCGCTGGGACAAACGGCCCGAGGTCGATGTGGGCGATCGACGTCCGGCGGATATCGTCCTCAACGTGTCCGAAGCGCGCGCGCGCAGTCTTGATTTCGAGCTCGGCTTCGGCAGCTACGAGCTGGCTCGCGGAGGCATCCGCTACCGCGACCGCAACCTCTTCGGCCAGGGGCGCTTCTGGGAACTGCACCCGACCGCGAGCATGCGCAGCTACGGCATCGCATCGCGAATCCGCGACGACTACCTGGTCGGGGCGAACAACACCCTCGAGCTCGGAGGGTCGTACCTCTATCGGCGGGAGCCCGCATTCGATCGTCGCACCGCCACCGGCCTGGTAACCCTCGAGCACCGCTTCGGACAATTGTGGTCGACCAAGGGTGGCTACATCTACGAGACGACCAAGGCGTTCGCGATCCGCGGGGCGATCCCCGATGCCGAGCGCACCGGGTTCGTGTCCAGCGCGCGCGTGTTCGATGGACTGCGCTTCGATTGCCGCGATAGCGTCGTCGAGCCGTCGACCGGCGCGCTCGCGAATGTCGGTATCGCCTATTCGGCACCGCTGGTCGGATCGGATGTGAACTTCCTCGAATACAGCGCATCGACGGCCTACTTCCTGCATCCGCTGCAGCGCCTGGTGCTCGCAGCCGACGCGCGCTACACCACGCGTCAGGTATTCCAGGAAGCCACGCTGCCGATCCAGGAGCGCCTGTTCCTCGGCGGCGAGAGTTCGGTGCGCTCCTATCGCCAGGACCAGCTCAGTCCGCGCGACGCCGCTGGCAACGCCACTGGCGGACTCACCGCGACCATGGCGACGTTCGAATCCCGTTTCCAGCTCAAAGGACACCTGTGGAGCGCGGCGTTCTACGACGTCGGCTCCGTGGCACCGGACACCTGGAGCCTCGACGGCACCCGCGGGCAGGCGATCGGCGTCGGCCTGCGCTACCACCTGCCGGTCGGCCCGGTGCGCTTCGACGTCGCCTACGACCCGGACAAGAAGGCGCGAAAATTCGCGTCGTATCTGTTCATGCTCGCGGTCGGGTTTACCTTTTAGGAGTCGCATGGCGCGAAGCGCCATTTTGCGACTCCTAAAAGGTTTACCTTTTTGTTTCGGGGGCTCTCGCCCCCGGGCCCCGCACGTTCTGAGAGTCGCATGGCGCGGGGCGCCATTGTTGCGACTCTCAGAATGCCGGCTCTTTGTTTCGGGGGCTCTCGCGTTCACGAGCCTCGTGCTCCGTCCTCTGTGCTCCGTCCTCCGTCCTCCGTCTGGGATGACAACTGCCCGATCAGATGGGCACGCTGGATGGAGAAAGATACCCGACCATCGGTAGACGATCCCGCCGACGAGACGGAGAACGTAGGACCGAGGAGGAGCACCCTGCCTGTCCTGCTCATCAGTGACGATCCCGCCGAAAAGACGGAGAACAGAGGACCGAGGACGGAGCACTTTGCCCGTTCTGGCGCGAATATCCTTGAGAAACCGCATTTTCAGGTAGGATACGCATTCCTACCCCGCTCGCTTCGTTGGTTCGTCCAGTCGGTGCGCGCACTTACGCCACGTCTGCCTTTCGGCATTCCTGGCCCCACGCACACGGATTAAACCATGCGCTTCGACCAGTTCTCCCTTTCTCAACCCATTCTCCGCGCCCTCCAAGAGCAGGGCTACGAGACCGCGACGCCCATCCAGGAACGCGCCATCCCCGAGATCCTCGCCGGGAAGGACATCCTCGGCTGCGCGCAGACCGGCACCGGCAAGACCGCGGCGTTCGCGCTGCCGATCCTGCAGCGTCTGTCCGGCACCAAGCCCGCCTCGGGCCGTCCGATCCGCGTGCTGGTGGTGACGCCGACGCGCGAGCTCGCGGCGCAGATCGGCGAGAATTTCCGCGCCTACGGCCGCCACCTGCCGCTCACCAGCGCGGTGATCTTCGGCGGAGTCGGCCAGCGTCCGCAGGAAGACGCGCTGCGCCGCGGTGTCGACGTCCTGATCGCGACCCCCGGCCGCCTGCTCGACCTGATGGGTCAAGGCTTCGTGCGTCTGGGCAGCATCGAGGTGCTCGTCCTCGACGAGGCCGACCGCATGCTCGACATGGGATTCATCCACGACATCCGCAAGATCCTCAAGGTCGTGCCGGCGAAGCGCCAGACCCTGTTCTTCTCGGCGACCATGCCGCGCGAGATCCGTTCGCTCGCCGACAGCATCCTGCACGACCCCGTCCCCATCGAGGTCACGCCGGTGGCGACCACCGCAGAGACCGTGTCGCAGGCGGTGTACTTCGTCTCCAAGCCCGACAAGCCGGCGCTGCTGCAGCACCTGCTGTCCGACCGCGCGGTGACCCGCGTGTTGGTGTTCACCCGCACCAAGCACGGCGCCGACAAGGTCGCCAAGCACCTGACGCGCGTGAACATCCACGCCGAGGCGATCCACGGCAACAAGTCGCAGAACGCGCGCATCCGCGCTCTCGACAACTTCAAGAAGGGCTCCACGCGCGTGCTCGTCGCCTCCGACATCGCCTCGCGCGGTCTGGACGTCGACGACATCTCGCACGTGGTGAACTTCGACCTGCCGAACGAGCCCGAGACCTACGTCCATCGCATCGGCCGCACCGGCCGTGCTGGCGCCAGCGGCATTGCGATGTCGTTCTGCGACGGCGAGGAGCGCGCGTTCCTGCGCGACATCGAGCGCACCATCCGCAAGAGCGTGCCGGTGGTCGACGACCATCCGTTCCGCGCCAACGCCTCGGCGCCATCGCCGCGCGGCGAGGACCGCGATCGCCGTCCCCAGCAGGGCCGTCAGCAGCAGCGCGGCGGCGGCCACTTCCGCCGCGACGATCGCCGTGACGACAACCGTCGTGACGGCGGCCACGGGCGCACGGGCGGATTC
>JACCZE010000433.1 GCA_013696105.1 Planctomycetota bacterium | reverse complement strand
GCTCCTGATCGCGCACGGCGCCGACGTCAACGCCCGCGACAGCCAGGACGTCACGCCCCTGGGCGTGGTGATCAAGCATCGCCATCCGGAAGTGGTGCAGGTGCTGAAGGGCGCCGGGGGAACCGATTCGACCGGGGAATGATGCAGGGGATTCCCGGTCGCGGCTGAGGTGGGCTATGCGGCGCTAAGGCCTGGCTCAGGCTCCTGCTCAGGCCGTTTCGGATTCGTCAGAAAGAGGCCGAAGCTGAAGCCAAAGCCCGTCGACGCGGAAGCGGCCACGCGCTCAACTCGCGGTGGTCCGCCTGCTTTCGGCTCCGAGCAGAGCCGAAGCGCTGGGATAGCGGCCATCCACGTAGTACCAGCGCTCATCCACCTTGCGGAAGCTCGAGACCTCGTGGTGGCGATGCGTGCGCTCGCCGCGAACGTACCAGGCGACGAACTCGACCGTGCCCTCGTCGTCGTGCAGAGTTCCGCCGCGGCAGTCGCGGATCTCGAGCGATAGCCACTTCGAGCGGCGGGCCCAGTCGAGCGTGGTCTCGCGATCGAACAGGTATTGCTGGTCCGGGTCGTAGGTGCTGAGCAGGTAATCGATGTGGTGCCGGGTGTAGGCGGTATAGCGCGTGCGCATCAGCGTCGCCGCAGTCTCCGCGTGCCGCTTCCCCTTCAGATAGGGTTCGCAGCAGTCAGTGAAAGAACGGGACGTTCCGCACGGACAATCGACCATGGAGGGGGACTATATGCAGAAAGATAGCGAACCAGAAGAAATCCGGCGGATCTTAGACTCGACCCAAGGCCCAAGGCCCAAGGCCAAGAGCCCAGGGCTCAGCGCTTCTCGCGCACCTCGGCCTCTTCCTGCAGGGCGAGCCAGCGGGCTTCCTCGCGTTCGAGGTCACGCATGACCTGCGCCAATCGCCGTCCCCGGGCGGCAGCATCGACGCCGGGCTCGTCGGCCATGCGCCGGATCAGCTGCTGCTTCTCGGTTTCGAGCTCGGCGACCTGCTTCTCGGCCTGCTTCAGCTGCGCGCGCAATTGCGCGGTCGGTTCAGCAGCATGCCTGCCCGTGTCCGGCTTGCGTGCGGGTTTGGCCGCGGGCTTGGGGGCCTGCTCGTCGCGCACCTCCTTCTGGATGCGGTAGACGTACGAACCGTAATCGTCCGGATACATCTTCACCGCGCCGTCGCGCACATCGATGATGTGCGAGGCGACGAGGCTGACGAAGGTGCGGTCGTGACTGGTGAAGAACAGCGTGCCGTCGTAGCCGCCGAGCGCCGCGGCGAGGGCTTCGACCGTTTCGAAATCGAGATGGTTGGTCGGCTCGTCCAGGAGCAAGACCGGATAGCGCGCCAACAGCAGTCCTGCCAGGCATAGCCGTGATCGTTCTCCGCCCGAGAGCACCTCGATGCGCTTCTTCACGTCGTCGCCGCGGAACAGGAAGCTGCCGGCCATGTCCAGCACCTGCTGCGTGGTCAGGTAGCCCGGGCCCGAGCGCGCGGCGCGCTCGAGATAGGCGAGCACCGTGGTCTTGGGATCCATGGTGGTGAACACGTGCTGCGCGTAATAGCCGACGCGGATCTCGTGACCCCAGCGCATGGTGCCCGATTTCGGCGGCAAGGATGCCGCTATGGTGCGCAAGAAGGTGGTCTTGCCTTGGCCGTTGTCGCCGAGCACCGCGACGTGGCTGCCGCGCTCGATCTCGAGGGCGATGCCGGTGGCCACGGTCTTGTCGGGGTAACCGATCACCAGGTCATCGCAACGGAACGCCGTGCCTTTGCGATCCTCCACCTTGGGAATGGTGATCGAGACCTCGGCAGCTGCGTGCTCGACATCGATGGTGGTGAGGCGTTCGAGCATCTTCGATTTGGAAGCGGCTTGGGTGGCCTTCGAGGCCTTCGCCTTGTTCTTGGCGATGAAGGTCTCGAGTTCCTTTCGGCGCAGGGCGACGCTGGTGTTGAAGTGCTCGGCCTGCTCGCGGCGCGAGTCCTTGTAGGTCAGGTAGGCTTCGATCCCGCCGGCATAGAGCGTGATGCGGCCATTGCCGATATCCATGGTCTGGCGGCAGGTCTTCTTGAGGAATTCGCGATCGTGCGAGACGATCATGAATCCGCCATCGTACTCGGTGAGGAACTCCTCGAGCAGGATCAGCGTCTTGAGGTCGAGATAGTTGGTCGGCTCGTCGAGGATGAGGAAATTGGGATCGCGCAGCAGCATGGCCGTCAGCTTCACGCGGGTCTGGAATCCGCCCGACAACCCGGCGACCTGGCGGCCGAGCATCTCGTTGTCGAGCAGGAATTTCCCGGCGACCATGCCGCAGCGCCAGTCCTCCTGCTCGGAATAGCGCATCAGGAAATCGAGCACGGTCTCGCCCGCGTGGAAGGGGTCCTTCTGCTCGAGGTAGCTCAGGCGCAGGTCATCGCTGAGCACGATGCGTCCGCTGTCGGCTTCCTCCTCGCCCATGATCATGCGGCACAGCGTCGATTTTCCGGCGCCATTGCGGCCGATCACGCCGATCTTGTGCTCGGATCCGATGGCGACGCTGGCGTCGTCGAAGATGACGTCGGCTCCGTACTGCTTGTGGAGTTTCTCGACCTGGATGAGGGTAGGCACGTGGGGGACGGTTGTCGGTGGTTGGTGGTTGGTGGTTGGCGGTGAGTGGTAGTGATCGGTGGAGGCCGCGCGGGCGGGGACAGCGTATGGCGAGGTGGGAAGACCGTAAGCGATTGGACGCCGCGGGGAGGCGGAGGCGGAAGTGTCGCCGAGCACGGGCTCCACTCCGAGTGCGGGTCATCTGCACCAGCGACCGCGCCTGAGGAGCGACAAGGCGCAGTCGAAGCCAAAGCCGGAGCCAAAGCCGGAGCCAAACCCGGAGCCCGTTTCCGAGGAGCAGAGACCGTTCCCCAGTGTGAGTTCCCAGCGCCCCACCGTCCGCTAATCGCTGGCGGGGGTCCGACGAGCGTGCTAGTGCATAGGCATGACCTATACGCGCGATCCCAAGATCATGGCTGTCGGAGGCGCACTCGGGGTGCTGATCCTGATCCTGATCGTCAGCACCGTCATGTGTTCGAACAGCGCCCGCAACGCGGAACGCGCGCTGGCTGCTGAAAAGGAGGCCCATCGGCTGGATGACGAGAAGCGCGCCAAGGGCGATCAGGCGCTCGAGAGCGAACGCCAGGGCCGGGTGCGGGCCGAGGCCGAACGCGATGTGCAGACCAAGCTGCGCAAGGCAGCCGAGGCGGCGCGCGAGGACGAGGCCAAGGGCCGCCGCCAATCCGAGGCCGAGCGCGACGCCGAGATCCAGAAACGCAAGAAGGCCGAAGGCGAGGCCGAGAAGGCCTTCGACGAGCGCAAGCAGCTGGCCAGCGAGAAGAACTCAGTGGTCGAATCCCTGCGCAAGGCCCAGGCGGCCTACGAGGAGGAGCTGAAGATGCGCAAGCGTCTGCAGCTCGAGCTGCAGGAGGCTGGGGAGTCGGGTTCAAAAAAGAGATAGCGGACGTACCTTCGACACGCTGTTCGTCGCCCAACCGCGGAATTGGCTTTCGCGGGCGGAATGGGGATAATGGGCGGTGATCATCAGGGGCCTGTGGCTCCGAGGGAGGTCGCCATGCAGATCACCATCCACGGACATCTGGTGCCGATCCCGGCGAGTCTGGCGCAATACGCCCGCCATCGCCTCTCCCAGGCGCTCGGCAAGCATGCCCACCACATCTCCAGGGTGACTCTGCGCCTGGTGCAGACGGTGCAGAACCGGATTCCACACTGGGTCTGCGTCCTCGATCTGGGACGTTCGGGAACGGTCATCGTACGCAGCACCATCGACGAACGCCTGGCGGCCTGCGCCGAGATCGCCGACCGCGCCGCCGCCAGCGTCGCCCATCGCCTGTATCGTCCCGCAGCGCCGTCCGGACGGGTGCACTCCACCATCCAGCCGCCGCAGCACGTTCGAACCATTACCTGAGACAGGTCAATCAAGACAGGCCATTCAGGCGAGATCGAAGAGCAGGAATTCGGCTCCGGTCGACGAGCGCATGGTCACCAATGCATGGTTATCGATGGCGGCGCCATCGCCCGGGGCCAACGCCGTTCCGTCGACGTCGAGTGTTCCCGTTGCGAGTTGGAGCCAAGCATGACGGCCAGGTTTCAGCGGATGGGTCACCACCGTGTCCGCTTGGAGGATCGCGGCATAGACGTCGGCGTCCTGATGGATCGCCAGCGACCCATCCCGCCCATCGTGACTCGACACCAGGCGCAATCGGTCGAGTCGCTCCTCTCGGCTGAAATGGCGGTCATCGTACCGGGGTTCGACGCCGGTGGCGTCCGGTTCGATCCAGATCTGGAGCAGGTGGACGGGTTCGGTCGCGGAGGCGTTGAATTCGCTATGCATGACTCCGGTGCCGGCGCTCATGCGTTGGACGTCGCCGGGGCGAAGGACCGATCCGGTACCCATGCTGTCGCGATGCTCGAGCGCGCCTGACAAGACATAGGTGATGATCTCCATGTCCTCGTGGCCGTGGGTGCCGAAGCCCTTGCCCGGAGCGATGCGGTCGTCGTTGATGACGCGCAGGGACCGGTAGCCCATGAATCGGGGATCGTGGTAGTGGGAGAACGAGAAGGTGTGCCACGAATCGAGCCAACCCAGGTTGGCATGCCCGCGGTCGGTGGCTCGTCGGAGGGTGATCATGCTTTACACCTTGTATGGATAAACGATAGTCGTTATAACGAATATATCAAGCACCAGGAGCCTTTCCATGACCACCAAGATCCTCGCATTCGCCGGCAGCACGCGCACCGCCTCCTGGAACAAGAAGCTGCTGGCGGTGGCCGTCGCCGGAGCCCGTGCCGAGGGGGCCGAGGTCACGTCGCTCGATCTGCGCGATCTGCCCATGCCGCTCTACGATGGCGATCTCGAGGAGCGGGAGGGGATCCCACCCCAAGCGCGCGAGTTCAAGAGGCTCCTCCTGGCCCACCAGGGACTGCTCATCGCCTCGCCGGAGTACAACAGCTCGATCACCGCCGTGCTCAAGAATGCCATCGACTGGGCGTCGCGCGCAGAGCCCGGCGAAGCACCGCTCGCATGCTTCGCGGGAAAAATCGCGGGATTGGTCGCGGCATCGCCCGGTGCGCTCGGCGGCCTGCGGGGCCTCGTGACCGTGCGCTCGATCCTTGGCAACATCCGCGTGCTGGTGATTCCCGAGCAGGTCGCGGTGTCGAAAGCCCACGAGGCATTCGCTGCCGATGGCTCCCTGGTGGACGCCAAGCAGCGGGACGCGGTGGTGGGGGTCGGTCGCCGGGTCGCGCAGCTGACCGCGGCGATCGCGTCGACGCACTGACGACGTCGTCGGGTCGATGGCGTCCGGCGTCGAACCCAGCGTCGAGCCCGTCGTCGAAACAGGTCTCACTTGGGCAGATAGACGTCCAGATACGCGTTCAATTCCGCGATCTGTTCAGGGGTCAGGTCCGCACGTTCTTCGCGGATGCCGCTGGACTCCGCCCAGGCGCAGATCGTGCCCTGCACCTGGATCACGGCATGCCAGGCACCTGGTTCGATGACGTACCAGGTCTGCGGCAGCATCGGCAACGCAACGATGTGGTGCGGATGCTCGGCCACTCCGCCCAGACACAGGATCGCGGCGCCCTGCACCAGGGTTCCCGCTTGGCGTCCGCCGTGATTGCGGGTGATGCTGGTGGTCGTACCGGGCATGCGTTCCGGATCGGGATTGGTCAGACCGAGCTGCCACGCCCCGTCCGTTCCCGTGGCGACCTGCACGTAGCCGGGCTGCCGGCTGCGGCCGACCAGCAGCTGGTTCGCCACCACCTTCTCGAGGAGGAAGGGCTGGCGCTGCACCGCGTATGCGGTGATGCGGGCCACGACCTCGCTCAGGTGCAGGCCATCGGTGAGCAGGTAGACAGCGTCGTCGGAGATGGTCAGCGGACCGACCTCGCGCTTCATGTCCATGCCGTCGCGCTCGCGGATCGTGCGCACGGCCTCGTCCAGGGTCGGCTTGGGCTCGGCCGCCGGCCATTCGCCCAGACGGCGGCGTGCTCGCTCCTCGGCGCTCGCATCGAGGAAGATCTTCAGCTGAGCATCGGGGCATATCACCGTCGTCGCGTCGCGGCCTTCGACCACCACATCGCGTCCGGCGACCAGGGCCTTCTGCAGATGGACCAGGTGATCGCGGCAGCGCGCGTTGTTGGCCACGCGCCAGATCTCGCTGGTGATCGCCGGTGAGCGGATGCGCTCCTTGGGAAGCACCACCTTGTCGATCATCACCGCGCCGTGCTCGTCGAAGTCGATGTGACGGGCGCTCACGTAGCGCGCGACCTCGATCGGGTCGTCGCGGTCGATGCCGGAATCGAGGATGCCGACGGTCGCAGCGCGGTACATCGCCCCCGTATCGAGATACAGGATGTTCAGCCGTCTGGCGAGCAGACGCGTCACGGTGCTCTTGCCGGCGCCCGCAGGACCGTCGATGGCGATCACCATCGGCTTCGCCATCGCCGGTCCGCCCGGTCGCACTGGCTTCGGCGTTTGCATACGCGTATTTGACCGGTGGGTCCGGTGCGCGCAACCATGCTCCCGAGCGGGTAAGACCGGAGGTGCTGTCGTGTCTCCGGCTAGACTGGATAGCCGAAGATCGCCCGCAGCGTTCGCATGCAGCCGTACGCGACCAGCGCGCTCAAGGGCAGGGTCAGGATCCAGGCGATGAGGATGTTGATCGCCACACCCCAGCGCACCGCCGAGATGCGCTTGCTGACCCCCGCGCCCATGATGCTCGCGCTGATGCAATGGGTCGTCGAGATCGGGATGCCCATATGGCTGGCGGTCAGGATGACGGCGGTGCCGCTGGTCTGGGCTGCGAAGCCCTGCAGGGGATTGATGCGGTAGATCTTCGCGCCCATGGTCTTGATGATGCGCTTGCCGCCGGCCATGGTGCCCAGCGCCATCGCCATCGCGCACGAGAACATCACCCAGTGGGGCACATCGTTCACGGTCTTGCCATTCACGACATGGCTGTGCGGTAGGAACCACCCGCGGATGTCCTCCATCCACGGCGGCAGCGAGGCGCCGTGGGTCGAGACGAACGCGACCAGCGCGAGGGTGATGATGCCCATCACCTTCTGCGCATCGTTCGAGCCGTGCGAGAAGGAGAAGGTGCATGCCGATACCAGCTGCATCAGGCGCGAGCCGCGATTCACCGTCCCGGGTCGCATCTTCCGCACCACCCAGAACGCCAGGATCATCACCAGCAACGCGATCAGGAATCCGAGCACCGGCGACACCACCAGGGGCACCAGGACGCGTTCCCAGATGCCCTGCCATTTGACCGCGCCCCAGCCGGCATGGGCGATGACCGCGCCGGCGATGCCTCCGATCAGCGCGTGCGACGAACTCGACGGGATCCCGTACCACCAGGTGATCAGGTTCCAGACGCTCGCCCCCAGCAGCGCCGCGAGCACCACCAGCTGATCGACATTTCCGGCGTCCGCGATGCCGCTGGCGATGAACTTCGCCACCGCGGTGCCGTAGATCGCTCCGACGAAGTTGAACACGCCGGCGAGGATGACCGCGGCCGCGAGTGACATCACCCCGGTCGACACCGTGGTGGCGATGGCGTTGGCGCTGTCGTGGAAGCCGTTGATGTAATCGAAGATCAGCGCGACCACGATCACCGTGATCAGCAGGCTAACCATGCTTGACCGCGATATTGGTGATGATCTCGGCCACCTGATCGCAGCGGTTGATCGCCTTCTCGAGGTCTTCGAGGACCTCCTTCTCGCGCAGGATGGTCTTGGCATCGATCGACGGATCGTGGAACAGCGCGCTCAAGGCGTCGCGGAAGACCCCGTCGCCGTCCTTCTCGACCTGAGCCACACTGCGGCAGCTTTCGATCAGGTCGGTGTAGGCATGCTTGCGCAGCTTGGGCATCAGCGCACTCAGCATACCGGTGCATTCGACCAGCTTGTCGATCAGGTGCAGCATCGGCTTGGTCGGTTTCTCGACCCCGAAGAGCACGTATGCGCGCGCGGCCGCATTGGTGAGATCGACGATGTCGTCGAGCCGCTTCGACAGGCGCTGCATGTCCTCGCGATCGATCGGGGTGACGAAGGTCTTCGCCAGCGCATCGAGCATCTCGTGCACGATGGTGTCCCCCTCGTGCTCGATGTCCTGCACCTGCTCGCGGATGCCTTGCGGGGTCGTCGACGCGTCCTTGTACTTCGCCAGGACCTGGGCGGCCTGGTGGGCGACCCGCGCCTGGCGCTCGAGGAAGTCGTAGAAGTGGTCTTCTTTGGGCAGCAGGAAGCGCAGCAGGGCGTTGAGCATGGGGCGTCAGCCAAGCTGTGCCCAGGCTGTATGCAAGCGGATCTTAACCGATTCTTAATCAGGATGCGCGTTCAGACCAGACGGCCGATCGCCAGCAGCGACACGTCGTCCGCCATCTCGCGACCCTGCCGCCAATCCTGCAGCGACCCCACCACGCGTTCGAGCGACTGGGTCAGCGGCAGCGCCCCGCCATCGCGCAGCGCCTGGCCGAGCCGGGTCGCACCATAGGTGCGGCCGTCGGAATCGGCGGCCTCGGTCGCGCCATCGGAATACAGCATCAGGCGATCGCCTGGTGAGAGTTCGAGCGTGAGTTCATTGAACGCGGCTTCGCTCGACGAGAAGAAGCCGATCGGATGCCCGGCAACCTGCGGAGCTTGGATCGCCCCGCTGGCGCGCAGCACCAGCGGCCCGGGATGTCCCGCGCTCGCCAGCACCACGCGGTGCGCGTCCAGGTCGTAGATCCCGTACGCGATGGTGAAGAACTGCATCGTCTGCGGCTGCGAGGGGAACAGCGAATTCAGATCCGCGAGCACCTCGCGCGGCGGTGCCAGGCGGTAGCCGACCGGAGTGGTGGCCAGTTTCTTCAACAGCGATGCGGGACCCAGCAAGGGATTGAGGAACCGGCTGACCTGCACCGCGAGCAGGGCGGATGCGACGCCGTGGCCGCTGACGTCCAGCACGTAGAAGCACAGGTGCCGCTCGTCGAGCCGGAAGACGTTGAGGGTGTCGCCGCCGACCTCGTCGCACGAGCGCAGGTACCAGGCGAATTCCATCCCGGGCGCATTCGGGACCGACGATGGCAGCAACGCGCGATGCACCTGCTCGGCCGCCTGGAGATCGCGCTTGAGCCGACGGCTCACGACCTCGAGCTCGCGCATCTGGCGGTCCTGGATCTGCTGCAGCGAGATGATGCGGTTGGCGATCGCCAGGCGCGTGAAGAGGTCGTTGGCCGTCACGGGCTTTGCCAGGAAATCGTCGACCCCGGCCGCCATCCCCGCATTGATGCGCTCGCGCTGGTCCGGCGGGGACAGGATGATCACGTAGGTGTAGGTCGTCGCGGGCGCCGAGCGGATGCGGCGCGCCAATTCGAGCCCATCCATCCCCGGCATCGCCCAGTCGAGGATGATCAGGTTGCAATCGCCGTTGCGATACAGCTCCCACGCTTCGGCGCCGTCCTCGGCGCACAGGGCGCGGTGGCCCAGCGATTCGACCAGCGTTTTCAGGTGGGCGAGAGAGGCCGCGTCATCATCCGCGATCAGGATGTTCACCCGACGACCATCGCGTCTACGACAACGTCTCGGCGAGGATCTTCTTCTTCTGCTCGTCGCGGTACGCAGCGATCTTGGCCCGCAGGGACGGATCCGATACGCCGAGGATCGCCACCGCCAGCAGCGCGGCGTTGGTCGCGCCTGGTTTGCCGATCGCCAGCGTGCCGACCGGTATCCCGGGGGGCATCTGCACGGTCGCGAGCAGCGCATCCAGACCCTTGAGCGCCCAGCCTTCCATCGGCACGCCGAGCACCGGCATGGTGGTGTGTGCGGCGCAGACGCCCGCGAGGTGCGCGGCGCCGCCGGCCGCAGCGATGATCACCTTGATGCCGCGGCCCTCGGCGCCCTCGACGTAGGCGCAGGCCTCCTTCGGGGTGCGGTGCGCTGACAGTACCTTCGCTTCGTTCGGGATCCCGAACTTGGTCAGCGTCTCGGCGGCGGTCTTCATGACCTCCCAATCAGATTTGCTGCCCATGAGGATGGCGACGACGGGGTTCATGCGGGCCCTTTCTAGAGTGACCAAGGGCTTATGGCCGCCGGCGGCCCCGGCAAGGCCCGCCGGCGCCGCTGCGCCCGCGCCTACTGAGCCGCTGGAGGGACGGGTGCCCGCTGCCGACGCAGAGCGGCATTCCCGAGCTGTCCGCAGGCGGCCATGATCGAGCGTCCCTTGGTGATCCGACGACGGACGGGAAGTCCGTCCTCGCGCAGCCAGGCGATGAAGCGGTCGACCTCGTCCTCGGAGGGTGCGTGGGTCAGCGGCGCCGTTCCGGGGTTGTAGGGGATGAGGTTGACCAACGAGCGCCCGAGCGGACGGCAGAAGTCGGCGATGCCGCGCGCATCCTCGCGGCGGTCGTTGATGCCCGGCAGCAGGCAGTAGTTCACCCCGAGGGTGAAGTTTCGTCGCTGCGGGTACTGCGCGAGCACCCGCTGCAGTTCGGCGAGCGGCGTCTTGCGATTCACCGGCATGATGCGCGACCGGTCGACGTCGTTGGACGCGTTGAGGCTGATCGACAGGTTCAAGCGCTTCCAGCCCAGGGCTGCGATCTTCGCGATGCCCTCGGCATGGCCGCTGGTGCAGATGGTGATGCGCTCGTGGCTGTAGCCCAGGCCACGGCGATCGGTCAGCACGCGAAGCGCCTGGATGACGTTCTCGGCATTGTCGAGCGCCTCGCCCATGCCCATGAACACCAGGTTGCGCGCCGGCCAACCCAGGGTCGCGCGCGCGGTGACGACCTGCGATACGATCTCGGCCGCGGTCAGATGGCGGAGCAGGCCCATGCGGCCGGTCTCGCAGAAGGTGCAGCCCATGCGGCAGCCGACCTGCGAGGACAGGCAGAGGGTGTAGGTCTGGTCGGTCCCGTCGTCGGCGTGGCGCATCGGGATGCGCACACATTCGATCTCGTAGCCGTCGTGCGTCGCGAGGATGGCCTTGGCGGTCGTGCCGGGAGCACCGGGCTCCTCGTGCACGCGCACCACGCGCAGAAAACCAGCAGAGAACCGTGACGACCACGCCTGGGACGATTCCCCGGAAATGGGGAAGCCGGCGGGAGCGAAAAGACCCTCGCGCATCACGCGCGGGTACAGCCGGTGCGCGATGCCATGCCCCGAGGGCAGCTCGGCGCGGGCACGCTCCGCCAGCTCGTCGCTGGTCAGGCCGAGGATGTCGATGGGCTCCGCGCTCACGCCCGCGATGGTGCCGCGGGCGCCGCGGGAGGAAGCGGCGAGGCGGCGTCGACCGGGGTGACCACCGCGAAGCTCACCCCATCGGGACCGTTGCGTTCCAGGGCGATGCGCCCGCCGAGCGCGCGCGCATTCGCCAGGGCCAACGCCAGGCCGAGACCGATGCCGGGTTCCGCTGGCATCGCCTCGCCCGCGGTGCAGGCGGCAGCGATACGCGCAGCCAACGCGGGCGCGATGCCGGGACCGTTATCGGCGATGGTCCAGCGCACCGTGGCGTCCTCGGCGCTGGCGGTGAGCGTCACCGACGCACCGGCGCGGCCCGCCGCAGCGTCGATGCCGTTGGCGGCGAGATTGACCAGGATGGGCGATAGCAGTGGTGCGTCGATCGCCGTTGCCGTGGTGGGCGCCGTCACGGCGATGGCCACGCCCGCACGCTGGGCTTTCGGACGCAGCGCCGCGGCGAGATCGGTCAAAAAGCGGTCGAGCGGAATCAGGGCGCGCGCCGGGGTGTCGACCCGCTCCGCCGCCAGGCCGAGCACTTCGTGGAGACGATCTTCCAGCGCGAGCGCGGTCGCCAATGTTTCGGCGAGGCGCTCGGGTTCGAGCCGTCCGCCGTGCGTGCGCATGTCTTCCATCGCGGCGGTGAGCTGGCGGATCGGCTGGCCGAACTCCAGGCCGAGCCGCGCGAGGAAGCGTTGATGCACGGTGTTCGCCGTGGTTTCGCGTTCGAGCGATTGCGCCAGACGTTCGCGCGCGGAGCGCTCTGCGGCGAGCAGCGCCTGGAGCGCATCGCGCAGCACCGCGGCTTCCTCGGGAGCGGCGATCGCCGGCAGGGGGAGCGACGGGTCGAGCGCGCGCGCGCGGCAGGCGTCGACCAGACGCCGTAGCGGACGGATCCACCACCAC
>JACCZE010000401.1 GCA_013696105.1 Planctomycetota bacterium | reverse complement strand
ACCTCAAGGGGCCGTACTTCCTCACCCAGCTCGCCGCGCGCTGGATGCGCGAGCAGCGCGCCGCCGATGCGGCCTTCGCCGGCTGCGTCATCAACGTCTCGTCGGTCTCGGCGACGGTGGCGTCGGTCAATCGCGGGGACTACTGCATCTCGAAGGCGGGCATCGGCATGGCGACCCAGCTGTGGGCGGCGCGACTGGCCGAGTTCGGGCTGCCGGTGTACGAGGTGCGCCCGGGGGTGATCAAGACCGACATGACCGCGGGCGTGGTCGAGAAGTACGACAAGCTGATCTCCGGAGGCCTGCTGCTGCAGCCGCGTTGGGGCACTCCCGAGGATGTCGGCAAGGCGGTGCTGATGCTCGCTCGTGGCGATCTGCCCTATTCGACCGGCCAGGTGATCATGGTCGACGGCGGCCTCACCGCGCAGCGGCTCTAGCAGGGGCTGAACAGCACGCTGCGGGGATCCGGGGCCGTTCCCGCCCCCCGGTGTAGGAAGTCGTTATCACGAAAGTCCGGAAAAGCAGCGACCACAGGTCTCGCCGGATTTCGTGATGGCTATCAGGCCGCTGCTTTTCCGCAGCCTGATAGCGCAGGCTCCCTCAGGACACGTCCGAGAACGGATCGTGCGCCACAGCAGATCATCCGCCCCGATTCGGATGGACTGCCGCGGACATCGGTCAGCATGCGCACGGTGAGGCGGTAGTACTCCCCGGGGGATCGCATGCGCACGCTACTCATCCTGCTGCTGGTCTCGGCTGGCCTGTTCGTGATCGGCGTGGCCGGCTACAAGATCGTCCGCCCCAAGAGCGTGGCCCCGGTGTCGCAGGCCCCGTTCTCATCCACGCTGCCGACGACACCGCCGGAAGTCCCGACGGCTCCGGTCGCCGCACCGCCACCGGTACCTGCCCAGCCCCCGGCCGGCGCTGCGCCCGCGTCAGCGCGGATCGATCCGCCGGTGAAGCCGCGCACCGCCGACTGGCGCCTGCGCGACGACCAGGATTTCAGCAAACCGGCCCCGGCCCCGGCGCAGACGCTCTCCTGGTATGGCCCCGTCGCTGCTCCCACCTCCGTCCACGCATTCGATGCTTCGGGGCAGTTCGCCCAGTTCACCGCGCTGCTGGTGCTGCCGTCGCAGCGCCGCCCCGTGCCGTTCAGCATGAGCGAACGCTGCCCGCACGCGGTGAAATGGGAGCTGACCATCATCGATCCCTCGCGGGATGAACGTGGCGCATTCATGGGCTACCAGAACAAGACCGTCGCCTTCGATGAGCGCGGATGCTCGTTGATCTCCACGTCGCCGGACGCCGCGATGCCGCTCGGCCCCAACGTCGTGGTGTTCGAACGCTTCGACGGTCGGCTGACCTGCTCGCTCAACGGCCTGGTCACGAAATCGTTCGATGTCGGCGCGCAGGACCGCGTTCCTTTGCGCGTCTTCGCCGAGCTGGCCGCCGTCGCGATCGTACGCGCGCGCGTCTACACCAACGGTGGCGAGGATCTCCAGGATCCGCCGGCGAAGCCGGCAGCGGCCGCCGTCGAGCCCACCTGGGTCGAGGTCTTCCGCAATTCCTTCGATGCGCCGGCGAGCATGGAGCGCATCCTGCCCTGGGCCGGCGACATCGCCTGGCGCGAGGAGCAGCAGGCGTTGCTGGTCGGGATCGCCGCCGAGCATCAGGACGCCTTCGCCGCGATCCATGGCTCGCTGCCGGGCGACCTCCGCATCCGCTTCCGCACGCTGCGTCGGAAGTCCGCTCCCCAGGTGAGCATCGGCGTGTTCCTCTCGACCGATGGACTCACCGCCATGGACGGCTATTTCGTCGAGTGGGGTCGTGGCATGGCGCAGGTCAAGAAGCGCAGGAACATCGAGAAGCACGTCGAGGCGCCGACGCCGAATACGCCCGACCGCTGGGTGCGCTGCGAGGTGAGCCGCATCGGCGGCACGATCGCGATGAGGCTCGAGGACGAGCCGATCCTGACCTGGACCGATCCCCACCCGCCGCGCGACGATCGCCACGACCTCTGCTGCTTCTACGTCTGGGGCGACAGCACCCTGGTCGACGATGTGGTCATCGAGCGCAACGCCGCGGATCCCATCCGCCCGCGCGCAGACGATCCGGCGCGGTTGGAATGGATGGCCGAAGGCCGGCCGCAGACCGCCCAGGCCGCAGCCGACGACGGAAATTTCTGAGCGGACCAGCGGTGCATCGAGCGCTCCATCCAGGCGTGATCCTCCTGCTCCTGACGGCGGGCTATGCGCACGCTGCGGCCATGGACGTCGAGGCCCCGACCGCGCGAGTGGCGCTGCGTGCGCCCCTGACCACCATCGTGCCGCTCACGCTGCCGTCCGGCGGCGCGTCGCACGGCATCCGCATCGATGCCACGGTCGTCGTTCCCGCGGGATGCGACGATGTCGGTATCGGTGCCTTCGTGAGCGACGCGCACGGGCAGTGGTTCCAGGCCCTGCATCCGCATCCGCTGAGCATCGGCGTGAACCGCATCCCGCTGATCCTGGATCCCTACAAGCCCCTCGCGAGCCATCCTTCGATGCGCTCGTGGACTCCGGCGATGGCCGCGCTCGTCGATCGGGCCGGCCTGTTCTTCTACTCCGCCACTCCGGGCTCCGCGGTCGACGTCTCGTACCGGGTGCGATCGCTCGACGAGACGCCCGCCCCCGCGGCCTACCTGGCCGATCTCGCCTTCCCCGGGAGCGTGGCCACCGGTGACCGCTGGCAGCTCGACTGCGTGCCGACGCCGTTCCCGACCAATCCCTTCGATCCGGCGGAATTCGATCTCACGGCCCGGATCATCGCTCCGGACGGTGCGGAATCCGTTATTCCTGGCTTCTGGTGGGAGCCGATGCGCTCCTCCGATCGCGGAGATCGCGAGGACGTGACTCCGGATGGATCCGGGCGCTTCAGCGTGCGCTACCGGCCACGGATCGCCGGCGCCCATCGCGTGATCCTGATCGCGCGCTGGGGATCCGGCGCTGCGATCGAGCGCGAACTGGCGCCGATCGCCGTCGTCGGAGAGCCATGGGATGGTTTCGTGCGCGTCGATCCCGACGACCGCCGCTTCTTCACCCGCGCTGGCCGCTGGTATTGGCCGATCGGCCTGAACCTGCGCTCGCCCAACGACACGCGCTCGCGCGACAAGCTCGAGACCACGCTCACCCCTGATCGCGGGACCTGGTCCTACCACGAGTTCTTCGCCCGTTTCGCCGCCGCCGGCATCGACGCGACGGAGGTGTGGATGGCACCGTGGAACCTCGGGCTGGAATGGAATTCCGGCTGGGCGGGGTTCCATGGCCTCGGACGCTACAGCCAGCCCAATGCGTGGCGTCTGGAACGCGTGCTGGACGACGCGCTGGCCCACGGCATCCGCGTGAACCTGGTGATCTACAACCATGGCCAGGCGTCCAGCGCCTCCGACCGCGAGTGGCAGGGCAGCCCCTACAACGTCCGGCACGGCGGCCCCATCGAGCACACCACGCAGTTCTTCACCGATCCCCGCGCGCTCGCCATCCAGGAACGCTATCGCCGCTATGTGGTGGCGCGCTATGCCGATCACCCGGCGATCCTGGGCTGGAAGATGTGGAGCGAGGTCAACCTGACCGCGGTCGGCAGCAACAGCACCGAATGGCATCGTCACGCCGCCGAGCGCTGGCAAGCGCTCGACCCATACGATCACCCGGTGACGACCCACTGGTCCGACAACTACCTCAGCGCCGACCTGTCGGTGGTCGCGTTGCCGATGATCGATTTCGCCTGCATCGATGCCTACTTCCGCCGCGACATGCTCGCCGAGGTGCTGGTCAACAGCACCGTGCACCCCGCGCGCGGTCTCGCGCGCTTCGGCAAGCCGATCCTGGTGTCGGAGTACGGCGGGGCGGAATTCGGCGCGCCGCATCCGCAGCTCGCCGCCGAGGTCTCGTGCGCCGGCTTCGCCGCCCTGGTGAGCGGCCACGCCGGCGGGCCCGTGTTCTGGTGGTGGGAGTGGGTCGATCAGCGCAACCATTGGGGACCGTACGGCGCCATCGGCCGCTTCATCGTCGGCGAGGACCCGCGCGGTGCGAAGGCGGTCTCGGTGCGGTACGTCGCCACCGGCAATGGGAAGGAACTATGGTGCCGCGCCTGGCGCAAACCGGGGAACATCCTCGGCTACGTCCTGGATCCGGAATGGGGCCGCTCGGGACTGAGCGACGAGACCTTCTCCGGCGCCACCATCGCATTGGGGTCGGTCGCCACCGGGCCGATGACCGTCAGTTGGTGGGACGCCGACCGCGGAGTCGAGATCGCCAGCGCACCGATCGAGCACCCTGGTGGCGAGCTGAGGCTGTCGATGCCCGCCTTCCGGCATCACCTGGCCTTCAAGCTGCATCGGCGCTGAGTTCACTCGAAGGTAATCGTGCCGGGCCAGGGGCGTGGCCCCTGCACAACCAGTCGGGCGCCGAGCTGCGTTGGCGGCATACAATCGCGTAGCGATGCCGCCACGATGTCGGAGGCTTCCGACGACATCGTGCCGCGACAAAGCCCGGGGGTAGGCCCGCAGGGGCCGTAGGGGCTGCGCCCCTGCACATCAGCTCAGGCCGATGCGCCGCCTTCCCAGGCGCAGCGCGCCCGACCCGCATCGCAGCGCCGCCAGGGAATCCCGTGGTGGTGATCTGTGAGGCTGATGGGGCGGAGCCCGGTTGAATCGCCGCGGCGCGTGCCATCGTACGCACCATGAAGAGAGAGCTCGCGGTCCCCAAGGTCGACGATTTCACCATCACGGGCGATGGGACGTCCAAAGCGTGGAAGCGCATGGACTGGCAGCCGATGCGGCGCATCTGGCGGGCGAAGGTCGCCTATAAGAGCCGCTTCAAGACCGTGTGGTCGAAGAAGGGCATCTACGTCCTGTGGGATTTCGTCGACCGGCAGCTGACCTGCACGCAGCAGCCCGACAACGGCAGACTGTGGGAAGAGGACGTCGCCGAGGTCTTCATCCAACCGGACGCGACGAAGTCGCTGTATTTCGAATACCAGGTCTCCCCGCTGGGCGCAGAGCTGGCCTTGCTCATCCCCAATTGTCGTGGGCGCTTCCACGGCTGGGCGCCCTGGCGTTACGACGACAAGCGCAAATGCCGGCGAGCGACCGCGGTGCGCGGCGGCGGACACGCGTCGATGGCGCGCGTCGACGGCTGGAGCGCAGAGTGCTTCATCCCGTTCCGCCTCATGCGCGAGATCGGCAATTGCCCTCCCAAGGTGGGCACGCGTTGGCGGGCGAATTTCTACCGCATCGATTACGACAAGCGCCCGGCGACGCATTGGCTGTGGTCGCCAGTCTCGGGCCGTACCTTCCACGATCCGCCGAACTTCGGAACTCTGGTGTTCACCGACTAGCAGGGTGCGGAAAGCGCCCTGCGGGGAGTCTGAGGGGGCGTCTGCCCCCTCATGTAGAAAGTAGGAGATCACGAAAACCCGGCAAAATAGCGACCGCAGGTCGCGCCGGGTTTTCGTGATCGCTAGCAGGCTGCGTTTTTGCGCAGCCTGCTAGCGGACCTCAGCGCCGGCCGAGCGGCCACGGAGCCTCGGGCGGATCCGTCCACGCGATCTCCAGCGTCTGGTCGTCGAGAGTATAGCTGCCACCCGGTGGCAGCGTGGGCAGCGTGACGCCGGCGGAGCGCGCCGCGTCGACGGTCTGCGGCCACCGTCCCGATGCGCTGGCGATGGAGGCGAGCTGGTTGTTGGTGCCCGACAGCCGGCGGTTCGCCTTGTAGCGCTCGAAGCCGGGACTGATGATCTGGCCATGCGCGAGCTCGAACGGGAAGCCGTAGGGATCGCAGCGCAAGGCGATCCGCCGATCGAGCATTTTGAAAGGAGCGAGCCCGGGTATCGCGATGGGATAGCGATCCGCCAAGCCCGCCGGCTCCAGCAGCTGCTCCAACCGCGCGGGGGCCTCGCCATGGCGCGTGCGGTAGGAATCCGAGAGCGCCTGCAGTTCGGCGAGGCAGAAACGCACCAGCTGCTCGCGCATCGCCTGCTCGACGTAGGTGGCCGAGGTGCTTCCGGGCTCGAGGTGCGCAAGCTGTTCCTGCCAATAGGGGAGCTGTTCGAGTCCGCGGTAGGAGCGTCGCGACATCGCGAGGCTCCATTCCCACACCACCCGCTTGTCATTTTGCGTCAGCTCCGCATCCGCCCATTGCTGCAGGAAGGCGGTCATCAGCTCGGGGTGCAGCTCCTCGTAGCGGTAGGTGGTATGCAATTCGACCGCTGCCTGGCGCCACAACGCAGTCGCGTGCGGGAGCGAGAGCAGGCCGCGCAGCACGAAACCGAGCGCCTTGTCGTGGCGGTTCATGACCGCGCCGATGTTGAAGGCTGCGTGCAGATAGAATGGTTCGTAGTGCGGATCGAGCGTGGTCAGGATGTCGTAGAGGCGGTCGAATCCCTTTCCTCCGCCCGCGACGTGGTCGTCACGGCGTTCGAGCTGGAGTTCGAAATACGCGAAACTGTCGATCCAGCGCAGTTTCGAAACCGCGCCGGCCTGGCCGAGCGACAGCATCCGCGCCATCGCGGGAGTGGGCAGGAACGACAGGTCCTTGGTGCGGATCGCGAAGGCGTCGGGATCGAAGCGGCTGGCGTTCCACGCCACCAGTCCGGTGATCAGCGCTGCGGATGCGGCCCAGGGCGCGAGCTGGCGCACGCGGCGCATCACAGCTGCTTCCGCCGGACCACGATCACGGTGATCATCACCAGCAGCGCGATCCAGCACGCTCCGTAGGCCAAGCGGATGACGATCTCGCCGAGGGCGATCGGCAGCGCGTGCACCGCTTCATCGCGGTACGAGAAGCGCGACAGGTCCGGCACCAGGCTCGCGAATGCGACGCACAACGGGCGCTGGAAGCCCTTGAGGTGGTACATCAGACCGGGAAGCGATCCGACGGCGTGTCCCAGCGCATAGGTCGCAAGGCAGAGCACGGTCGCCAGCAATGGGCTCGATAGGGCGGTCCAGCACAGGCTGACCGCGGCCATCACCAGCACCTCCATGGCGGTGAGCGCGCCCGCAACCGCCAGCCAGCCGGTTACCGGTGCTCCCGTGATCCACAGATAGGCGATGCCGAGCGCGAGCATCGCCGCCTGGCCGCACACCAGCGCCGCCGCCAGTCCGAGGAATTTCCCGACCACGAACTTCCAGCGCGGCAGCGGCCGCGACAGCACGGTATAGAGCGTCTTCTGCTGGATCTCGCTCTGCACCAGCGCGGTGCCCGTCGCCACCGCGACCAGCACTCCGAAGACGCTCTGCAGGCTCATGACCAGGTTGGCGGTGATGGTCGAGCCGTCGGTACCGCTGATCCAGCCGCCGACCCGAGACAACAGCACCGCCAACGCGTACAGTGCCAGCAGCAGGACGAACGATCGCGACCGCGTGGCTTCGCGGAAGGTGGCGCCGGCGATGGTGCGGATCACGACGCGCCTCCCGTGCGCGCGCCGGTCGGCAACGCTGCTCCGGCGCCGTGGAAGGCGCGCACCCGGGCGACGAACCAATCTTCGAGCGCGATGCGTTGGCGATCGAGGCGCAGGATCTGCGCTCCTGCTGGCAGGTGCGCGAGGCGCTCGGCGCGTTCGCTTTCAGCGAACAGCACGCGCCAGGTGCCGTCGGGCAGGTCTTCGGCGCCTGCGGGCTTGGGACCCGAGCCGGTGAGCTCGATGGGCGAGCTGCCCATCAGGTCGGCGAGCCGTCCCTGCTCGAGCACGCGGCCATGGTCGATCACCGCGTAATGGTCGCAGAGATCTTCGACGTCGCTGAGGATGTGGCTCGAGAAGAACAGCGTCGCGCCGCGTGCGCGCTCGAGCGCCATCACCTGCTTGAAGCGCGCACGCCACAGGGGATCCAGGCCCGAAAACGGCTCGTCGAGCACCAGCAGGTCGGGTCGATGCACGATCGCCTGCGCCAGTCCGAAGCGCTGGCGCATGCCCTTTGAGAAGCTCTTGAGCTTGCGCGTCCGCAGGTCCCCCAGATCGAGGAGCTGATACACGCGATCGCATGCGGCAGGGATGTCGGCCGCCGACATCCCCGAGAGCTTGGCGAGATACACCAGGTATTCGCCGACCGCCAGGTTGTCGTAGAAGTACGGCTGCTCGGGCAGATAGCCCAGTCGCGCGCGCGCGCGGTGGTCTCCCAGGGGCTGGCCGAACAGCCGGATGTCGCCGCGGTGCCCGTGCAACAAGCCCATCAGCAGTTTGATGCTGGTGGATTTTCCCGCCCCGTTGGCGCCGAGGAAACCGAAGGCGCTCGCCTGCGGCACCAACAGCGAGACCGTCGTGAGGGCATGGATGCGATTCAGCCAATCGCCGCGGTACGAGAACGACACGTCGGCGAATGACAGCTCGGGCTCGGCCATGCAGCCATGTTCCGCTGTCACCGGTCGTGTCCAGGGGCCATGGCCGGCTGCAATGGGTCTGGAATCAGGGTGGAGGTGCCGTGCGCTGCCCGGCGGCCGCGGCGGCGGCCGCGTCCTCGGCGAGCTCCGCGGGCGGACCCGAGCGCCAGCGCTTGAAGGCCGCCACCGCTACCGGCAGCACGGAGATGAAGACGATGGACAGGATGATCAGCTCGAGGTGCTTGCGCACGAACGGCACCTGACCGAAGAAATAGCCGGCGCTGACCACCGCGAACACCCAGGTCACCGCGCCGCCGATGTTCCAGAACATGAACGAGCGGAACGGCATGCGCGACATGCCGGCGGCGAACGGCACGAAGGTGCGGGCGATGGGGATGAACCGGGCCAGGGCCAGGGAGATTCCGCCGTGGTGCTCGTAGAAGCGCTTGGCTTCGAGCAGATAGCGGCGCTTGAAGAACCGACCGTCGCGCCGTTCCCATATCCGCGATCCGGTCCATTTCCCCATCCAGAAGTTCAGCCAATCGCCGGCGATCGCGGCGACGCACAGCGAGAGGGTCATGGTCCAGTAAGCCAGCGGCGGCGGCTGGCCAGGATCGAGCAAGTTGATTGCGCACAGCACCCCGCCGATGAACAGCAGGCTGTCGCCCGGCAGGAAGAACCCGATCAGGAGGCCGGTCTCGGCGAAGACGATGCCAATGATGGCGACCAGCCCGAAGGCGTAGATCAGGCGTTGGATGCCTTCTTCGGAATACAGCTGATGGAGCCAGTCGGGCATGATGGTGGTCTAGCGTGGCGGAAGGGGACTCCAAGCCGGAGCGTCGGCAGAGCGAACGCCGAACGCCACCCCGTCCGGCGTGATCAGACGCGCTCTTCGAGGCTGTACGCGACCTCGTTGTGCTGGTCGAGGTCGACGCCCGCTGCCTCGACATGCGGAGGCACGCGCAGGCCCATGGTGAGGTCGATGAGTTTGATCACGATGAAGGTGCCCGCAGCGGCCCATGCGATGGTGATCGCCACCGACTTGGTCTGGGCCCACAGCTGCGCGGCCATGTCCACGGGCTTGCCGACCATCGCCTCGGTGGCGAAGCAGGCGAGCAGGATGGTGCCGACGATGCCGCCGATGCCGTGCACCCCGAACACGTCCAGGGTGTCATCGTAGCCGAAGCGGCGCTTGAGCACCGAGACGAACAGGTAGCAGGCCACGCAGGCGCTGGCGCCGATCGCCATCGCCCCCGGCAGCTCGACGTAGCCGCAGGCGGGCGTGATGGCGACGAGTCCCGCGAGCGAACCGGTGACGATGCCGAGCGCGCTCGGCTTGCCGAAGCGGATCCACTCGATGCCCATCCACACGCACGCCGCGACCGCCGAGGCGACATGGGTGGTGAGCATCGCCATGCCCGCCTTGCCGCCGGCCGACACCGCACTGCCCGCGTTGAAGCCGAACCAGCCGACCCACAGCATGCCGCCACCGACCACCGCGAGCGCCACCGAATGCGGCAGCATCGGCGTGTGCGGATATCCCATGCGCCGCCCGACCACCAGGGCCGCGACCAGTCCGGACACTCCCGAGCAGGTCTCGACCACGCAGCCGCCGGCGAAATCGAAGACGCCGAAATCGACGAACAGCGCGCCGGGCCCAGACCACGTCATGTGGCAGATCGGCAGGTAGACCACGGTCAGCCAGATGGCCGTGAAGATCATGATCGCCGAGAACTTCACGCGTTCGGCGAACGCGCTGATGATCAGCGCGGGCGTGATGATCGCGAAGGTGAGCTGGAAGCAGATGAATACCGATTCGGGGATGGTGCCGACGGCGCTGGTCGGCGTGACTCCGGCGAGGAAGGCCTTGCTGAACGAGCCGATGAACGAATGCAGGGTGATCTGGCCTTCGCTCTGGCCGGTCGTATCGAAGGCCAGGCTGTAGCCGTAGGCCATCCACAGCACGGTCACCAGACTGGTGATGGCGAAGCACTGCATGAAGATCGACAGTGCGTTCTTCGCCCGGACCATGCCCGCATACAGCAGCGACAGTCCCGGGATGGTCATGAACAGGACCAAGGCCGTGGCCACCAGCACCCAGGCGGTATCGCCCGAATCGATGGCCGGCGGCTCGGCCGCGCCGGCTGTCGCAGGAATGAGCAGCCACGCCAGGAGCAGCGCGCCCAGCGGCGGACAGAGGGATTTCAGCAGATGGCTCATCGGACCCCACGGCAAGTGTAGCGCGGGTGTTACCGTGTCCGACCCAGCCGGCAATTGGGGAGCAGGGGTGGCCCTAGGCCAGGAGGAGCAGGCGCGTGGTGAATGGCAGATGGTTCTCGGTTCTCCTCGGGCGCCGAGCGGCGGTGGCGGCATATAATCGGCGCAGCCGATGCCGCCACGATGTCGGAGGTTCCCGACGACATCGAGCCGCGACAAAGCCCGGGGGTAGGCGCCTCTCAGGCGCCGTAGGGGCGACAGCCCCTGCACAAACAGGCATACAATCGCCGCAGGCAATGCCGCCACGTTTTCAGCGGCTTACCGCTGAAAACGAGCCGCGACAAAGCCCGGGGGTAGGCGCCTCTCAGGCACCGTAGGGGCGACAGCCCTGCACAAAAAGCTCGGGCGCCGAGCGGCGGTGGCGGCATATAATCGGCGCAGCCGATGCCGCTACGATGTCGGAGGTTCCCGACGACATCGAGCCGCGACAAAGCCCGGGGGTAGGCCCGGCACGGGCCGTAGGGGCGACAGCCCCTGCACAAACAGGCATACAATCGGCGCAGCCGATGCCGCCACGATTACGGAGGCGAAGCCGAAGTGATCGAGCCGCGACAAAGCCCGGGGGTAGGCACGTTCCGTGCCGTAGGGGCGCCAGCCCCTGCACTAACAGCCTCTTCGACCAGGCGCATGAAGCGGCGGCCGTATTCCACATAGTTGGCGTACATGATCGATTCCGGCGAGCTCAGCGTCGGGTCGTGGTGGACGACGGCCAGGTGGGGCTCCATCGAGAATCCGCCGTCATAGCCGCGCGCGAGCAGATCAGCGACGATGCGCTTCACGTCGGCCTGGCCCTCGCCCGGGAAGGTATGGATGCCGGCTCCCGCGGCCGCGTCCCAGCGCGCGTCCTTGATGTGCATGTAGGCGATGTGCTCGCGCACGTTGGTGTAGAAGTCCCATGACGATTGGCGCGGCCGCTTGCCATCCGCGCTCGCGGCAGCGTCGACGTCGTCGCTGTGCACGCAGTTGCCGGTGTCGAACACCAGCTTGAGTCCGGGCACGCGTTCGACGATGCGCAGCGAGTACCGCCAGCCCATGCCGCCGTAATTCATGCAATTCTCGTGCACCGGCTGGATGCCGGCGTCGAGGAACAGCGCGGTCAGGTCGCGCAGGCGGCGGAAGCGCTCGTCCTCCATCTGCTCGTGGGCGGGCTTCCCTGGCAGAACGGCGTAGCTCATGACGCGGATCAGCTTGGTGCCCAGGCGGCGCATGCGCGGGATGGCGCGCTTGGCCTCGGCCATCGACGGCTCGTTGGGCTCATCGATCTTCTTGCCCCAGTTCGCGATCGCCGAGCCGAAGCAGTTGATGCCCACGCCCGCGGCCTCGAGCTTGGCGCACACCGCGTCGAAGGCCTGGTCGGGGATATCGTGGATGTTGGCGCCGTCGATCTTGCGCGACTCGATCCATCGCCAGCCCAGTTCCTTGGTGGCGCGGATCTGGCCATCGATGGAGTGGGCGGCCTCGTCGGCGAATCCGGTGAAGTACATGGCGACCTCTATCGGGTGGGGACTGGCGCGGCGGCAGGCGTGCCGCGGCGCTCGCTCGCCAGCTGGGCCAGGAAGCGGAGGCTCTGCGTGATCGAGTCGAAGGGATCAGCGGGACAGATGTCCTGCTCGACGATGAACCACTCGGTGCCGGCGTCGTCCGCGGCCGAGATGATCGCCGGCCAGTCGAGCACGCCGTTGCCGATCTCCATCATCGTCGGCTTGTTCTGATCGTCGATGCCGTAGTCCTTGAGGTGCAGGAGCGGCAGCCGGCGGTAGAGCCGCCGGCACCACGCCACCGGATCGCCGCCGCCGGTCTGCACCCAGTAGGTGTCGATCTCGCCTTGCAGGTTCCGTGGATCGGTCTCCGAGTAGAGGATGTCGAGCCAGGTGCGCCCGCCGAACTTTCGGAATTCGAGCGCGTGGTTGTGGTAGGTCAGGACCATGCCGGCCTTGCGCAGGGCCTCGCCGGCGCGGTCGAGCTGCGCGGCGATCGCCAGCGCCTCGTCGAGGGTGGTCGGCTTGATGTGCGGGTGCGGATACGCGGTGTGCCGGCATCCCAGCGCGCCGAGACGGTCGATGACCTTCTGCGGCTCCTCGACGATGGTCTTCCCCGGTTCATGCGTGGCGCAGATGGCCACGCCCTCGCCGCGGCAGATGCGCACGATCTCGGTCTCCGGGATCGGGCCGACGCCACTGATCTGCACCGCCGTATAGCCGATCTTCCTCACCCGCGCGATGGTGGTCGCGAGATCGGCGGCGGTGGCGCAGCGGTCGCGCAGCGTGTAGAGCTGCAGCGCGATCTGGGAGGCGTGCATCGAGGGCTTTCGGACAGGCCGCGCTGGTGCGTCAGCGGTGGATGGATTTCTCGAAGTCGCCGCCGGCGGCCTTGGCGACCTTGGCGACCTTCTTCTTCTCGAACTTCGATTCGCGGATCAGCTTCTGGTACTGCTTCTCGACCATCGCGCTGTCCAAGGGCAGTTCGAGCGTCTTGTCGAGGATGGAGGACAGCACCATCGCATTGCCCAGCTCGACCGAGTGGATGCCTTCGACGGCGGGGGCGATCAGCGGCTTGCCGTCGAGGACGGCATCGCAGAAGTTCTGGATGATGCCGAGGTGGCGCAGGGCCTCGCCGTGCGCCGGGATGTCGATGTTCCACACCTCCGGACGCGCGAAGCGCTCGGTCGTGGTCTTCGAGAACTCCGTCATCGGCATCACGTTCTTGGTCCAGGTGATCTTGCCGTTCTCGACCACCACCTTGCCGTTCTCGGCCGCGATCTCGAGGCGGTTGGTGCCGGGGGCCTCGCCGGTGGTGGCGACGAACACGCCGGTCGCGCCATTGGGGTACTCGAGGTACGCCGAGACCTGGTCCTCGACCTCGATGTTGTGCCAGCGGCCCATGCCGCAGAAGGCGCGCACCTTGCTCGGCAGGCCGAACAGCCACTGCATCAGGTCCAGGGTGTGCGGGCACTGGTTGGTCAGCACGCCGCCGCCTTCGCCGCGCCAGGTCGCGCGCCAGCCGCCCGACGCGTAGTAGGCTTCGGTGCGGTAGTAGTCGGTCTGGATCCAGTTGATGCGGCGGATCTCTCCGAGCTCGCCCGACTGGATCAGCTGGTGCACCTTGATGAACGCGGGCTCGGTGCGCACCTGGAAGACGGCGCCGAAGAGCTGGGACTTCTTCGGGCGTTTCTTGTAGGCGTCGATCAGCTTCTCGCAGTCGGCCTTGTGCACCGAGATCGGCTTCTCGGTCAGGAGGTGCAGCCCGTTCTCGAGCGCGTCGATGCCGATGGTGGTGTGGTCGAAGTGCGGGGTAGCGACGATGACCGCGTCGACCAGGCCCGAGCGGATCAGCTGGCGGCTGTCGGTGAAGGCGCGGACGGTCGAGTATTTCGCGATGCGCTCCGGGTCGACGTCGCACACGGCCTGCAGATCCGCGCGTGGCACCTTCTTGTTCAGGAGCAGCTCGACGTGGTGCGAACCCATGGTGCCGACGCCGATGACGCCGATGCGGACATGCGCGGGAGTGGTCATGACGATTCCTTGCTGGAGCTGTTGATGGAGGTCGGAGACGATGGTGGCCGATGCTGCGGCGACGGCCAGCGCGGAGCGGTCAAGCCTGCTCCGCGAATGCGGCGGCCGATGCGAGGGCGAGCGTCGGGCGGCGGAATCCCGGCGCCGTGAGCGTCACCACAGCGCCGCCGGTGGCGGCGCTGTGGTAGAGCGCCAGCACGGTCTGCGCGGATTGCGCCGCATCCGCCAGGCGGACGAAGGGGGCGCGGCCGCCGACGATCGCCCCAAGCACGTCCTGGACCTGCAGCGCGTGGTGGTCGCCGTAGCATTCCTTGCCCGGCAGCTTGCAGCCGTCGAGATGGATCTGGTCGAAGGCGCGCAGCTCGGCGCACAGCGCGGCGCTCGGATGCTCGATGTGGGTCAGGCGGTTGCCGTTGCCTATGGTGAATGAGCCGTGGGCGAGGCGGATCGTGACCGTGTTCTGCCAGTCGGTCGCGAGATCATTCTCGGCGCGCAGCGTGCCGACCGCACCCGACGAACCGTGCTCGGGTGCGTAACGCACGGTGGCCTCGGCCCAGTCCTCGACCTCGATGGTGCGGACCTTGCGCCGCTCGACCGTTCCCGCGACCGACACCACGCGGCCGCAGAACCAATTCATCAGGTCGAGGGTGTGGATCGCCTGATTGATCATCAGGCCGCCGCCCTCGCCCGCCCACTTGCCGCGCCAGGGGCCGCTGGCGTAATAGGCTTCGGTGCGCTTGCAGCGCACCGTCATATCGCCGCTGTGGACCGCGCCGAAGTCGCCACCGCGGACCAGCTCGTGCAGGCGTCGGACCAGCGGCGAGAAGCGATGCTGGAACACGCCGCTGGCGACCACGCCGCGCTTCTCGGCCAGCGCGGACGCGTCGACCATGCGTCGCACGTCGTCGGGAGTCGTGGCCAGCGGTTTCTCGCACAGCACATGCTTGCCGGCGGCGAGCGCGGCGACCACCTGCTCGGCATGCAGGTGGTGCGGCGTGCACACGCACACCAGATCGATCGAGGGATCGAGCGCGTCGCGCCAATCGGCCGAGGTGCGCGGCGCGCCCAACCTGGCCGCAGCCGCCGGATCGACGTCGCATGCGAGCACGAATCCAGCGCGCCCATCGAGCGACAGGGCCTTCGCGTGGGTGGGTCCGATGACACCGCAGCCGATGATGGCGGCGCGCACGGGAAGGCGGGTGCTGACCATGCGCGAAAGCATAGGGAAAGGGCGTCGCCTTGGCTAGCAGCCAGCGATCCAGTATGTGCTCGATCCGATCAGCCGTAGACGCGGCCGCCAGAGCGCCGATAGTCCGATGGCGCCGCGCCTACTGCCTTCCTGAAGATCTTAGCGAAGTGACTAAAAGAACTTATGCCGACCTCTCCGGAGATCCGCGTGACCGAGAGGTTGCTTTCGCGCAGCAGCGCCTTCGCTTGGTCGATGCGCATTTCGGTGAGTCGTTCGAGGATGGTCTTTCCGCGCAGGGCCTTGAACAATCGTGCCAGATGCGGCTCGGAGAGGTTCACCGCGCGCGCGATCTCCCCCCGCGCGAGGGGGCGGAACAGGTTGCGCTGCATGAACGCCTCGGCGTGGCCGACCACCTCCTGATGGCCGCGGGCATTCAGCCCGGACAGCTGCGGTTTGGTCGCCAGCGCCGCGCGTTTGTGCCCGATCAGGAGGCGGGTCAGCAGCACGCCAGTGAGGTACGACGATTCGGCACCCTTGGGCGCGCGCAGCTCCTCGACCAGGGCGAGAAGGTCGTCGCGCAGGTCGTGCGGCAGGTCGAGGGGCCGTTCCGCGATCGGAGCCACGTCGAGCGCCACGCAGGTGAACATCGCCACCATGTACCCCGGAGCCTTGCGATGGCAGCGCGGCTCGCGCATCGTCCCCGGCTTCACCAGCAGCGACTGCTCGGCGCCGAGATCGATGCGCCGGCCGTCGAGCGTGATGGTCATGCCCCCATGCAGGCACACGTACCACTGGTGCACGCTGTGCGCATGCGGACCGAAATAGTAGCTGCGGTCAGCCTCCTTGTAGTACAGCGAGGTGATGCGGATCGGCAGGTGGTCCGGTGGAACGGTCGCCGGCATGCCCCGAGCTTATGACGATGACGGGAGGAGAGGAACCGCCAATACGCCAGGACGTCGAAGATCCAGGGATACCAAGATTCCTGGAAGGGCAGGGGAGAGGCGGCCAGCAACCGTGTCCGATGGTCTTGGCGCCTGCACGACCTGGCGGTCGAGGCCTCGATCAGGCGAGTTGCTTGCGCAGGCGCGCGCGCACCTCGGCGACCGCTTCGGCGAGGGGCTTCACCACGGTGCAGCCCGCCGCATACGCGTGTCCGCCGCCGCCGAAGGCCTGCGCGACGGCGCCGACCTCGATCGGGGGATTGGAACGCAGGCTGACGCGCACGCTCTTCCCGTCCTTGGCCTCGCGCATCAGGTAGGCGACGCGGTTTCCGGCGAGTGAGCGCGGGATCTCGACCAGGTCGCCCCAGTCCTCGGGCTCACCGACCGCGGCGATGGCCGCAGCCGTGAGCACGATGCCGGCCAGGCGCGGATCGTCGTCGATCGCCAGGTGCTCGAGCGCGAGCTTCACGATGGCGAGGTCCTTCGGCGACTTGGTGTAGGTCAGGCGTCGGTTGATCTCTGACGCATCGATCCCGGTCTCGAGCAGCTCGGCGGTCCAGCGGAAGGTGTGTGCGGTGGTATTCGAATGCATGAAGCGGCCGGTATCGAAGACGATGGTGGTGTAGAGGCATTCGGCGATGGCGCGGTCGAGCGGAACGCCCAGGCGTCGCAGGAGCTTCTCGACCACGACACCGCTCGATTCGGCCGCCTCATCGACGAGATTGATGTGGCCGAAGCGGGTGTTGGTGACGTGGTGGTCGAGATTGATGAGCCGGCCATGGCGCACCTTCGTCACCGCCCCCAGGCGCTGCAGATCACCGGCATCGCAGCTGATCATCACGTCGCATGGATCTTCGGCCGCGGCCTGTGCCTCGTCGAGGATCGGCCTGAGCTCGGCGAAGCGCGGCAGGAAGCCGTAGAGCGAGGCGACCGTGCTCGGGCACAGGAAGCGCACGCGTTTACCAGGCTTCGCCAGCGCCAACAGCAGCGCGAGCCCGGACCCGATCCCATCGCCATCGGGATTGATGTGCGTGGTGATGACGATGGAGGCGGCATCACCCAGCGCGACAGCAGCGGCATCGTAGCTCATGCTGCCGATCGTCACCCAGGGTCGGGTCGGACAAGGTGCAGCTAGCGGGAGTGGAGGTGGTTGGTGGTTGGTGGTTGGTGGTTGGTGGATGGTGGATGGCGGTTGGTGGATCCCTCTCTTCTCCTCGGGCGCCGAGCGGCGCTGGCGGCATGCAATCGGCGCAGCCGATGCCGCCACGATCAGGACTGCCTCGCAGTCCTGATCGAGCCGCGACAAAGCCCGGGGGTAGGCACGCTCGCGTGCCGTAGGGGCGACAGCCCCTGCACAAACAGCCCGCGACAAAGCCCGGGGGTAGGCCCGTCCACGGGCCGTAGGGGCGACAGCCCCTGCACAAACAGCTCGCGATAGCCCCTGAGCAAAATGATCTTATCCGTGGCTCGCAGGCCCTCGTCCGTAAATTCCGGGAACACATGACCACCGAGCATAAGACGAGCTTCTTCCTCAATTCCGGCGTGCAGTCTGGGCCTGGCGGCACGGCGCAGCTGACCAAGCGCGCGCGCAAGATGACCAAGGTGGTCGCGACCATCGGTCCGGCGTCGACCGATGAGAACATCCTGCGCGGGATGTTCCATGCGGGCATGAACGTCGCGCGCCTGAACATGAGCCACGGCGAGCACGCCGACCACCTGGCGCGCATGCAGATGGTGCGCCGCATCAGCAAGGAGCTCGAACGGCCTGTCGCAGTGCTGGCCGACCTCCAGGGCCCGAAGATCCGCACCGGCCGGTTGAAGGATGGCACGCCCGTGCCCTGGACTCCGGGGATGAAGACCATCATCACCGTCGGTGCCTGCGCCGAGGGCACCGCCGAGCGCGTCGGGACGACCTATTCCGGTTTGGCCAAGGACGTCGTCCCGGGGAACATCCTGCTGGTCGACGACGGACGCATGCGCCTGCAGGTCGACGATATCGTCGGCGACGACATCCACTGCACGGTGGTGGTCGGCGGCATCCTCAAGAACAACAAGGGCATCAACCTGCCCGGGGTCAAGGTCAGCGCGCCCTCGTTGAGCGACAAGGACAAGAACGACCTCGCGTGGGCGATCGCCAACGAGGTCGACTATATCGCCGTCAGCTTCGTGCGCACTGCGCGCGACGTGCGCAACATCAAGAACCGCATCGCCGAAACCGGACGCTCGATCCCCATCATCGCCAAGATCGAGAAGCCCGAAGCGGTGGAGCACATCGACGAGATCCTCGCCGAGGCCGACGGCATCATGGTCGCGCGTGGCGACCTCGGCATCGAGATCTCGACTCAACGTCTGCCGGTGGTGCAGAAGGAACTGATCGCCAGCGCCAACCGCGTGGGCAAGCTGGTGATCACCGCCACGCAGATGCTCGAAAGCATGATCGAGAATCCCATCCCGACGCGCGCGGAATCTTCAGACGTCGCCAACGCCATCTTCGATGGGTCCGACGCGGTGATGCTCTCGGGCGAGACCGCTTACGGCAAATACCCGGTCGAGGCCGTCGCCGAGATGCTGCGCATCGCCATCGAGGCCGAGAAGAGCGCGTACATGCCCAAGCTCATCCTCGAGAGCGACGGCAAGACCTTCCAGCATTACGACATGGCGATCAGCGGCGCAGCCGACTACCTCTCGCGCGAGCTGTCGGCAAACGGCATCATGATCTTCTCGCACAATACCGACAAGGCGCTGCTCCTGTCCAAGCGCCGTGGCGACGTGCCGATGGTCGCGTTGTGCTACGAAGAGGCCACGTGGCGGCGCATGAGCCTATTCTGGGGCATCGTTCCGTTGCTGATCCCCTACAAGGAGGACATCAACGACCAGCTCGAGTCGAGCGTCGAGGAGTGCATGCGCCACGGCGTCTTCAACGACGGCGACACGGTGGTGGTGATCTGCGGGATCTCGTCCGCGGGCGCGAACACCATCAAGGTGCATCAGATCTGATGGCTGGAGGCGGCGAGAACGGTCGTCGGCGTACAGACGGCGGACCGCGCGCCATCGTCTTCGATCTCGGCAACGTCGTCTTAGACGTCGATTTCGCTCGCGTGCTGCGAGCCTGGAGCCGTGCCTCCGGCGTGCCCCTCGCCGACATCGCGCCGCGATTTTCTGTCGATGAGGCGTATCGAAGATTCGAGCGCGGCGAGATGGCGCCGGCAGAGTACCATCGGCACATCTGCGACACCCTCGGGATCGGATTGTCCTCGACCGATTTCGAGCAGGGATGGAACGCGATCTTCGGAGGCCTCGTCCCGGGGATCGAGCCGGTCCTGCGCTCGCTGTCCGGGCGCATCACGATCGCTTGCTTCACCAATACCAACGAGGTGCACAAGCGGCGCTGGTCCGAGCTCTACGCCGGGACCATGGCGCTGTTCGATCGCGTGTTCGTCTCCAGCGACATGGGCTGCCGCAAGCCGGACGAGGCCGCCTTCATGCGCGTCGCGACGGAGCTCGGCGCGGATCCCACCGAACTGCTGTTCTTCGACGACCACCCCGACAACGTCGCAGGCGCCAGGCGCTGCGGTTATGACGAGGTGCTGGTCACGTCCGTGCAGGATGTCCAGACCGCGCTGCGCAGTCGGGGCCTGGATGGGACCGGTCGCTGGTCGCGCGGAGACGTCGGGCGCTGACGCGGGCCGGCGAGAGGATGCCGGCTCCTAGCAGGCTGTTGACAGCCTGCTGGGGGTTGAAGGGGGCATTTTGCCCCCTGGACAAAAAGTCGAAGTTGAAGGAACCCCGGCAAAATAGCGACCGCAGGTCGCGCCGGGGTTTTTTCGACGCTAGCAGGCTGTTGTTTTTCAACAGCCTGCCAGGTCATTCCTTGGCTGGAGCAGCTCCCGCATCCGCTTTGGCCTTGCGGCTCTTGGGCATCTGCAGGGCTTCCTTCTGCGACTTGTCCGCGACACGGGAATTGTCGGTGTGCGGGACGAAACCGAAGAAGCGATACGAGATCACACGGCCGCTGTCGTCGCAGGTGTAGATTCCGCGGTTGAGGTCGGTCGGATCCTGGTATTCGGTGATCATGGTGACGCGCGGGCCACGCTTGCCGCCGGCGCGCTCCTCGGCGCTGTCCCAGGCCCAGTCGAGCGAACCGTCGTCGCGCCTGATGGCGAGCACGATGGTGCTGTCGGGATAGGTCATGTAGAGATGCTGCGGGGTCGAAGAGACCAGGCGCGTGACGCCGGGGAAATGCCAGTCTTGCGCCAGGCGTACGACCTCGAGCGGCCGGTGGGGGTGGTCGGCCGAGTCGTTCTCGAAGAAGATGGTGTCGGGCACCGAGCGGATGGCATAGATGCCGCCGACGCGGCGATTGGAGCTCGAGACCCAGGTGTATACACGTTTGGGGTCATCCCGGAACAGGAAGGGCTGGCGCGTCACCGGACCATTCAGGTTGACCTGGCCGAGCTGCTCGCCGGTCAGGCGGTTGAGCGCGTAGAACACGTTGTCCTCGTTGCCGAAGTACAGCGAGCGCTCGCGCACGACCGCGGCGCCGGGGATCGAGGAGCCCGCGGCGAAGGACCACTTGAGCTCACGGTCGAGACCGAAGCAGTGCATGTTGCCGCCGTGGTCGCCGACGTAGACCAGTTCCTCGCGGTCGACCGGCATCGCCGAGAGCGAATGCTGGACGTTCCACTGCCAGACCTCGTGCGCGAAGCGCTTCTCGGGATGGACGGTGGTGACGCGGACGTGGCCGGCCCAATCGCCGATGTAGACCCGCAGGTTGCTTTCGTTGCCCAGCGCGAGCGCGCCGGTTGCGGGCGAGAAGGGGAGGGTGTAACGCCAGATCAGCTGGCCGCCGATCGCGTCGAAGCAGAACAGGATGTCGTCCGAGATCACGTACAGGCGATCGTCGTTGTAGCGCTCGCCCTGGTCGGTGTTCACCTTGACGCGCGACACGTGGGGCTGGTGCGCGGTCATGATCGGCTTGGGCAGCGGCTGGCTCACCCAGCGCGTCGCGCCGCTCATGGTATCGACGGCGTGGATCGATTTCGAGTCCTCGGTCTGGAAGAACACCAGTTCGGGGACGTTGGGGCTGATCCAGGTCATGTGCACGCGCTCGTGCAGCTCGAGATCCCATGCGCGCTCGAACGGCGTCTCCTTGAGGACGCGCATCTTGTCCTGCGGGATCTGATCGACTCCGGCGGGGGACGACGTCTGGTCGAGGGCCACCGCCACGTTGTCGGACGTGCTGGAGCGTTCGGATCCGCACGAATGCGCGAGGGCCAGGCTCAGTCCGAGGGCGACGATCGACAGCATGCGGGTGCTCGTGCGCCGCGCGTTGGGCAGGGTCTGGTCAATCACCGGAGGTCCTCTCGTGGATGGTCGTCTGATGTCTGGGCGTCGAACGGCTCGCCGCGGGCGGCCTCGTAGGCCTTGAGCCTGCCGAGCCATTCCAAGTCGTCGGGGATGGAGACGGAGAGCTTGAACAGGTAGGGCTTCCCCGCGCGCCTGCGGCGGATGTCCTCGGCGCAATCGTCCCAGTTGCCGTTGTACAGGGTCTTCGTCGCCACCACCAAACGCTGCACGTCGCGGTCGAGCTGGGCGAACACCGCCGCCGGCGGCAGCGCCGGATCGAGCTGCTGCACCGCGATCATCTCTTCAGGACTTGCTCGAGATCGGGCAGCTTGTCGGCCTTCTCGGGCCGCTGCGAGCGGACCTCGTTGTAGTACTGCCAGAGCTCGGCCTCGACGGCCGCGTTCGGCTTCTGCTCGGGATCGTTCTCGCTGGTGATGTTGTTGAGGAAATACCGGGCGTACGCCATGTTCCGGCGCTGATCGTTGCGCTGGAAGGTGTTGATCCACTCCCAGCCGTCCTTGGTCAGCTTGAACGGATCGAGCTCGCGGAAGTACTCGTCGCCGATGCGGTCGTAATGCAGCACATACACCCGGCGGAATACGCGCATATCGAGGTAGTTCTCGACCTTGCCGGCCTCGGTGTCGGGCCAGCGGACACGCAGCTTGTTGCTCAGGCCGCGCACTTCGAAGGTGAAGTAGTCGCCGTAATCGGTGAGGCGGTTGAACATCGCCATGCCGTAGATCTCGCCTTCGGCCCAGCCGTTCTCCTGACGCTTGGTGCCATCGTACGGAGGCAGCTCGATGGTGCGGATCTTGTCGAGGGTGTAGAGCTCGCGGCCCTCCTTCTCCTCGACCTTGTCCTTCACCCGTTCGGCGATCGCAGAGCGGGCCGTGTCGCCCAGGTCGGGGAAATTGAAGCTTTCCTGCTGACCGGACCCCACGGGTTCGTCGAGCAGGCGGATGCGCGCGCCGTTCTCGTCGTAGCCGAGGACGGTGATCGACATCTTCTTCTTGTGGGTCTGGGCGTCGAGGCGCTGGACGATGATGGCGTCGTTGCCTTCGATGCCTTCCTTGCTCTCGATGCCTTCGATGTCCAGCCGGGTGCCGTTGCCCTCGACCTTCTTCGCCATCTCGTACTGCTTGGTGATCGACTCCAGCACGTCGTTGTAGCCCTTGGCCTGGGACAACAGTTTCGAGGACTTGTCGGCGACCTGGTTGCGGAGCCGGAAGGTCAGGTAGTTGAAGACGCGCTCGCGGCCGGTGCGGTCGGGCAGCGTCACGCGGTCGAACGACAGGGGCTCGAACGACATCTCGAAGAGTTCCATGTCACGGCTGTTGACCATCGCCTCGAGCGCTGCCTTGTCGTCCAGGTACTCCTGGCTGGCCTGGTTGGTCTCGGCCGTTTCCGCCGCGAACGAACGCATCGGCAGGGCCGAGGTCAGTGCCGCCACCAACGCCAGAGTGGGCATCGCGAGCGATCGCGAGCGCGCGAATCGGGACGGACAACGCATGGAGAGCTCCAAAGGGGCCTGAGCCATAAGGATGCAGCTACGGGCCACGGCCCGCGGCGGCAAGACAGGCCAAGGCTAGGAGCGCCAGGGATGGGCGCAAGGCGGCCTGGAAAGGCCCTGGCGCCAGTGCATCAGACGGCGAAAGCAGTTACATCGCTTGGGGTTGCACGATCGGCACGTCCCCGGCGGCCATCACTTCGCTGGGGTGTCGATCTGGCGCTCGATGCCTCGTTGCCAGACGGTATCGCCCCCATCGGTCGCGCTCAGGCGCAGATCGACCTGGAAGTAGCTGGCGTTCTTCCCGGACTCGCGGCTCACCGCGCCGGTCAGGATCAGGTCGGCATCTGTGGGCGATCGCACCACCCCGACCTGAAGCGAGGAGGACAGGGCGTGCTCGAGATCGGTCGTGAAGGCCGTGACGTCGACGTTGTCGCCACTGCGATCGACGATCTCGCCGACGGCGACTCGGGGCATGCGGTTCATGCGCGTGCGGTACTCTGCGACCCAGGGATTGCGCGTGGCGTCGGTGATCAGCTCCTTGGCTGCGGCCTGGGAGTCGGACTCGGTCCAGGAGCTCATCGGTTTGGCCGGAGGGGCCGGCGGCGGGGGAGCGGGACGCTCGCCGCAGCCCATGCCCGCACCGAGCGAGCAGACGACGATCAGGGCGAGGGCGTAACGCATGGGCGGTCTCCGCATCACGATCCGACTATGGATAGCGGACCAATGCGCGCAACTGGGCGTGGGGATGGCCGGCGCGAGGCCGACGGCATCCGACGGGGTCTAGGAGAGCACCTCGACCTTGGCATTCGCGCGGAGCTCTTCGAGCGCACGCTCATCGACCTCGATCGACAGCACCGCGTGATCGTCTTCGTAGGTTTCGCCGGTGACATGCGCGCGGGCACGTACGAAGGAGTCGAGGGCGCCATCGCCCGCCGAGAAGCGGATACGCACCTGCTTGACCCGTTTGGCGACCACGGTCTTGATCGCATCGCGCAGCAGGTCGAGGCCGTCGCCGGCCAGGGCGCTGACCGAAACGGCCAACTTGTAGCGGCGGCGGAAGGCGAGCAGGATGGTCTTGCTGTAGACCTGGTCGATCTTGTTGAAGACCATCACCACCGGGACCTTGTCGGCACCGATCGCCTTGAGCACGGCTTCGACGGCATCGATCTGCTCCTCCATCACCGAACTCGAGGCGTCGACGACGTGCAGCAGCACATCGGCCTCGCGCACCTCGGCGAGGGTGGCATGGAAGCTGGCGATCAGCGTCGGTGGCAGATTGCGGATGAAGCCGACCGTGTCGCTGATCACCACATTCGTGAAACGGTCGAGCGGCAGCCGCGCGGTGCGCGTATCGAGCGTCGCGAACAGACGATCCTCGGCGAGCACGCCGGCATGGGTGAGCGCATTCATCAGCGTGCTCTTGCCGGCGTTGGTGTAGCCCACCAGCGCGACGTTGAAGCAGTCCTCGCGGCTGGCGACCGCACGGTCCTTGCGGTCGTCGATCTCCTTCAGTCGTCCCTTGAGATCCTGGATGCGCTTGCGCACCTGGCGGCGATCCATCTCGATCTGCTTCTCGCCCGTTCCCGTCAATCCGCCGGACCCCATGCCGCCGCCGGCGCCTTGGCGATCGAGGTGGGTCCACATGCGGCGCAGGCGCGATTTGGTGTACTCCAGACGCGCGAGCTCGACGGCGAGGATGGCCTGATGGGTGCGCGCGTTCCGGGCGAAGATGTCGAGGATCAACTCGTCGTAGTCGAGCACCGTGCAGCCGAGCTCCTCTTCGAGATTGCGCTGCTGCCGTGGGCTCAGTTGCACATCGAACACCACCTGCTGCGCGCCGTGGGTCTTCACCAGCTCCGCCAGTTCCGTGACCTTCCCCGATCCGATGTAGGTGCCGGGGGTGGGCTTCACCAGATGCTGGGCGAGGGTTGCCACCGGCGTACGCGCGGCGGTATCGAGCAGGCTGCGCATCTCGGCTTCGCGCTCGTCCTCGAGCACGCGCTCTTCGGGGGCCGAGGTCAGCATGAGGACCACGGGCATCAAGGCCTGGAAGGTCGCTTTCGTCTTGGCCTTCATGCGCGGAGCGGTTGCTTCATGTGCCCATGATTAGACCCGAGGGGAAGTCGCGCTCAAGCCCGGCATCCATCGGGCTTGTGGCGCGGAGTCGCCGGGGATATCCTGCGCGCCATGGGCCTCGATCCCCGGACGACGCGCTTCCTGGTGATCGCCGCCACCCTGGTCGTGGGATCGCAGCTCGCGATGCGCTGGGTCGATCCGGGGTCGACGCTCGGCGACCTCTGCGTCCAGGCTGCATCGCTCAGATCCGCCGGTCGCATCCGCGATGCCGATCGCATCTATCGGTATGCGACCCGGGAATACCCGCTCTTGGCCCAGTCGTGGGTCGAGTACGGCGCGTTCTTGCGCGAGACCGGCAAGACCGAGATCGCATTGGACGCGTTCGTCAAGGCTTGCGGGCTGCCCGAGCTGGATGCCAATCGCGCGGGGATCGCATCGGCATGGCGGCACCGCGCCGAGATCGCCTGGGACGCCGGACGGATCGACGAGGCGCAGGCGGCCTGCGAGCGCGCGTCCGAATCCGGGGATATGCGGGGGCAGCAGCTGCTGGCATTGCTGTTGGGCTGCATCCGTCACGACCACAGCGCGACGACGGCGATGGAGCGCGTGCTGGAGCGTTCGCCGACCGACCGCGTCGCGCTGCTGTGGATCGCCGGCGAGCACGCGCGGGCAGGGCGAGATGACGCTGCCATCGACGCGTACGGCCGCGCCACCAGGGCGCCGGTCCCGATCCTGGCCGGATGGGCCATGTACCTCGAGGCGCGCTGGCTCGCGATCCGGCGCGACCCTCACGCGGCGCACGCCTTGGCTGCGAGCCTGTCGACCACCCATCGTCCGCCGCTGGGGCGCTCCGACGTGGTCGCGGATGCCGCCTTCGCGGAGGTGATGGCCGCGCCGGATGCGCAGTTGCAGACCGCGCTTGCGCGTCTGCCGCGCGACTAGCATCACCGTGACTGCGTCAGTCCGATGACTCCGCCGACCGCTACGACGCCGCCAACGATGCTGCGCCAACTCGGGCGATCGCAACCTCTTCCCCTAATTCCGCAACGCATCCACCGGATTCATGTGCGCCGCCAGCCAGGCCGGATATAGGCCGAACACCACGCCGATGCCCATCGAGGTCAACGTCGCCAGGGCCATGATCCACAGGTTGAATGCGACCGAGAATCCGAACAGCGCTTCGATCAGGAAGCCGGCGGTCAGCCCGAGGGCCAGTCCGAGCAGGCCGCCGAAGAGCGAGATCAGCAGGGCCTCGGCGAGGAACTGGCGCAGGATGTCGCGACGGCTCGCTCCGACGGCGCGGCGGATGCCGATCTCGCGCGTACGCTCGGTGACGGTGGCGAGCATGATGTTCATGATGCCGATGCCGCCGACGATCAGCGAGATCGCTGCGATCACGATGATGATGACGTTGAAGATCTCCTTCGTGCGCTGGGCCTGGCGCAGGCTTTCCAGCGGCACCGAGATCGCGAAGTCCTCGGCGTCGTTGTGCAGGTCGCCGACGATGCGTTTGATCGCCAGCGACTGTTCGAGCAGGCGTTCATCGGAAGACATGCGCAGCGAGATCGCATCCAAGCGGCTGGCGCGGTCCTCCTTGCGGAAGTAGGTGCGCAGGCTGGCGTACGGCAGGTAGACGTCGCGGTTGCGGTCCTGGATCGAGACGTCGGCGATGTCGCTCTCGGTGAAGCGCTTGGAAGACATCACCCCGACCACGGTGAACGGCTCATCGCCCAGGATGATGGTCGTGCGCCAGGCGTCGCCTTCTCCATCGAGGCCCAGACGCTTGGCCACACCCGCGCCGAGCACGCACACGCGGGCGAAGGTCGCCTCGTCGCGCGCGTCGAGGAAGCGGCCCTTGCCGACGTGGAAGTTCACCACCGATTCGAAGTCCCCGGTGATGCCCAGGGTATTGGCGTCGTCGACCGACTTGTCGCCCAGCCGCACCTCGGCCTTGATCGCCTTCCAGGCGGTGGCGGCCTCGATGCCGGTGACGTAGGTGCGCACCGCCTCGAGGTCAGTGAGCGCGACGCCGTACGGGCTCATGCGGCGCAGGCGCGACAGGCGCGAGCCTTCGAGATCCAAGCCGCGCACCTGGATGTTGTTCATGCCGATCTGGCGGATCTGTTCGAGCTGGCGTTGCTTGCCGCCTTCGGTGATCGCGGTCATCGCGATCACCGCGCTGATGCCGAAGATGATGCCGAGCATGGTCAGGAAGCTGCGCAGCTTGTGCGCGAGGATGCCTTCGTGTAGCGCGATGCGCAGGACGTCGGCGTCGGTGACGCGCCCTCCGGTCGCGGGTTCGACGCGCGCTGATTCGCGCTTCGGGCCGACCGCCTGCGAGCGTTCGTCGCTGACGATCTCGCCGTCGACGATGCGCACCACTCGGCTCGCCTGCGAGGCCACGCTGGGATCATGGGTGACCAGCACGACCGTGTGCCCGTCGCCGTTGAGACGCTTGAGCACCTCCATGATCTCGGCGCCGGTCTTGGTGTCGAGGTTTCCGGTCGGCTCGTCGGCGAGGATCAGGTGCGGCCGGCAGGCCAGGCCGCGCGCGATCGCCACGCGCTGCATCTGACCGCCGGACAGTTCGCGCGGGGTGTGCGCGATGCGATGCTCGAGGCCCAGGCTGCGCGCGAGGTCCGCGCCTGCCGCGCGTCGGCTCGCGAGCGGGGTGCCGGCATAGGTGAGTCCGAGGCCGATGTTGTCGACCACCGAGAGGTCTGGCAGCAGGTTGTACTGCTGGAAGACGTAGCCGATCTCGCGGTTGCGGATGCGAGACAGCTGGCGGTCGTCGAGGTGCGCGACCTCGTGTCCGCACAGGCGATAGCTTCCGGCGCTCGGCTGATCCAGGCAGCCCAGGATGTACATCAGCGTGGTCTTGCCGCTGCCCGAGGGACCGACGATGGCGACGAATTCGCCCTCATCGATGGTCAGGTTCACGCCCTTGAGCGCGTGGACGGTGTGCTCGCCCATCTGGTAGGAGCGCGTGAGTTCCTTGATCTCGATGACGCTCATCGGTCCACCACCCGCTTCACCTGCACCACGTCGCCTTCCTGCAGGCCTCCGTCGACGATGAACACATCATCGCCGAACGGCTCTCCGGTGACCGCGACCGTTCTGCGTTCATCGCCGGCCAGGGCGGTCCAACCATCGCCGGTGCGCGTGACCGCGCCCAGGGGCAACCACAAGGCGTCGGGCTTCTCCCCGACCACGATCGACAGCAGGGCGGTCATCCCCTGGCGGTAATCCTGCCGGGTCTGGGACAGTCGGCAGCGCACCTCGAACTGGGTGACATCCGCGAACACGATCTTGTCCCAGGTATCGCTGAACTCGGCGAACTTGTCTTTGCCGATTCCCGATACCTGCGTGATGTCGCCGACCAGCCGGAGATGATCGAGCGACGGGATGTCGATCATGGCGCGCATGCCCTTGGCGACGTGCTTGACGTTGACCTCGTTGATCTTCGCGACCACCTCCATGTCCTGGGGCGGATAGATCTCCACCAGGGTGTCCTCCTCCCACGCGCGGTCGCCGGCTTGGCGCGGTCGATCGCCCTCGCGCATCACCCAGGTGATGCCGCTGACCGGCGCCTTGTAGACGTTCGGCGGCGTCAGCTTGGCGGCCTCGAGCGCGGTGCGCATGCGCGCGAGTTCGGCGGTGAGGTCCGAACGGCGCTTGCCATCGTCCTGATCGAGCGCGGTGAGTTCCTTCTCTGCGAACTCGATGTTTGCTTCGATCATGGAGGGGAAGTGGCGGCTGCGGCTGTCGATCGACGAGGTCCAGCGCTTTTCCTGCGCCTTCAGCACCTCGATCTCCTGATCCTGGATCGCGAGCGCGCGCTTGAGCGCTTCCTGCGCCTGGTCCGCCTTGGTCTTCATGCGGTCGAGCTTGGTCTGAGCCTCGAGCAGGACCTCCGGAGCCAAGGGACGTTCGGCGATCGCCACGTTCTCGCGCACGATACGCAACTGGCTGGCATTCGCGCGCACCGCGGCTTCGAGGTCCTCGAGGGCGGTCTTCGACAGGGCTCCTGCGGCGAACGCGAGCTGACCTTGGTCACGCTTGCGCTCGGACTCGGCCAGCACCAGGGTCGCGGATTCCTCGTCCAGTCGCAATTTGGCCAAGGGCAGTCCGCGCTTCTCGATCTCGATGCGGATGTGGTAATCCTCCTCCATCAATTCGCGTTCGGTGAGCTTGGCCTGGAGCTCATCGCGCGCCGGTTTCGCCGCGTCGCGCGTCGCACGGGCTGCTTCCAGGCGCTTGGCCAGGGCGGCATCGCCTGCGGCGAGCCTCGCCATCTCGTCGCGAGCCGCGGGCAGATCCTTCTCCGCTCGCCCGCGCTCATCCTGCTCGGACGCGTTCAGCCCTTCCGCAGCGATGTCGACTCGGGCGGACAGTTCGTCGATGCGCGCCTGCACGCGCATCGATGCATCGCGGTGGGACTGGGCCGCATCGACGGCGTCGAGGTGAGCGTCGAAGGCGATCTGATACGCGGCCTGCGCCCGCTCAAAGGCCTCGCGCACCGTCGCCGTCTCGGCTTCGATCGGCACCAGCGCCTCGTGCAGGCGGATCAATTCGGTGCCGCCCACCGGCTTGGCAGTGAGGATGCGGAAGCGGATCGCCTCCAGATCGTACGTGCGCATGGCGGCGGAGGCCTTCTGCCCTTCAGATGCCTCGGCGAACTGACGGCGCATGCTCGCCAGCCGCAATTCCTGGCGGACGCCGAGCAGGTTGTTGCGATCGTCGGCGACACGCTTGACCTCGTCCTCCTCGCTGAGGATGAACAGCGTCTCTCCCTTCTCGACCCAGGCCCCGTCCTCGACCAGGAATTGGATGCGCGCACCGAAATCGCATTTCACCAGCACCGGCTCTCGCGGTTTCAAGGTGCCGGCCTCGTGCAGGATCTGCTGCACCGGTCCGCGACGCACGGTCTCGGATGCGTAATAGAAAGTGGCGGGTTCACGATGGCGCAGGAACGCGAGCGCGACGACACCGGCCACCGCGGCAGCGATGCCAGCCGTACGGCGATTCCAGCGCACGCGCTTGGTGAACTGCATGGCCTTGTCGATGAGGCGGACGTTCATGGCAGCACCAACGCGCCCTTGGTTCCCGGCACCAGCACGTCCTGCAGCTCGGGCGGCGTCGCGAAGGACACGGTCACCGTGAACACCCGGTCGATGGCGATGGAGCCGCCGCGCTCGTCGGTATCGCGGCCCTCCGATGGACGGGTGAAGGCCTTGCCGATGGTCCCGACGGTGCCCTCGAGGCGGCGGTTGTTGAACTGCGGGAAGCGCACGGAAACGGCCATGCCCTCCTTCACCAGGCGGTATAGGCTCTCGGGAAACTCGGCTTCAAACGACAACTGCGACATGTCGAGGATCTCTGCTATGGGCTGGCCTCCCCACACCGGGAAATCGCGCTGGTACTTGCTGGTGGTGTTGGCCTGATCGTTCCAGCCGGCCTTGTAGAAGAGCCGCCCCGTGGCTGGCGCGCGCATCTGCTTCACCTCGTTGAACTGCCGTTCGGCCCAATTTCCTTCCAGGGCCTGCGCCAGCCGCAGCTTCGCCGTCAGGGCGGCGACCTGCTCCTCGGTCCGCGCCAGGGCGAAAGCCGCCTCGCGCATCGACAGCTCGTTGAGCGCATCCTGCCAGGCATGGACGCGCTCGCGCAGCGCGAACCAATCGCGGTCGCGCGCCGCCGCCGCCTGGTCGAGCGCGGCAGCGCGCGCGCTGATCTCGGCGCGCGCAGCTTCGGTGACGGCGACCGCGAAGCGGTTCTGGTCGTACTTCTGCAGCGCCTGTGAAGCCTCGAGCCGCCGCGCGCTGTCCTCGGCCAGCAGGCGCGAGCGCTCGGTGACAGCATCGGCGCGCGCGGTCACGAGAGGGTCGATCTCGAGCGCTTCTGAAAGCGCGAGGTGGGCGAGTTTCTCGGTCAGGACCTTCGACTTGTGATCGATCCCGGCCTGCACGCTCTTGACCTGGCGCGTCTCGGCGGCGAGCTGGTAGGCGTGGTTGGCCTTCTTCTTGTCCTGCTCGAGCGAGAGGACCTGGTCCTCTAGACTGGGGTTGACCAGCGTGATGAGGACGTCGCCCTTGGTGACGCGTGCGCCGTCCTCGACCATGTCCTTGATGCGCCCCCAGGATTTCGACAGCACCACCGGCGTGCGCGTGCCCGCCTTGACGCGGCCGGGGATCGAACGCTCGCTGATCGCCGACGTCGGATCATCGGGTGGAATCAGGCGCACGCCCGGAGCGACTCCTGCGAGCACGACCGTCTTGGTGCCGATGCGGAATGCGGTCACTTCGCGAGGGCTGCGAGCGCCGGATTCCTGCACCCATGAACGGTTGTCGACCATCGCGACCAGGTGCGCGGGAAGCGCGACCATGCCCGTCGGCAAGGTGATCCGGCAGAGGCACGAGACCTCCTCGCCGGCGCGCAGCTTCGCGGCGTCTTCGGGAGCGAAGGCGATCTCGACCTCGTTGGCGACCAGATCGCGGGAGCGGTTGCCTTCGGTCCAGGCCTGGGGCGCGCGGGACAGCGCGACTGGCTGGTTGCTGACCGCCTTGATGTCTCCGATCAAACGGTCGCCGCCGGGGGTGCGAACCGCGACCTGCGCGGTCGCGAGCCGGCGCTGCGCTGCTTCGGCGGTGACCGTCGGGCCGGAGTCAGCAACCACGGGGGCGCTTTTGGCGCGCACCAGCGGCACCAGATCCTGGTGGATCCGCGCCCTCACGCTGACATGGCGCGGATCCATGAAGTAGGTGACGGGCGAGCTCGGCGAATGGGTGCGCGATCCAACCCGCATCCACTCGCGATGGACCGCCAGGCCGCGATCGGGAGCTCGCACCGCACGGTCGCAGGTGTCGCCGACAATCACGTCGAGGCGTCCATCGACTACCGCGATGTCGGCTTCTGCCGTAGGGAATTCCTTGGCATTGATGCGGCGCGAGACGAACAGCGCACCCTGCTGCGCGCTTTCGTGGTTGGCGCCGCGCGTCGGGCCGAGGCCAGACGCCAGCCGCACCACCGCCCCGTCCCAATCGACGCGGTCCCCGAGACCGATCTTCACGTGGTACACGCCGTCGGGGATCCCGGCGCGCCAGGTGTTCTGCTTCTGGACGAGCGCGAGCGACGAGCCCGGCTTGCCGTCGGCGGCGTTGGCTCGCATGTCCGCGGTCGCATCTTCCAGCCAGCCGTAGCCGCGGGCTTCGTCGAACGCCCCTCCGGTGTCGGGAAGGAATCCCGCAGGAGTCTGCGCATCCCTGGGCTGGAAGTTCACCTTCAGCGACACCGCCCCGGTGATCTCGATCCAATCGATCGGCGTATGGTCGAACGCATCGCGCAGTGCGACATGGTGGTTGAGCGATATCTTATCGCGCTGGAGGGCGTTCGAATCGTGCTGGCGGAGCTGCTGCTTGCGCGCCGCGGCGATGCGCGCGTTGATCCCTTCGTCGGGAAGCACTCGGTCCTCGTCGTCCAGTCCGAGCTGGGCTCGCAATTGGCGCTCGCGCAACCGCAGGCGGTCGATCGTGAAGGTGTCCACGCGTCCTTCCGCGCGCTTCCACACCAGCTCGGGCACGCGGCAGTCGATGCGCGCGAGCGCCGCGGCTTGCTCGGATGCCGCCAGATCCTGGTCGGATGACTGGCCGCCCTGATGCAGCACGCGCGCGCGTTCGAGCGCCCCCTCGGCGGCGTCGGCGCGTAGGAGCGCCAGGTCGAAGGCTGCCTTGAGCATGGCGATGCGACCGGTGTCGACGGTGCTGGCGCTGGCGATCGCGGCGCGGCACGACGCCAGTTCTCCGCGCAGCGATTCCTGCTCGTCCACCAGGTCGTGCATCTGGCTGTCCATGCGCAGGTCGCCGACCACCAGTCGCCGCTCCTCGGCTTCCAGGTCCGCGGCCAGGACGGGTACCGTCCGGCTGATGATGCCGGTATCGAACTCCATCATGCGGTCGCCCTTCTCGAGCTGGGCGCCGTTGGGAGTCATCCAAGACACCACCATCTCGCTCGCGCCCGCATTGATCGCGGTCACGCGGTCACGATCTGCCTGGCTCTCTCCCGAGAATCCGAATTCCACCTCATGCGGCGCGGGGGGCACGACGAACACGCCGTCGTCGGCCTGCAGCGCCGCCGGGATGATGAGCGCTGCCATCAGCGACGCGCTGACGGCACGCAGCAGAGCGCAACGATGCGGAGGATCAGAGGTCGACATATGCCGTCGTCCCCGGAGCCGCGCGATCCTGTTCGCGCTCGTCCAATTCGAAGCCGATGGTGAGCTGGAACACGCGCTCGTTCACGCCGATGGTGCCGCGGGTCGCCTGTTCTTCGCGGGCGGAGGCGCCTTCGGAAAAGTATGCTCCGACCTTGGTGATGGAGCCGTCGCGCGGCTCCGGTCCGAGCACGGGTATCGTGATGCGCACCCGATCGCCGACCACGAAACGGCCGAACAGGCGAGCCGGCACTTCGACGATGAACTGGCGCCCGCCGCCGATCGGCATCATGAACGGTTCCCAGGTCTCCACCGCGTCTCCCACCCGCAGCAGGCGGCCGTTCCATTGCAGGCGCTGGTAGACGCGTCCGTCCCTCGGAGCGATCACGCGCTCATCGGCCAGCTGTTCGCGCGCCCACTTGCGGCTATTGAGCTCGTCCCGGTAGCGCACCTGCGCCCAGGACAGCGCCGCCTGGAATGCGGATCGTGCGACGCTATAGCTGGCGCGGGTGGACGCGGCCCGCACCTCGGCCGCGCGGACGGTCTCCTCGCTGTCGCGGGTCGACAGGTAATCGCGCGCGCGCAGCGCTGAGACATGTTCCAGTCGCGCCCGATCGCGGGCGATGCGCGCCGTCTCGAGGCGCAGGCGGATACCCATGCGTTCATTCAGCGACCGGGCGGAGACCGTATCAGGGGCGTCGACATCCGCGGCTTCGCTCTGCGCCTGCGACCAGCGGATCTGCGCACGCCCGAGATCCCCTTCGGCCAGGGCTTCGTACTCGTCGTAGGTCCCGTAGCGGGCCACCAGTCGCTCGAGCCGCGCACCCTCGACCTGGATGGCGGCCAAGTGCCACGCGACCAGCGCCCCCCCGAGGTCCTTCTCGGCAGTGATGCGGGCGATCGCCAGATTCGCGCGCGCCTCGGCGGTGTTGAACTCGGCCTGGAAGGCGAACTGGCCGGCGTCTCGCCAGCTCACCGACTTGCTCAACCGGGCGACGACGTCGCCTTTCTTCACCAGGCTGCCGTCGGGCACGGATTCGAGCAGCTCCCACTCGCCCGAGGACAGGCGGATCGGCACGAACGAACTTGCAGTGAGCACTCCCGACAGGCGCAGCGCTCCGGCTGTGGCTCGGGCTCCACCTGGCACGATGCGATCGCCGGGCGACAGGCCGGCGGTGACGACGAATTCGTGGCCGACCGCATAACCTTCGAGATGGCGCTGCTCGCCGTCTGCGGTGGTCGCGCGTGGATGCCGGAGGTCATCGATGCACCAGGTCGGGATCACCGCGATGGGACGGTCGAGGGGCACGCGCAGCGCGCATTCGACGCGCATGCCCACGCGCAGCTCGGCATCGGCGCGGTCGAGCGCGACCGCGCATGCGAACGCGCGCGTGCCGTCCCGGCCGGCTTCGGGCACCGCGGCGATCGATAGGACGCGGCCGACGAAGACCTTGCCGGGAACCGCGTCCAGGCGCAGGTCGACGAGGCCCGCCTTCGGGTCGTCCTGCGACCACGGCCGTACCAGCTCGCGCCACTCGTCCGGCAGAGCGAACGTCACCACCGTCTGCTCGTCTTCGAGCACGTAGGCGAAGAACGAGGCGGTGAGCTTCGATCCGACGCGCACCAGCGAATGGCGGTAGCGCACCAGTCCGGCGGCGCGCGCTTCGATCAGCGGGTGATCGATCACCTGCTTGCGGATGGTGTTGTCGCGCACCATCCCCTGGATGCGTTCACCCTTGATGAGAGCCTGCTTTTCGAGCAGGATCTCCAGCGCGCGGATCTCGCTGACCACGCCGCGGTCTCCTTCCGGGCCACCCAGCTCCTCGAGGGTCTGGGCGCGCGACATCTGCAGCCGGCTGCGGGTCACCGAATTGGTCGTCTGCTCGATCAGCTCCAATCGCAGCCTGGGCAGACGCACTCCGATGTCCGCGGTGGTCCGCTCGTCACGCGCGCGCGCCAACGTCGCCGGACTCTCGTGGCCCGCAGCGACCAGCGGCTCCAGATTCTTCAGCCGCGACTCAGCGCGCGCGAATGCATCCTCGGCCTGTGCGAGTTGCAGCCGGGCGATCTCGAGCTGCGAGGAATCCTTCGAGCCGGTGGCCGCGATGGCGGCGTCGTAGATCGCGACCTGCGTTTCGAGGTCGGTCTTGCGTTCGCGCAGGCTATCGAGCTGGGACGCCGTCCTGAGCGCAGTCAGACGGATCTGCTGTTCTTCCTCGTGGATGCGCAGCTGCGATTGGTCGATCAGATACTGGGCCAGGCCCGGGTCGAGCGTGGCGAGGGATCCGCCGACATCGATCGGTTCCCCCTCGGGCGCTAGGCTCGCGATGGCGACGCGTGCCATCGGCAGGGAATGGCCGACCGGTTGGCGATTCGCAACGGTGCCGGCGATCACCAGCGAGAGGTGGTCGAGTGGATAGGCGGCGACGGTGATCAGGTCGACCCGGTCCTGTGTAACGGTGGCGACGGGATCGGCGGAGGAGCCGCCGCAGCCTGCGAGAGCGGCTATCAGCGCGCTCACCACAGCCGAGTGCCCGCGCTTCATGGCGCCGGCGCTTGGGGCGCTTGGGGCGCTACTGGCTGCGGCATGATCGCGCGGTATTCGGATTCGGCGATGATGCTGTTGATCTCGGCATCCAGCAGCGCGATCTCGGCGTTGTCGAGATCCTGCTTCGAACGCGTGACCTCGAGGTTATCGATGTTTCCGGCCTTGTAGCGGTTGAGCGTGGCCTCCATGCGGCCCTGCTCGGCGCTCAGCCGACGTTTCGCCAACTCGACCGTGGCGATCAGCTGTTCGATGCGACGGCCGCTCGAGCGCAGTTGGCCTTCGAGGTTCGCTTCCGCGTCGTGCAGCGCGAGGGACTTCTCGTCGAGCTGGCGCCGGATCTGGTGGTAGCGAGCACGCGCGGCGCGGTTGAAGTCCAACGGCAGATTGTAGGTGAAGGTGAGCTTGTAGATGTCCGCCTCCGACGTGCTTCCGTCGAAGGCTGCGATGCCGCTCTCGTCGTGCTGGGCGGTGAATGCGGCGGTCAGCTGCGGCATCAGCAGGTCGTGCTGGATGCGCAGCTGATCGATCTCGAGATCGATCTCGGCGAGCTGGTTGCCCAGGTCCTCGTGATGCGTCTTCACCCGCACGACGTCGCGCTCGATGTCCGGTGCGACGGGAGCCTGATCGGAGATCCGTTCGGGCACGATCCCCAACGGAGCGGTGAGCGGCATGGCCAGCAGCGACAGCAGGCGCTCCTTCGCGTTCTGGAGATTGGTTCGCTCCTCGAGCAGATCCGCCTCGGCCTGGTTGAGGTTGATCGAGGCATTGAGCTCGTCGACCGGGGCCTTGAAGCCGTGCGCGACGCTATCGGTGACGACGACCAGGAATTCACGGGCATCTTCGACCCGTCGGCTGCGTACGCGCAGGCGTGCCTCGATGCGCTGCACGTTGAGGAACGTGCGTGTCGTCTCGAGCGCGAGTTTCTTGCCTTCGAGCACGACGTTGTTGGTCGCGACGTAGTACTCCTTGTCCGCGATGGTGATCGGCAGGCGCTGGCGCAGCATCTCATGGATGTTGAACAGCCGGCGTGACACCGTCACGCCGTAGGACGTGGTGTAGGCGTCTCCTCCGGTCGCCGGCTGGCCGTTCTGCGCATAGTTGAGCGCGACGAAAGGTGCGACGTCGAATCCCAGCGCGGGGGCGACGGCCGAGACCCGGCCCGAACCCGAGTCATCGGTGTTCGCCATGGTGTAGGTCGCATCCAGGCGCGGTGCGTAGACCTGCGCGTAGGCGATCGACCGGCCGAAACGCGCCCGCTCCAAGGCGCTGTGGCGGATGCGGAACGTACGGTTGTTGGCCAGCGCCAGGCGCAGGCAGTCTGCGCGCGAGATGCTGGAGACGTCCGGAGCTGGCGGCGCCGGCGGAGCGTGCACCCGGGCGTCGGCCTGCGTGGTGATCGGTTGCGGCTCCACCTGGGCTGGGCGTCCGCCGCAGCCGGCGATCAGCGCGACGGCCAGGCAGAGTCGTAATGGAGCAGCGCTCAAGGAGATGGGCACGACGTGGAGCCAGGTGAGAGGAGCAAGGCAGCTGACAATACCCTGGGAACGGCCAGCTGTACACGCCGTGACCCATCGCTCCGAGTGTTTCAGATGCGCCAACGTCGGGGTCCACACCGGCACCGCGCAGGCCGCGACCACCCTCCAGGACCCAGCGGCGCACGATTCGTGACCAGACGGGACCGGTCGTTGGCCGAAACCTGCGATGGCCTGCGATGGCCTGCGACGGTCCCGCGGTCGCGCAGATCAATTACGGGCAGGTCCACGACCATGACGGGTATTCCCAGGAGCCGGATCCGGGCCCATGATGACATCAGCCATTCCAGTCGTCGCTGAACGATCATCACCGAAGATCGGGAGATCCCATGTCTGCCACCGTCGCCACGCGTCCTGCCGTCGTCGGGTATCCCCGCTACCAGGTGCCGGTGGGCGAATACCGCGCCTTCCGCGAACAGGGCTTCCTGGTGGTGCGCGGTCTGGTCCCGGCCGCCGATGTCGCCGAGTTGCGGGCGCACACCGAGGATCTGATGCAGGGCCGGCTGGCCGAGCAGATGGCGCAGAGCGGAGTCGACGCCCCACCCGCGCACCTCTCGGCGGCCGAGAAGGCGCAGCACTTCGTGCGCCTCCACATGCTCCACCGCAAGCTCGCGCTGCACGAGCGCTACCTGCTGCACCCGCGCGTGCTCGACGTCCTGCAGGCCCTCATCGGCCCGGATCTCCTGGCGCTGCAGACCATGCTCTTCCTCAAACCGCCCGGTCGCGAAGGCCAGGGTTGGCATCAGGACACCTACTATATCCCGACCCACCCGGACACCCTGTGCGGCGCGTGGATCGCCATCGACGACGCCGACGAGTTCAATGGAGCGATGTGGATGGCCAGCGGCAGCCAGGTCGAGCCGGTGTATCCGTCCAGCGCGCACGGCTACGGCAACAAGGTGCTCGCCGATCTGGATCGGGTGGAGAGGGTCAGCGACATGGACGACCGCGTGAACGGGCTCGCGCCGATTGCCGCGGCTTATCCCCATGTGCTGGTTCCCGCGACCGCTGGCGATGTGGTCTTCTTCGGCGGGCATGTGCTGCACCGCAGCAAGCCCAATTCATCGGCGCACCGTTTCCGCCGCGCCTTCGTCAGCCATTACTGCAGCGCGCGCTCGTTCACCGATTGGGGACGCGACGATTCGCGCGGAGATCCGGCCGCGAACGGCTGCGTCGATCCCGCGACGGGGATGACCAACGGTTCGCACATCCTCGCCCGCGGAGACACCCACCTTCCGTACGCCCAGCCGCGATTCGGCACGCCGTGCGCCGCTGTGCTCACCCCGGCGCAGCGCCGGGCCGAGAGCGCGTACAACGCGCGACCGCACCTCGACAGCGGATCACCAGGCGCATCGGGATACTGAAGCGACGTCCCACCAGCAGGGACGTGTCAGTCCTTCTTCTTCTTGTTGGTGATCGCCGCCTTGGCGAACTTCTCGGCATCCTTCGCGACCGTGGCGCGGCACTCCTCGCTGCACAGTCCGACGGCGATCGAGGATGAGGGGTTCGCGAGTTCGACCACCTGGGGGACGACCTTCGGATCGATCTTCTTTCCTGTGACCGGGCAGACGGTGTTGATCGCGTGCACTGGATCGGCCGCGGCCTTCTCCGCGGCCGAGGTCGTGGATGCGAAGGCGGCCAGGATCATCACGGAGAGGATCAGGCGGTATGGCGATGCTTTTGACACTGGCGACACGGGCGACACGGGTTTCACGGCTTGGTCTCCAAGGTCATCATCGGGTCGAGATGGTCGCGAAGAAACCACCCGAGACCCATTCGGTGAACCAGCGCATCACCTGCGGGCCATCCGTTCCGTCGGGCAGCGATTCCAGCGCGGTGCCCAGTGTGGCGCCTGCGAAGAGCCGCTCGAGCAGATCGGACATGGGACGGGTCAGGTCCATGCGCCAGATGCGGTAGCCTTGCCGGTAGACCGCCGTCGCAGACCACCGCGCTCGGGTAATCGCCGGCGACCGATCCTCGCGAAACGCCTGCAGGTAGGCGTTGACGGGATAGGCGAAGGACAGGGTGGTCACGGTCGCGCTCTGGGTGAAGGACGCTGTGTGCCAGCGCTCCAAGGGAATGCTGCGCAGGGCGTCGAGTGACAGCGTCGGTGCCGCAGCTGCGTGGAACACCTCAGTCATCGCCCATTCGAGCCGAGCGAGGTCCGCGCTGAAGCGCTGCAGCGCGGTAGCGTCGCGCTCGCAGCAATGCTCGACCAGGTGCTTGCCATAACGGTTGAGGTTGGGTGATCGCGACGGGCGCTGCTGGATGACCTCGTCGCAGAGCCCGGTGAACGCCGATTGCCCCAGCGCATGCCGAAGCGCGGGGAAATCGTCGGCCAGGCAATCGAGGAGGCGCGCCCGGTAGGCGAAATGGTAGACGCCCAGCCGATCCTCGACGCCGAGTCCGCTGGTCTCCGCGATCAACGCACCGGTCGAGGGGGATCGCCAGGTCGGCGGAGCGATGCGGGCATCCACCAAGGCCGCATCGATACCCGCTGGATGAGTGATCACGCCATGGAACCAGCGCTGGAGGGCGCTCAGCGGAAGCTGGCCGACGTCGACGGCGGCCGGATCGGGGGCTTTACGCGCAGGTAGCGCACGTCGTGCACGTCGGCGTCGCTGCGGCGTCGCTGCCGGCGTCGCGCTCGCGCGTTCGGCGCCGAAGGCTTCGGTGGGACCTCCTACGAGCGGCATCGGAGCGTTCGACCGCGTCATCGGAGCGCCTGCCCAGCGGAGCCGATGAACGTGCGGGCTCGCAGCGCATCCCGATGGACGATGGGGAATTCGGGGATCTCAGCATCCCACTCCAACAGCACCGACGCGGCGCCGCACCGCTGATGCGCCCGAGCGAGTATGTCCCACACCGGGTCGGGGACCGGGCCGATGTGCGTATCGACGCAATGGGTGACGTTGTCGGTGTGTCCGGCGACGTGGAATTGCACCACGCGATCCCAGGGGACGCCATCGAGGTAGTCCTGGGGGTCGAACCCGTGATTACGCGAACTGACGTAGATGTTGTTGACGTCCAGCAGCAGGCCGCAACCCGAGCGCTCGCACAGCGCGGACAGGAATTCCCATTCGCGCATGGTCGAAGCGGCGAATTCGACATAGGTCGAGGGATTCTCTAGGATCAACGGCGCACCGAGCAGGTCTTGGACGCGCTGGATGCGTTCGGAGGTATGCGCCAAGGCCTCCTCGGTGTAGGGCATCGGCAGCAGGTCGTGGCTGTTGCGGCCGGACACGCCGGTCCAGCACAGGTGGTCGGAGACCCATCGCGCATGCACGCGGTCGCGCAGCGCCACCAGATCGCGCACATAGTCGAGGTCGAGCGCATCGGTCGAGCCGATCGACAGGGACACGCCGTGCATCACGATGGGATAGCGTTCGGCGATCTGGTCGAGGATGTGCAGCGGCCGGCCGGCGGTCTGCAGGTAGTTCTCGGTGATGATCTCGAACCAGTCCACGCTGGGCTGGTCGTTGAGGATGTGGTGGTAATGGGTCGTGCGCAGGCCGACGCCGATACCGAGGTCCGGCAGGCCGAAGCGATTGCCTGAGGTCGTCGAGGCAGGTCGGGTGAGCGGTCGGATCATGGCTCTCGGTGGAGTATACAGATGGAGGACGGCTTCCGCT
>JACCZE010000337.1 GCA_013696105.1 Planctomycetota bacterium | reverse complement strand
GCATCCGGCTGGCGCCGGTGCTCGCGGATCACCGGCAGGAAAGGTCCTTCGGTCAGGGTCCTCCCATGCAGGCGCAGGTTGCTCGAGCGCACCACGCCGGGAAACGCGCCGGCGAACAAGGCGGAAGCGGTCGGCCAGTGCCGCCAATCCAGCGCAGAGACCTTTGCCGGGCCCTTGGCGAAATACTCGGCCTCGAAGCGTTCGAGCGGACCGGCGGTGCAGGTCATGTATCCGCTGCGATCCTCGATGCCGACGAAGCCCTGCTTGGCGTACATGCGATAGGCGACGCTGCCGTGCTCGGTCCCCAGGTAGAGCGCCTTGCCGCCGCGCGCGCGGAAGTGTTTCATCTGTTCGGCCATGATCGCCGACGAGGCCCCTTGGCCGCGATCCGCGGGATCGGTCCACACGTGGCCGAACAGTCCCACACCCTTCAGCTCCACGGTCATGATGTTCGCGAACGGCACGCCCGAGCGGTGCAGGATGTAGAAGTACGCCTCGACGCCGACGTCGGTGGTCAGCAGTTCGGTGTTCTGCCAGTTCCAGACGTCGCCCTTGTGCATCAGCAGCTTCTCGACGCGCTGCGCCCATTCGGCAGCGGGACCGCGGACCACGCCGCATTCCACGCGTTCGCCGGACTTCAAGGTGACGGAGGCGAGCTGCGTGTACATGCGATCCTCGAGGAGTGGGCGGCGATGATCTCGCGAGGTCGAACGAGGTAAAGCCACGCCTCGTGGACTTCGGCCGGACGCGACCACCATCGCGGCATGCGCGGGCTGGTGATTGTCGTTGTGTCGTTGGCCGCCGGCATCGACGTGTCGGCGGCGATCGCGGGGATGCCCGAGCCCCCGACCCCGGGTCCGTTGCCCAGCGCGTGGGTCGAGCACGCCAACGACAACCTCGCCGACGGCGTGCTCAACAACGACGATTACCGCACCGGCGCCTTCTCGGGTGGGGGCCAGTGGCGCTCGTGGGTGGTGGCGGCCGATGCCAGCGTGCTCACGCACAAGCGGCCCTTCCACGGCGTACCGCCTGGGCGCAGCGACGAGTTCACGCTCACCGTCGGACACACGCTGGTCGACGATCCGCCCAGCGAGCGAAACCTCCACGGACTCGTGATCGCCGGCGTGGGCATGCGCGTCTCAGGCAGCCTGGGTGGCGAGACCCTGCAGTCCGCGTTGCATGCCGGGTCGGGGTACGACGACGTGCGGCTACCCTACGACCGCGATCGCGCCGCCGACGGCCTGGTCTATGTGCTCGGCCGCGAGGTTCTGAGCTTCGATCCGTCCGCGAGCGTGTCCTGGGCGATCCCGGCGACGGTATGGGGGCTCGCTGCCACCGCCCAGGGATTGGCGACATCGGGCGGCGAATTCCAGGCCAGCCTCGGTCTCGACCTGGTGGTGATCGGAGCGCAGGGATCCACCTGGGTAGGCGGGCGCTACCAGTGGAACGAGGGCACCCAGGCGACGCCGACCGCCGCGACGGTCGCAGCGCATGAGGAAGGACCCTGGGTCGTCGCCGGCGCCTCGGTCGGACCGCTGCCGATGCCGATTGGCGGATATCTGCGCGGCGGCATCAACCCCAGCACCCGCGCGGCCATGGGCAGCATCGGCCTCACCGTGCATCCGCGTACGTACCGCTCGGCCGGCCGCGCCCTGGTCGAGCAGTCCATCGGGTACTACCAGGGAGCCGTCATCGGCGTGCAGGTGCGCTGGAGTCCGCGCGCGCTCGACGCCGCCGAGCGCTGGTGGCTCCACCACGATGCGATCATCGACTACCGCTTCGGCGGGGTCCCGCGCGACCGTTGGCGCGGCAACCAGGTGCTGTCCGATCAGATCCTGCTCGGCCATTCGCCGTCGTTGAATCTCATGCCCGCATGGCCCATACGCCTGATGCCCTACGCCTCGGGCGGACTGGGGGTGCGCACCGAGCGGGTGGCGGTGCGCGAAGCCTCCGCGCGATTCGCCGAGGAATCGGCGACCACCGGCGTGTTCCAGATGGGCTTCGGACTGCGCCTCGCGTTCGCAACGCGCCGCGCCTCGACCGTCTCGCGCACGCTCGATCACCTGCGCCTGGGCGTCGGCTACGATCGCTGGTTCCCCTGGCGCTCGCACGAGATCTCCCGCGGCGCCGATCGCGACCGCTACCTGCAGGTCGATGGGGGATTCGGCGGAACCCTCGGGTGGCTGATGTTGTGGTAGGGCGGTTGATGGTGCGAGTGGTTGGGGTTTCGCTACTCACTACTCACTACTCACCACTGACTACCGACTACCGATCACCAGCCGCCGACCGCTTCCCCTCCGTCAATTCGAAGAATCGGCTCTCCAAGCCGCGATCGCCGGCGACCTCGGCGACGGTGCCGCTGGCCAGCATCCGACCGTGGTCCATCACCGTCACCGAGTTGGCGACGTCTTCCACGGTCGCCATGGTGTGGGTGCTCATCAACACCGCGCCGCCGCCGCGCGCGACCTCGCGCAGCAGGTCGAGGACCACCCGGATGTGCCGTGGGTCCAACCCGACCAGCGGCTCGTCGACGATCAGCAGGCGCGGCGCGTGCAGGACCGCGGCGGCCAGCACCACGCGCTGACGCATGCCGTGGCTGTATCCCTCGGCGACCTGGTCGAGGAATTCGTGCAGCGAGAAGCGTTCGCTCACCTCGGCGAGGCGGCGCTCGA
>JACCZE010000368.1 GCA_013696105.1 Planctomycetota bacterium | reverse complement strand
TCTTCGTTGGCAGCGGGGGAACCGCGACGGAAGTCGGCTGCTGGGCACATGCCCGTCGCCCATTCCACGAATTGCTCGATCGAAGCCCGCGTGCCCGAGAACATCTGGAACTGATCCAGGCGCTCTATCGCATCGACCATGTCGCGGCGATCGTCGCCGACGCGCTCCATCGCGATCCGGTCGACGAGCGCACCCGACTCCGCACAGCCGAAGCGCCTGCGCTGCTCGCTGCCATTCGCGTGCGCACCGACGCGATCATCGCGAGTGAACCCGAACAATCGGAACTCGCTGAAGGCGCGCGATATGTGCGCAACCACTGGGCCGCCCTCACCAGGTTCGTCAACGACGGGCGCCTTCCCCTCGACAACAACGCCGCTGAGCGGCAGCAACGGCCCATCGCGGTGGGACGCAAGAACTGGCTGTTCGTCGCCAGCGAAGACGGCGGCACCTGGGCGGCGGATCTGCTGACCATCTTCCAGTCGTGCCGGCTCCAGAGCCTGGACCCGATCGCCTATCTCACTGACATCATGTCAGCTTTGATAGCACAGGATGTGGATCCGCTGAGCTTGACCCCTGCAGTATACGCTGCCCAGCGACGCAAGGTCGCCTGACACATCGACGCATTTTCGTCCGCTGACACTGACGAAAATCCGTCAGATTGACTGCGGCTGGACTCTGAGCGGCTTGGATGAGCGGTTACCGTCGAATCGCTGGGCGAAGTCTTTCCAGAGGCATTGTGGCAGCGTTGCGTGGTTCATTTCTACCGCAACGTCTTCAAGGTGGTTCCGAAAGGTCGGATGCGTGAAGTGGCGGACATGCTCAAGGCAATCCATGCCCAGGAAGATGTCGCCGCGGCCCGTCAGAAGGCTCAGGATGTGGCGGCGAAGCTCGAGGCCATGCGACTGTCCAAGGCGGCCGAGATCGTGCGTAGCGGCATCGACGAAACCCTCACATACATGGCCTTCCCGCGAGAGCATTGGCGGCGCATCCGCACCAACAATCCCATCGAGCGAATGAACCGCGAGATCCGGCGACGCACGAAGGTCGTTGGGAATTTTCCTGACGGAAAATCCGCTCTCATGCTGGTGTGCGCGCGCCTGCGGCATATGTCCGGCACGCAGTGGGGTAAGAAGCGGTACCTCGACATGCACCTGCTCATCACCATCGACCCCATGACGGCGATCGCCTAGCCCGACCCATGCACGTGCCCGGCACCTTTCGACTCCGCCTAATCCGCCTTTCGACGCTTCACGCTCGGCCTCAAAGGGCCGGCTTGCGTCGAAAGCCGGGGCGGCGTCGAAAGCTGCTGCGGACCATTTTACCGAGACTGAAATTTTCACATCGACACCACCGACTGGGGATCGGCTACTTTCAAATGTGCGAACACTTGCGGACGCTACCGTCCATGCACGGCATCATCACGAGCGCACAACCTATGGTCGACCCACGATCGGCTGACATGATCGGGTCCATGCGCATCCGCTGGGCTACGGCTCTGGTTCTGGTCTGCGCGCTTGCTGCCCAAGCAACGTCCTCAGACATCGATTTCAAGCCTTCAGACGATGCATTGACCTCTTTGATCGAGCGCGCCGTGGCGGCGGGAATGCCCGATGTGCGTTCGGCGGAGGTCTGGCAGGGCCAATGGACCGAGGATCCAGCGGCCGATTTTGGTGGTCGTCCAGGCTGGACGCGTCTGCACCTGCACCTGCGCGATGGCCGCTGGCTCATGCGCGGTCTGTTCCTTCGTCCTTCAGGCTATGCCGCCGCCATGTTTATTGGACCAAGCAAACGAATCGTCGACGAATCCATTGGCGATCACATCTTCGGCATCGGCATGAATTCACCCGATGGGGAGCTCGACCTGCTGGTCGCTGCGGGTTTTGAGCCCGCAAAGCAGGGGTATGCTCGAAGCAGCGAAGTCGACGTCACGATTCCCTTGAGGGAATGTGGATGGACCCGGCCTGCACCGTTACTGCTCCCTGGACAGCTCCGACAACGCGACGGCGATTCCCTTTCACAATCAGACGAGCGCCAGGGAACAGCAGAGGAGCTGCTACGTCGTCGCCTCCATCTCCTGCTCCTGCGCATGGCGCTTCTGACCGAGGACGTATCGGATCGAACGGGTATCATTGATGCATCGCTTGTGATCCTCGAACCTTCGGAACGAAAAATCAGAGCAGCGGGCGTCGAACGACTTCTCCACTACAAGCATTCGACAGGAACCTCGGTCGGAGATCGTCTCTCCCGCTGGAGCGACCGTTTGGCTCGCATGGACATTCGCGATGCGAGCCATGAAACCGATGGACTACCCTGGTCACCGAGCGATGTCGACGATCTTGTTGATTGTGCCGCAGACACCCGTCCATCGAACTGGATCGACGATCAAGACATCCCTCGTACCGTAGGGGACAATGCGCTGCGGGCTCTTGCCTGGCTGTGGGGCACGGACCCCAGACTGCTGATCGAACGGGATGGCTTGGCGCCGTGGACGGACTCGGAACGAGAGGCGACCTCGTCCGCCTTGTCGTCTTGGTGGCGGCCCTGGCGCGGAAAAGCATTGATCGATGCCATTCTTGGTGATTCGACTCGGCTACACCTCGCATGGACAACACGACTGGCGGTGGCAATCGACCAACGCGATCGTCCTCGTCTGTGTCATGCCATCACTCAGTACTGGGGTGGCCTGTCAGCTGATCAAAGAGATGCGCTGCCGGTCGATGGTGTCGAGGATATACTTGCTTCACTCGGAGACGATCCAGAACTCGACAGGCTGGCGCTATCATGGCCGGTCAGCGGTCCGCTCGAGAGGACTCTCGCGCTGTGGCACGAACTCAGGGGTGATCCCGAACCACTGACGGCTCATCTGCGATCTCAGCTTCTGAATCGGACCATACCGGGAGTGGATCGATATCGATATCAGGATGAAGACTCATTGGCGATCCTTCATGTGACCATGCACCGGAACGACCAACAGCGATGCGACCTGCTTCTTGATGCCTATCGGTCGCCGACCGATAGCCGTGCCTGGAACTTAGCGCACGCGGTGGCCGTCGCCGCGCGCAGAGGCTTCCGATACGGTGGTGAAACTCCGCTGCTCGACTCCCGTTTTGCCGATTTTTATGGTGACGATCGATTAGTCCTTTTACAAATTTATGCAGGGCTGAACGATGAACGCCCGGCCCCCGCCGAACGCACGTATTTCCGCCGAGGGCTTCCTGTGCCCGAGGCCGCCGATCTGCGTATCTGCGATGACGTTGCCGCATCCCGAAGTCAGGACGAACTCGAAGGTCTCGTTACGCCTCCGTTCGATCCCAACGCTTCGATCCAGGATCGAGATATGACTCTACGCCATCTGCGTGAGGCCTTGCGCCCTCGGGTGGCAGCGGCTTTGGCCGCGACCGGTCTGAAGGCAACGCTTCCAGATATCGAGGCCGCGGCATTTCCAGAATGGTGGCGATTGCGCCTCGCTGCGGCTCAGCCTGAAGGTGCGGCCATAGCTTTGCTCATCACCAACACCCAAACCTGTCCACCATGCCGAGCTCTCCAGCAAGAGGTCTTGTCACAGCCACCATGGGAGGACCTATCGAGGCAGCTGCCTCTCATCGAATTCGATGGAGCCACCATGTCCGTCGAGCAGTTCGAGTCGCAGGTACCGTTTCTAAGCGGCATTTATGGCGGATCAGGCATGCCATTTTTCATCATCCTGTCGCGCGATGGGCGGTCGATCGATACGCGCATCCCATATGAGCCTGGGCATCCGAATGAATTTCTGGAAGCGTGTCGTCAGCGGATTTCCAAGATTTCAGTCGAGGCTCAAGAGTCTTCCCCAGCTCGTCCACCTCGTTAGTGTGGGGCCCGAATAGGGGCGGAGAGAGCCGTCAACGCAGCGACGCTCAGTGCGCCAAGGTAACAGTGCCTCGGACCACGTCAGTCGAAGGACGTGAAAAAAGACTCGGTGCCGAGATTCGAAATCAGTGGGTAGTCACCCATTGCCGGAAAGCGTGACCTCCGGCTACCGCAGGATGTCTTTAAGCCCGGTTGTTGATCGTCTGGGCCGCTCTGAAGGTCGCCGTTCGACATGGCCCACTAGCCATGAACACCTGATCGACATAGGAAACTGCCTACGCCAGCAGCGAGTTGCGCATCGTGAGCATGCTGGCCGAGGTTTCCCGGCGCGGACATATGCGCGCCGCGGCGTCGAGCGCATTGATCAACTCGACCTTGTAGTCGGGGGGACAGTCGGGGATGGCCTGCAGCAAGGGCATCTCGATGCGTTCCCACGCTCCGATCAGTTCGACGCCAGCGCCGCGTTGGACGAGGTCGGACATCAGGCGCACCGACTCGATGCAGCGCGCGGCGCCGATCGCGGATAGGACGCGCTCGACGCGATCGCGCGTCGCGCCGTTGCGCTGCTGCAGGCTGCGCAGCCAGATGATCGCCAGCACAGCGAGCGATCCTCCGATGAGGATGAGCAGAGCTGGTATCAGGAACGCGCGCATGTCATCGCCGATTCTGCGGCGAATTCGCACCGGGCGAGGTCGCTGATGCCGCACCGGTGGCTTGATCCGGCACCGGTGTGATCGCGCGGCCGAGCATGGTGCCTGCGAGCGCCTCGATCACCCCCGCTCCGCCGCCGCCGACCATCACCTGCGGGGTGATCTGGACCTTGCCGTCCGCCACCACTTTGAGCAACTCGAGCATGGTTACGCCTTGGGCGCCGATCGCGCGCGCCATCGACGTGTACGCCTGCTGCTTGGCTTCTGCGGTGATCGAGATGTAACGCGCCTCACCGGTGGCCTCGACCTCGCGAGCCTTGGCCTCCTGCTCGCGCACCAGCACCTGATATTTGGCCTGGGCCAGCTTGCGCTGCTGCTCGGCCTCCTCCTGGGCGAGGATGAAGCGGGCGCGCGCCTCTTCAGCGTTCTGCTTCTCCTTGAAGGTGCCCTGTTGGTTCAACGCCACCTCGCGCTCGGTCATGGTCGCCAGGAGCTGCTTGCCGGCGTCGGTCTCGTCGAGCTCGATGTTGCCGATGAACACGCCTTCGCTGGCGATGCGGTATCTCCCCAGTTCGGTGCGCATCGCGTTGCTGGCTTCGGACTCGACCTTCGAGCGGCTATTGACGAACTGCAGCGCATTCATCGTCTCGGCGGTGTTCCGGAAGATGGTGCGGATCAGCGGCAGGATGACCCGTGCCTCGAGCACGGTGATGATCTCGTCCTCCTGATCGTCCTTGATGATCTGGTCCGGATTGCCCAGCAGCGCCACCAGATGCGCGGCTTCCGATGCCGAGATCGACACTGACATGCGCACATCGACTGGAAAGGTGAAGCCGTCTTTCGAGCGCACCCGGATCGCCCAGTGCTTGTCCTGGTAGGTGTAGGTGCGATTGGTGGTCTTCACCTTGATGATGGTGAACGCGTCGGGGTGCATGTAATAGGCGCCGGGCGTACGCGGTGTACGCCAGATCCCGCGGTATCCGTCGGGAACCAGTGGCGTGCCATTGACCAGCTCGACCGTGGCGCCCTCCGCCGGCTGGTAATCCAGGCCGGTGTTGGACTTGATCACCGCGACCTCGCCCACGTCGACCATGAGCGCGGGTTTCGAGACCACGGAGAACAGCCGCGGATTGAAACGGTAGCGGCCGGGGGTGAGTACCGTCAGCTGGGGACCGCGGTAGCCGAGTCCTTCGGCGAGGAACTTCCGCCCGTCGAGCATGTCTTCGCTCGATTCCCAGCGCGGAGCGAAGATCTCGCCTGGCGGCATCGGTTTCCCATCCAACGCCGACACCACGCCGACGTGCCCCTGGTCGACGGTCAAGGTGTCGACCAGATTCAGGTCGTAGAGCCACGGCCAGTAGCCGAAATGCCAGCCGGGGCCGAGGACCTCGGCCTGGGGACCTTTCTCTCCGTGCGACGCCACGACGCGATTGGGCGGCAGATTGGGACCGAACTTGCGCACCACGATGCCGCCCTTGTCGTCATCGACGAAGATCGCGGTCGACAACGCCACCAGCCCGATGGCGATGACCAGGGCGATGAAGCCGCCGGCGCGCACGAGATGCGGATTGCGATGCAACCCTGGAACGCCGAGAAGCACGGCGCCGACGAGGGCGAAGATGATGGCGAGGACGAACAGACCCATGGAGAGCTCCGATTCCGCGAGATCATGGCGCGGGACGCGGGTCCTCAATGGGCAGGCGCCCCTGGATCGGCGAGGACCGAGTCGTTCGCGCGGATCGCTTCAGCGCGGCATCAGCACATCAAGAGCAGCTCGACCGCGGTGTCATCGCACCAGCCCCAACCGGATCACATTCCAGGACAGCTTGGCGAGAGAGGCCTCGAGCCTGCCCGATTGCAGGAGTGCGTCTCCGCGCGCATGGGGTGCGACCGTATCCGGACGATCCGCGGTGTTGGTGGCGTACGCATCGGCATGCTCGAGGACCAGGTGCTCGACGACGCGGTGCTCGGGGAAGTGGCGCAGGTCGGCGGCTAGCGGCAGCGCTTCGTGCTCATGCCGGTTCACCGCGAAGAGGGTGATCGCTCCGGTCGCCGCATCCCACGTCGCGACCGCTTCGAGATACGGCACGCGGCCGAGTTCATTGTCGTCGTATCCGCTCGAGGCGATACGCGCATCGAGCGCGACTCCGCGGGCGAAGCGGATGGCGTGAAGGAACGGATAGTGGATGGTCTGGCGCCAGCAGCGCCCGCCGTTCTCGGTCATGATCGGCGCGATCACGTTCACCAGCTGCGCCAGGCAGGCGATCTTCACGCGATCGGCATGCTTGAGCAGGGTGATGATCATGCATCCCACCAGCAGCGCGTCGGCGAGGTGGTAGGTGTCCTCGATGTGCTTGGGCGCGACCTGCCAGCGCTTGTGCTCCTTGTCTTCGGCGTGCGAGTGGTACCAGACATTCCACTCGTCGAAGGACAGATACAAGGTCTTGCGCTGGCGCTGCACCGCCTTGACGTGGTCGCAGGTCGCGACGATCTCGCGGATCATCGCGTCCATGTCCAGGGACTTGGCCAGGAATTTAGCCAGTGTTATGCCGTTCAGGCCATAATAGACGTGCAGCGACACGTAGTCGACGTGGGCGTACGCATGCTCGAGGACGCAACGTTCCCATTCGCCGAAACCACCCATGCCGCGCGACGAGCTGCCGCACACCGCGAGCTCGATGGTGGGGTCGGTCCAGCGCATGACCTTCGCGGTCTCGCGCGCGATGCGACCGTAGTGGTGCGCATCCTTGTGGCCGATCTGCCAATTGCCGTCCATCTCGTTGCCCAGGCACCAGGTCTTGAAGCGGTGCGGCTCTTTCACGCCATGCGCGATGCGCAGGTCGCTCCACTTGGAGCCCGACGGATGGTTGCAGTACTCGACCAGTGCGCGCGCCGCGTCCGGGCCACGCGTACCGAGATTTACCGCCATCATCACCTCGGTCTCGGCCTTGCGCGCCCATGCCGCGAATTCGTTGGTACCGACCTGGTTGGTCTCGGTCACGCCCCACGCGAGGTCGAGCCGTCGCGGGCGCTGGTCGCGCGGACCGACACCGTCCTCCCAATCGTATCCGGAGAGGAAGTTCCCCCCTGGGTAGCGCACCAGCGGCACGCCGAGCTCGCGCACCAGTGCCAGCACATCGCCACGGAATCCATCGGCATCGGCCGTCGGGTGCCCCGGTTCGTAGATGCCTCCGTACACCGCGCGTCCGAGGTGCTCGATGAACGAACCGAACAAGCGGCGATCGATGCTGCCGATCGCGAATTCGGGATGGATGCTGATCGAGGCGCTCATGGGACGTTACCATGAGCGCACCACGGGTCCGACAAGCACCACTCGCCCGGTTTGTCACCTGGCGGTGGGTACCGTGGCGGTCAGGCCGGGATCAGGCGGAACAGCGAATGCGCTGTTCCCAGTCCATCGTGGGATTCAGCGGGGACCAGGCCGGCGGACTCCGCCAGCACCAGCAGATCGCTGGCGCGGTAGAAGCGGCTGACGCCGTTGGCGATGGCGGTGAAGTACAGGCTCGCCAGGCGGAGGCTGGCTGCTGCAGCGTGCTCCTCCTGCCGATCGGGGCAGACCTCCAGCACCCACACCGATCCGCCGGGCGCGAGCGCGGCGCGTGCGCGACGCAGGAGCGAGACCACGTCCGAGGGCCCGAAGCAGTCGAGGAACTGGCTCATCCACACTGCGTCCTGACCGGTCGGGAACAGCTGGCTGTGATCCAGGAGGTCCATCGGAACGCAGGCGCTGCGTTCGGCGAATCCAGCAGCCGTGAGGTTGCGGGTCGCCTCCGCGAGTTGGCCCGGGTGATCGAGCAGGGTGACCGACACGTGGGGCAGCGTGCCGAGCAGCGCGATGGCGAACCGCCCGGTGTTGCCTCCGACATCGAGCACGCGGCGCGCACCCGACGCGCGCAGCACCGCGATCGCGGCAGCGAACGCCGAATCGCTGTGGGCGTGGTCGTAGGCGAACCACGGACGCCGGATCTCTTCCGGAAGCGACGCGAGACCCTCGTAGATGGTCGCCCAGCCGCCGAAGTGCGCGAGGCCGACCGGTTTCGCTTGGCGCAGGCTCTCGGTCAGATCTGCCAACCCGGGCCAGCAGACCGCATGGGTGAACTCCGCGTCGATGGCGACCCAGGAATCGAGCAGCCAGACGTCTCCGACGCTGGTCAGGCGCCAGCGCCCGGGCGCGATCTCGGCCGCTAGGCCGATCGCCAGGCAGGCGTCGAGCAGCACGCTGACCGACGTCGCCGGAAGGGCGAGCGCGCGCACGATGTCTGCCGCGATGATGCCGTCCGCCGGTGCGGCGTGGAGCTGGGCCAGGAGCCCGAGATCACGAGCAGCGCGCGCCGCCTGGAATGCGAATGGCGCCATCGCCAAGGTATGGGCGGCGGTGCGCGCGTCCCGGAGGTTCGGACCGGGTGGTAGGGAGCGAGGACGAAGGGCGGTCATGGCGACAGTGATGCGAGGATGAGCGTTTCTTGGATTTTGCCAGCCAGATGCCCGGGACCATGGGCGGATAGGCTGATGGGCGGAGGCTGGCGCGCACGAGCACCTGGTGTCAACCACGTGGCAGAGGCAGCAAGCTCCACGCTAGGATGGGGCCGCTGCCGCCCACGCTGGGGGAGATTGGAGCCCCCCGTGACCCTGCACCGATTCGCCGCATGCGCCTGGTCGATCCTCGTCGGTTCGGCGCTCATCGCTGCCGACGCCACCGACCCGGGAGAACTGGCGACTCCCTACCCCACGCTCATCCATCTCGCGGTCGACTGGCGCTTCACCGGCGATGACAACGCCAATGGCCAGGTCGCCGTCCGCTACCGGGAGGCGGGCAAGACCGACTGGCACGAGGGCCCGCCGCTCAGGCGCGTCCCCGCGAGCGTCAGCCAGAGTGTCGATCCCCAGGTGGTCTGGCAGGGTCGCCATGCGGGCTCGCTCTTCGACCTGCGTCCGGACACCGAATACGAGATCGAACTGAAACTCGCTGATCCCGATGGCGGATCGGTCGACAAGACGGTGCGCGCCCGCACGCGACCGGTGCCGAAAGCCTCTGCGGACGCGCCGGTGAAGAACCTCGACCCGGCGACCATCGGCTCGCTCGCTCCCGGCGAAGTCGGCCTGCTCGCTGCGGGCACGTATGGTGAATTCTCCGTGCCCAGGGACGGTGAGCCAGGCAAGCCCATCGTCTACCGCTCGAAAGACGGATCCGCGGTCTTCACGCACATCGACATGACCGAGCGCAAGCACGTCTATCTCGAGGGCCTGACCGTCACGAACTCCGCCACCGACAGCGTCGCGATCAAGATGCACCTATCCGAGAGCTGCGTGGTGCGCCGCTGCACCCTGACGTCGACGTACGGGATCAAGGCGACGATCCTCCCCGGCGCGCGCAACGCCTACATCGCCGACAACGTCGTCACCGGGGTCACTCCCTGGACCGCCGAGGCGATGGGGGCCGGCGGGAAAAACGTCGGAGAGGGGATCGAGATCACCGGACCTGGCAACGTCATCTGCCACAATCGCGTCTCGGGCCACCGCGATTGCATCTCGACCTACGAAGAGTCGCCCAACGAGCAGGTCTGCATCGACATCTACAACAATGACATCTCGATCGGGGCCGACGACGGCATCGAGGCGGACTTCACCCAGCACAACTGCCGCGTGATCCGGAACCGACTCACCAACTGCTTCGTCGGGCTGAGCTCGCAGCCGGGATTCGGGGGACCGAACTACTTCATCCGCAACGTCATGTACAACCTCACGTACGTGCCCTTCAAGTTCCATCGGTTCTCGCAGGGCGATGTCGTGCTGCACAACACCGTGGTCAAATGTGGAGACGGGCTCGCATGCTTCTCGGCCGCTGAATTCAACCACGCCTACTTCCGCAACAACCTCTGCATCGGCGGCACCCCCGGCGCCGAGAAGTGGGGTGGATACGGCGGCGGGAATGGCCTGGCGATGATGCTCGCGACTCCGGGTGCAGGCTGCAGCCTCGACTACGATGCGCTCGGCACGCACGGCACGCCGTTCAAGGCGATCTACGGCAAGGACACCTACGGCACGATCGACGAGGTGCGCAAGCACATCGAGCCCCATGTCGTCGCTGTCGACATGGCGGTTTTCGATCAGGTCGATTTCCCTGATCCCCCGATTCCCGGCCGGGCGCCGGTCGACCTGCGCCCGAAGGCGGGCTCCGTGGTGGTCGATGCCGGCCTGCGCCTGCCTGGAATCAACGACGGCTTCCTGGGCAAGGAGCCGGACATCGGCGCGTACGAAGCGGGTCAGCCTCTGCCCATCTATGGTCCGCGTCCCGTGGGCGTCGACGAAAGCACCATCGTCAAGTCCGAGAAGAAGCCGGAAGCGCCCAAGGCGGCGATCGATACCCAGCCTCACCGCGTTGCTGTCCAGGCCGCATTGCAGTCCCCCAAGGCCAAGCGCGGCGCACTCATCACCATGCCGGTGATGGGTGAACTGCAGGAGGTCACGGTGGTATCGGTCGATGCCACGGTTCTCCAGGTCGAAGCCGATGGGGCGAGCATGCCCGTGCGCTGGAAGGACGTGCGCGACGAGGATCTCGCGCGCCTGGTGCTGCTCACCTGCGGGGACGACTCCGATGCGCTGGCCCACGCGTGGTCGCTCGCCGGAGCGGCCAAGGCGATGAATCTGCGCGACCAGATCGCCAAACGGCTGCTGGCGATATCTCCGGACAGCTTCAGGACGGCTACCGGGATCGGGCCGCCCCAGACCCCTGCGAAGGATGCCACGCCAGATCCGGCGGCGGATCGTTAGCAAGGTCGGGTAGCGGGTAGGGCCCAGGAGCGAGTAACGCCCGGACGTGTTCGGCATTAGGTGATCGGAGGCGGTCATGCAGGGGAAGCAGGTGGATCAGAACGTAGAACCACCTTCCCAGCCTGGAACGTGCCTGGGGCTGAGTCCCGAGCAGCAGTACGATTTCGACTGCGCGGGGTTCCTCGCGCTTCCCGGCTTGATCGCCCCGGCGACGGTGGAGCGGCTGCTGGCGGCGTCCGTCCCACTGCGATGCGGCACCTATTCGCAGTTCGGAAGCGTGCTCAACCGCCATCCTACATTCTCTGAAGCGCTCTTCCATCCCGCGGTCACCGCGATCTCGAGCCAGTTCTTCGGACCCGAGTTCACGCTCAAGGGCAGCGTCCTGGTCTTCAACCCGGCGAAGGTCGGCGGCAACGGCACCACCGGCGGCATGCGCTGGCCCTCGTGGCACCGGGATGCCGACCACGGCGTCCATCCCTTCCACGCGGTCGCCTGGCCGTGTCCGCTGCTCCAGCTGCGCTTCTTCATCGCGCTGACCGCCACCACCGGCGCGGAATCGGGTGGACTCGCGCTGTATCCGGGCAGTCACCGCGCCAAGGAGGATTTCCCCTTCGCCCGCGATGGCATCCCGACCGGTGCGGTGATCCCGGTCATGTCCCCCGGTGACTGTCTGATCATGCACCACGCCACGCGTCACACCGCGCTGCCCAACCGCTCCGCGCTCGACCGCTTCAACCTGCAGGTCATCACCACACCGAACTGGGTCCGCAGCAAGGAACAGGAGGACGTCGCGCCAGAGGTGCTCGCCACGCTGTCGGAGGCGAACCGTAAGCGCATCGTGCCAGGGAAATGGTGATGCGCGATGAGGCGCTCCGTGCGGTGCGAGACGCGAGGATGCCGGAGGTCGCGCGAAGCTTGCCGACCTGCTCGGCATGAAGCGCCGCAGCGGTGCGCACCGGCCTACGGAAGACCTCATCGCCCTGCCCCGGGCTCGGAGAACGCGCCACGTGTCCCACCTATTCCCGCTCCTCACCTTGACCGCCCTCCTTTGCGCCCACGCCTCCGGCGAAGGCGAACCCGTGCCGACGACCATTCCCGATCCCGCGGCGTGGAACCGCTTCCTGCACGATGGCTGGGAATTCGCAGCTGGGGGATCGACCGACTTCAACCCTATCCGGGTGCCGGGCGATTGGTCGATGGCCCAGCAATACCCGGACTACCAGGTCGGGGCCACGTGGGTCGACGGCACCTACCGCTGCTCCTTCGAACTGCCGGCGGGAACGACGGGGGCCTGCCTGTCCTTCGAGGCCATCCGCTGGGGCGGGGGCATCGCGGTGAATGGCAAGTCGGTCGGACTGCATGACCTGGGCTTCGCCCCCATCACCGTCGACATCTCGCACGCGCTGCGCGTCGGGACCAACATCGTCGAGGTCACCCCGCGCGGTTGGCCAGCCGTTGAGCGTTTCGACACCGGCGACACCAAGATCCCCTGCGGAGCGGCGAACTGGTTCGGTCACAAGCCGGGCGGCATCACCGGCGAGGTCATCCTGCAGGTTTATGAGGGCGCGCGCATCGCCGACATCCAGATCCGCCCGAAGATCCATCCCAGATCCTGCACGGTGAACGTGGAGGTGCAGGGCGGACGCCAACCGTGGAAGGGGGCGCTCAAAGCCGCGATCCTCAGCGACGACGGCAAGGCGATGAGCGCGGTCGTGACGCACAGCCTCGTGCTGTCCGCTGGCGCGACGACTCCGGTTTCGCTGCCGGACATCGCCCTGGCCGATGCCGCCTTGTGGTGGCCCGAAGCACCGGCGATGCACCGAGCCCGGGTATGGCTCGAGAGCGACGGTCAGGGCGCGCCGGCGAGCGTGCGTGAAGAGTCATTCGGCTTGCGCGAAGTCGCCACGAAGGATGGCAATTTCTACCTCAACGATCGCCGGCAGGCGCTGCATGGCCTCACCGGGGTATGGACGTACGGCGACTTCACCTTCATGAGCGATGCCAAGCGCCTGAAAGCCTATCAGGTCACCTTGTTCAAGGCGATGAACGCAGCCGCGTTCCGCAGCCACCAGGAGCCGCTGGTCCGTTCCTGGCTCGATCTCTGCGACCGCAACGGCATCCTGGTCTTCCTCGAGTTTCCAAACTTTCCCGACGTCCAGCGCCTGCCGATGTGGTCGCTGAAAAGCCCCTACGAACGGCCTGAATTCTGGGAGGCGCTCAAGCGCGAGATCACGGGGATGATGCGCCAGCGCATGAACCATCCGTCGATCGTCGGATGGAGCGTCTCCAACGAAGGCAATGGCTTCGGCGACTGGGAGCGCGACCACCTGGTCCCGTACGTGCAGGCGATCGACGCGACGCGGCCGATCATGTTGTCGGCCGATACCACCCAGGACCTCGCCGATTCCCACAATTTCATGGGCAACTGGTTCGGCACGCAGCGCGATTTCGAGCGCGCCATGGCCGATCTGGCCAGCGCATACCCCGACCGGCTCACCGGCTGTTCGGAATTCGCCCAGGGCGAGCCGGGCGCGCTCCGACACGGAGTGGAGAAGGCCCAACGCGATTCTTCGGCGGTCGATCGCGATCTGGCCTACATAGCCATGGAGCAGGTCGAGGCGCTGCGACGACTGCGCTTCGACCTGATCATGGCCATGACATATCCCCTGGGAGCAGCCAAGGAGTCGGGGAACCTCGCGGATGTCCCTGAGCAGTTCCACGCCATGCGCAACGCGCTCTCGCCGCTGGCGGTGAGCATCGATCGCTCCCACCGCCACGGCGTCGCTGGCACCACGATAACGGTGCCGGTGTGGGCGATGAGCGACGCCGAGTCGGCGCAGGGGCAGGTCTCGGTGGACGTGATGCTGCTCGATCGCCATCCGGGCTTCGGATGGAATGGCGATACGGCCGGATTCGGGGTTTTGGCCAAAGTCCGCATCGCGATGTCCATCGCACCCTGGCAGGCGCGGTCGGACACCGCCATCATCCAGATTCCCGAGGCCGCGGGCGCATACACCCTGGCCGCGGTCATGCGTGACGCATCGGGCGCCATGCGGGCGCTGAGCCTGCGGCCGCTGAGGGTGTACGCGCCGCTGCCGCCGGTCGAAAGGCCGCGCACCGTGGGCGTGATCGAGACCGACGGCAGGATCGCGGCCTGGCTGACCCGACGCGGCCATCGCGTGGTCTACCCGTATGGCGATGTGATCCCCGAGGTGATCGTCGCCGGCGAGGGCATGCTCCAGGATCCCCGCTGCCGCAGCTGGGGCTTCGTCATGTCCGAACGCGTGAAAGCGGGCGCGAAACTCGTGATCCTCGAGCAGCAGGCGTGGAATCCTGATGCCTTCGCGGGTATCGTCCTGCGCTCGCTGACGAGCGCGACGATGCGCCAGCACGAGGAGCCGCTGCATCCCCTCGCCGCGCTTCCGACATCCGTGGGGTCGAGCGCCGATTTCCTCCGTCTCAACGGCGTGGACGGCATCGGGCTGCGCGTGCGGATCGAGCCCAAGGCCACCGCGGCGCCCGCGGTGGTGGTGCCAGACAACGCCACCACCGGCGTCGCCGCCGCCACCAAGAGCGGCGACGAGTGGGATTGGGCGCCGTGGCTGGTCGGCTATTCTCGCGGATTCAAGAATCCCGACTGGGCGGTCGCGCGGCGCTCGTGCGGCCAGGGCGAGATCATCGCCTGTCAGGTGCCGCTGGTTGCGCGCATCGACGCCACCGCCGCGGACATGTTCGACTCTGTCGCCGAGCGCCTGCTCGCGCATCTGATCGAGGCGGATCCGTCGCCGTAGCGAACCGACGGCGCGGAGCCTGCCGTGCGCTGTGATGCGTCCAGGCGCATCCGGTTCCAGATCTCCGGGTCACCAATGGGCCCGCGGTCACTGACACCGAGCATCCCCGTCAGCGACTCCACGCGCGTCGGTACCGTCTCAGCATGAGCAGGATTCGTGCGCGCGGTGGTCTGGTTGTAACACCCGCGCCGATCCGGCATTTCCCCAGCATCACCAGGATGCCCGGCGTCCGATGAGCCAAGGAAACCGATGAACTCCCCCATGCTCCCCGGTCTGTGCGCGTCCGCGCTCCTGCTCACCGCCTGCGGCCTGACCACGGTGTCGGAAGCCGCGGTCACGGTCGTCGTCGACAAGACCGTCAGGCATCAGACCATCCGCGGATATCGTGCGAATCCCATGGACTCGCATGTCACGGAAAACTCCCCGACCTGGGCGTGGCAGCGCAACCGAGCTTTGGACGAGATCATCACCATGGGCACGACGGGCTGCCGGGTCAGCGTCAACCGCCGCGAGTGGGAGGATGTGGTCAACGACAACGCTGATCCCTACACCGCCAATCCGGCGGCCTTCGTCTCGACCAAGGCCGACCGTCTCGCGGTCGAATGGCTGAAGCCGCTCGAGCAGCG
>JACCZE010000358.1 GCA_013696105.1 Planctomycetota bacterium | reverse complement strand
CGACGCTGCGGCTCCTGAACTCGTGCGCGTCGAGGCGATGTCCGCGCTCGCGGCGATGCGGGCTCCAGCGGCGTTGGATGCGCTCGCTGGGTCGCTGACCGTGGTCGTCGAACCGCGCCTGCGCCGCAGCCTGGCCAAGGCGCTCGGACGCTTCCGCGGGGTCGCGGGCGTCGGCGCACTGGCGGATCGGCTCGTCGAGGTGGGCGATCGCGAGGACAGCCTGCTCACCGCGGGGGATTTCTTCAACGCGCGCGGCGCATTGGAACACCCGGGAGCCGCGCCGGTCCTGCGCGCGCGCATGAAGCGATCGAGCTGGAACGAGCGCCTTCGCGCAGGATGCGTGCGCGGCATGGGAGCCAGCGGCGAGGCGGCGGCGATCGACGATGTGCTGGGCGTGCTGGGTGATCGCACCGAACACCACCTGGTCACCCAGGCCGCCTGCGAGGCGGCGTGTGCGCTCGGTTCGCGCCACCTGATCGCGCGCAGCCGCATCCGGCGCGCTCTCGAGCCGCTCTTGGACAGCGATCGCGTGCACCTGCGCATGGCGGCGGCATCCGCGCTCGCCGCTCTCGGCGACCCGGACGCGAGGTCCGCCATCTCCATGCGCATGGGACGTGAAGGCTTCGGTAATGTCCGCCGCACATTGCGCGAGACCATCGAAACGCTCGACCGCAGCGCCGCGGTGACCATCGCCGTCGCCGAGATCGCGAAACGAGTCGATGATCTCGAGCAGGCGAAGAAGCGGCTGGAGCTGCGGCTCGACGCGTTCGAGAAGCGGATGGATCCGCCCGCGACCTAGGCTCAGGTCCCCGGGGCGGCCGGCGGCGGACGTCGGATGGCGATGCGCGGGCGGCTGCTCAACGCAGCGGCCTCGACCGAGCGGATGCCCAGGAAGCGCTGCACCCAGGCATTGTCCGAGGCCTGGATCTCGCTCGGGGTCCCGTTGGCGACGATTCGCCCCTGGTCGATCATGATCAGGCGGTCCGAGATCGCGAGCGCGCTGCGGATGTCGTGGGTGACGACGATCGACGTCACGTGGGATTTCGCGCGCAGTCGCAGGATGATCTTGTTGATCACATCGGTGGTGAGGGGGTCGAGGCCGGTGGTGGGCTCGTCGTAGAGGATGATGCGCGGCGATTCGACGATCGCGCGCGCGAGGCCCACGCGCTTCTGCATGCCGCCGGACAGCTCGGACGGGAATTTGTCGATCGCGTCCTCGAGCCCGACGGCTTCGAGGCGGTCGAGCACGGTTTTCCGGATCTCATCCTCGGGCAGGTGCTTCTGGTAGAGGGCGAAGCCGACGTTCTCGAGCACGTTCAGCGAATCGAACAGCGCTGCGCCCTGGAACACGTAGCCGATGCCCTTGCGCGCTTCGAGGCGATGCTCCTCATCGAGGCGGTGGAGATCCTGGCCGAGAACGCGCACCGAACCCTCATCAGGATCCAGGAGCGCGATGATGGTCTTCAGCAGCACGCTCTTGCCGGTGCCCGAGCGGCCGAGCACAGACACGGTCTCGCCCTCCTCGACGGTGAAGCTGACCCCTCCGAGCACGGTGTGCGTGTCGAAGCGTTTCACCAGGTTGTCGACGACGATGGCGGGGTCAGGCATGGGAAGCGTCCTCTGTCCTCGGTTCTCCGTCCTGTGTCGACCTCCAACCAGGATCGAGAAGCGCGATGGCTGTCGACGGAGCACGGAGCACGGAGCACGGAGCACGTCCCCTCATACCCCCGCCTTGCCTTCGAGCAGCTGGAGCAGCGATTTCTCGGGAGCGTTGAAGTTCGGTTGCAGCATGGTGAGCACCGGGTGCCCCGCGCTCAGCAGGCTCGCGTCGGTTTCGTCGGCTCCCGCTTTCGCGACCCATTCGCCGTGCAACCGCCAACCGACCCGATCCTTGGTCTCGCGGGTGGGCTTGTAGCTCTCCTGGAATCCGGAATGGCCATGGGGGGCCGAACGCGGCGCGAGCCAGGCCGAGGCCGGCGCGGCGGGGACATTGACGTTCAGCACCTGGCCACGGAATTCCGCCTTGCCGGCGATGCGCTTGGCCCACGACGCGGCGAAGCGCGCGGCATCGTCGAATTGCATGCCGCCACGTTCACGGCTGACCGCCATCGCCACGCAGCCTTCGACCGCGGCCTCGAGCGCTGCGCCGAGGGTTCCGCTATAAAAGATGCTGCGGCCGACATTCGGACCGTCGTTGATTCCGCTGATCACCAATTCGGGAATCTCTCCGCACAGCGTCGTCAGCGCGAGCTTGGTGCAGTCGACGGGGGTGCCGTCGATGGCGAAGCCGAAGAAGCCATGATCGTGGCGGGGGGTGACGGTCAGGCCGCGATGGAGGGTGATCGCATGGCTCTGTCCCGAGCGTTCATGCTGGGGAGCGACGGCCAGCACCGGCTGCGAGAAGACCGCGCGCAGCTCGCGATAGAGCGCGCGCAGCCCAGGGGCATCGATGCCGTCGTCGTTGATCAGCAGGATCATTCGGCCGGGACTCCGTAGCTCTCGAGCTTGCGGTAGAGGGTCTTCAAGCCGATCTGCAATTGCCGCGCGGCCTTGCTCTTGTTGCCGCCGCACTGAGCGAGCGTGGCCAGGATCAGGCGGCGCTCGACTTCGTCCACCGGCAGCCCGACGAGCGCGCGGATCGCATCATCCGGAGTGACCGGCTCCTTGGGCGCGTAATCGGCCGCGTAATTCGCCGCAGGCGAGCGCGGAGCGGGAGCGGGAAACTGCGCGGGCGGGGAGGAGAGCTGCTCGTGCTGGAAGCCCTCGGCCTCGATCACGCGCGCGGTCGACAGCACGAACAGCTTCTCGAGGGTGTTCTCGAGTTCGCGCACGTTCCCCGGCCAATCCTGCCGGCGGAGGGTCTGCAGCAGCGAATCGGACAGCTCCTTCTGCTGCGAATGCCGGCGGTTCAGCTGATCGAGGAACGCCTTCGCGAGCATCGGGATGTCTTCGCGACGTTCACGCAGGGGAGGCACCTGGATGTGGACCACGTTCAGCCGGAAATACAGGTCCATGCGGAAACGGTTGGCCAGGACCTCGCCCTTGAGATTGCGATTGGTCGCGCAGATGAGCCGTACATTCGCGGTCAGGGCGGCGTTGCCTCCGACGCGCGTGAAGCTGCCGTCCTGCAGCACCCGCAGCAGCTTCACCTGGCTGTCCAGGGGCATCTCGCCGATCTCGTCGAGGAACAGGGTGCCGGTGTCGGCGAATTCGAACTTGCCCTTCTTCTGCTGTACGGCTCCGGTGAACGCTCCGCGCTCGTGACCGAACAGCTCGCTTTCGAGCAGATCTCGCGGAAGCGCCGCGGTGTTGATCTTCACGTAGGGGCGGCCCGAGCGATTGGACATCGCGTGGATGGCGTCGGCGACGAGCTCCTTGCCGGTTCCGCTCTCTCCCTCGATCAGCACCGTCGCGTCGGTCGGCGCGACCTGCTTGATCAACGCCTTGACGTGCCGGATCGCGTTGGAGTTGCCGACGATGCGGTCGAGAGCCTCGTCGTAGCCGAGCTCGCGGCGAAGCGCCCGGTTTTCGCGGTTGGCGTTCGCGAGCCGCACCGCGCTCTCGATCGTGGCCTTGAGCCTGCTGAGATCGACCGGCTTGGTCAGGTAGTTGAAGGCGCCCTGCTTGATCGCGGCGACAGCGGTCTCCTCGTTGCCATGGCCGGTGATCAGGATCCACGGCAGTTGACCATGGCGCTCATGCGCCAGCTCCATCGTCGCCAGCCCATCGAGGCTCGGCAGCTTCAGATCGCACAGCACCGCATCGACGGCGGCGCCGGTCATCTTCGCCAGGCCCTCTTCGCCGCTCGCGGCGCTGAGCACGGTATGGCCTTCGGCAGAGAGCACGTCGGCGTAGGTGTCGCGATTGGTGGGGTTGTCGTCGATGACGAGGATGTTGGCCATGATTAGTGATCGTCCGACGTCCGACGTCCGAGGTCCGACGTCCTGGTTTTTCGGCGTTTCGTTGGATTTTTTCCCGATGCGCGGGAGGCGCTGTCCGCC
>JACCZE010000341.1 GCA_013696105.1 Planctomycetota bacterium | reverse complement strand
AGCTTACCCTGGCGGATGAGGCTCACGCAGGTCGATCCGCCGCCGACGTCGATCATCAGCGTGTTGCCGGACAGCCGCTTGGCGCAGCGGGAGAGCAGCACGCGCAGCGCCTCGAAATACAGGCGCGCCGTCTCGGACCCATCGATGATCTCGAGCTCGACGTTGGCCTTCTGCCTCAGGCTCTCGATCAGCACGTCGCTGTTGGCGGCTTCGCGCAACGCGCTGGTCGCCACCGCGCGGATGTCGACGATGCCGTACGATTGCGCCGCCGAGCGGATGCCCAGGAACGCCTGCACGACCCCGTCCATCGCCGCGCGATCGAGTTTGCCGCCGGTGAAGCCGGGCGTGAGGTCGACGGGATATACGAGATCCTCGAGGATCCGCTGCTCGGGTCCGCGGATCTCGGCCAGGAACGCGCGTACCGAACTGGTGCCGCAGTCGACCACCGCGACGTGCTTGGCCGGAACGGCCTTGCCGGTGCGGCCCTCGGGCAGCGGCGCCGACACCGCGCGTCGACCGCGACGGCGTGGTGAGGCGGAAGAGCCTCCAGGAGACGTGCGGTTGCTATCGTCCACGGCGATGGCCTCGGCCACAGATGCGAGCGCTGATGGGCATGGGATCGTTCACGGTCGCTGCAGACCCGTGCGAGTCAAGGAATGCACACAGAAGCATACGAATGGGCAGGCGAAGGGCGTTTCATGCAAGTATCTGCCCCCAATCAAGTTCAGATGAGGTTTTCGTAAGTTTACCGTTCCGCTCGGTGACGGGATGGCGCCGCCGGCCTATCCAAGTCGGCTCGGGCGGTAGGCTGCGACCATGCCAGCGATCTGGGCCCTGTCCGACCTCCATCTCTCGACCTCGGGCTCGAAGCCCATGGACATCTTCGGCGACCATTGGGGCCAGCACGACGTCCGGATGGCCACCAACTGGGACGCCGTGGTCGGGCAGGACGACATCGTGCTCACACCGGGAGACTTCAGCTGGGCCTCCAAGCCCGCGGAGGTCGCCGGCGATCTCGCCTGGCTCGGCCAGCGCCCGGGTCACAAGATCATGGTCAAAGGCAACCACGACCACTGGTGGTCGGGATCGGCGACCAAGGTCGCGTCGATGCTTCCGCCGCGCACCCATGCGCTGAAGAAATCGGCGTGCTCGATCCACGGCGTGGGCTTCTTCGGCGCGCGGGGCGGGGATTTCGCGCCGCTGACCCGCTATGGCGACAAGCGCACCCAGGCCGAGGTGGATCAGTGGCTCGACCGCGAGGAGCACGAGCTGCGCCTGTCGATCGCCGCCCTCGACCAGCTGGATGCTGCGGCCGGCCGTTCCAGGGGCCTGCGCATCTGCCTGTTCCACTACCCGCCCATCCCTCCGGGCCAGGAGCGCAGCCGCTTCACCCCCCTGATCGCCGCCGCAGGGGCCACCTGGTGCATCTATGGGCACCTGCACGGGAAGGAACTGGGGGCAGCGAAGGTCGAGGGGACCTTCGAGGGCATCACCTACCGCTGCACCAGCTGCGATCAGGTGGGATTCGCGCCGACCCTCATCCAACCCATCGGGGACCGTGTCCCATCGCCGTAGACGCTTGACTCCAACGGTTTCTGCCGGCATTATCCGCGCCCCCACGGAGTCGTCATGCATCTCAAGATCCGCGTCAGTTCCCTCAAGCGACGCAAGAAGAACGGATTCCGTCGGCGCATGCGCACCCGTGGCGGACGCGCGATCCTGAGCCGCCGCCGTCGGCGCGAGTCCGGCAAGGGCAAGAAGCGCGGCTACAAGAAGCTGCGCACCGGCAACTGAGCTCCGGAATACCGAGAGCCTGGATGACCCCGCGGAAACGCGGGGTTTTTCATGAGCCAACGGAACGCATGAGTTTTTATTGACACGGGTCCATAGCGGCCTATGACCTCGCTCATGAGCACCCAGCTGCCACCCGGACAGAGCAAGATCCTGACCTTCTTCGCCGATGCCGAGGATGCGGGCCGCCAACCCAGCCGCGCCGAAGTCGCCGAAGCGATGGGCTACGCCTTCCCCTCCGCGGTCAGCAAGCACGTCGATGCGCTCGTGCGCAAAGGTCTGCTCGAAGCCGATCGCGAGAAGAAGCGCAACGTACGCCTGACCGAGACCGGCTGGGCCTCGATCTCGCGCACCCCCGCCAAGAAAGGCGTCCCGGTCATCGGCGCCATCGCCGCGGGCGCCCCAATCCTCGCCACCGAATCGCATGCCGGCTATCTGCGCGACATCCAGCCCGCCCCGGGGCGCTTCGCGCTCAAGGTCCGCGGCGACTCGATGATCGACGCCGGCATCAACGACGGCGACTTCGCGGTGATCCAGTCCGGAGCATCAGTCGGCAACAACCGCATCGGTGCGGTCATCGTCGACGGCGAAGCCACACTCAAGCGCGTCCGCTACCTCAGCGATCGCATCGAACTCATTCCCGAGAATCCGCGGTATCAGCCGCTGGTGATCCCGAAGTCCAAGGCGGCGACGATGCAAATCGTCGGGCCCCTGTGCTTCATCTACCGCGCCGTCACCTGACGTCGCGGCGCTTCGCGCCGACTCACACCTCAGCAATACACGACAACGCCCCTAACCGGACAGAAGGACCGTCATGGCCATCGCAGCTCCTCTCCCCATCGCCGACACCAAAATCGCTTCCGCGGATCTCGCGAAGCGGACGATTCCGTCCATGCCCCCATCCGCCGAATCCAAGCCCGTCGCCTTCGACCCGTCGAAGAAGCCGGCGGCTCCCACGTCCTCCGCTGCCGACGCCAAGCCCGCGCTGGATCCGCGCGCGCACGAGGTGAAGCAATCGGTGGTGAATCCCGACAGCCCGGCGAAGAAGAAGGCCCTCGAAGCCGCGCTCGAGCAGATCGACAAGGTCTTCGGCAAGGGCTCGATCATGCGCCTCGGCCAGTTCGAGAAGGTCGACGTCGGCGCCATCCCCACCGGCTCGCTGAGCCTCGATCTGGCCACTGGCATCGGCGGCGTCCCGCGCGGTCGCATCGTCGAGATCTTCGGACCGGAATCCTCGGGCAAGACCACTCTCGCCCTGTCGATCGCCGCCAAGGCGCAGAAGGAAGGCGGCGTGGTCGCCTTCATCGACGCCGAGCACGCGCTCGATCCCAGCTACGCCGAGAAGATCGGCGTGAACCTCAACGACCTGCTGGTCAGCCAGCCGAACTATGGCGAGCAGGCGCTCGACATCGCCGATCTCCTGGTGCGTTCGAACGCCGTCGACCTGATCGTCGTCGACTCCGTCGCCGCCCTGACGCCCAAGGTCGAACTCGATGGCGACATGGATGATTCGCAGGTCGGCGTCCAGGCGCGCATGATGTCCAAGGCCATGCGCAAGCTGACCGGCGCCGTGAGCACCTCGCGCACCACCATCATCTTCATCAACCAGATCCGCGAGAAGATCGGCGTGATGTTCGGCAGCCCCGAGACCCAGCCCGGTGGCCGTGCTCTCAAGTTCGCCGCCAGCCTGCGGCTGGACATCCGGCGCGTGACCTCGATCACCGACGGCGAGCGCGTCGTCGGCAATCGGACGCGCGTCAAGGTGGTGAAGAACAAGGTCGCCGCGCCCTTCACCAAGGCCGAGTTCGACATCATGTACAACGAAGGCATCAGCTACACCGGCGACGTCCTCGATCTGGGCGTGCTCGCCAAGGTGGTGCAGAAGTCCGGCGCCTGGTTCACCTACGAAGGCGCCAAGCTCGGCCAAGGTCGTGAGAACGCCAAACAGTTCCTCAAGGACAATGGCAAGATCTGCGAAGAGATCGCGCAGAAGGTGCGCACGAGCCCGGTGAATCTGCTCGAAGCGGCCGCCAGCGCCGGGGACTGATCGGACCGTGCCCCGCGCGGCGTCGTGCTGCTCGGGGTCATCGCTCCATTCTCCGGTCGACTCCGGCTTTCCGTCGCGCCTGCACCAGGCGACACATGATCTGGCACCTCGTTCCAGATCGTCGTGCGGGGCTTCGGTCCTGACCAGCGTGTCCAATGCGTGCGGATCCGACTGTCCGAATGACCACAGGTCGAAAGCTCGGCGACCTACGTTCCAGATCCTCACACGATGTCCGGGCCAGCGATCCTGAGCGTCACGTACAACTCGTGTCGACTCGACCCCGCGACCTGGATCAGGTCGTCATCGGCGCCACCGCCAGTCCAGACACCGTGAATCGCGTCACTGCCGCATCACGAGCATAGGTCAAACGCGCGCCATGGGCGTCGACGATGGCCTTGGCCAAGTGCAGACCGAGCCCGGTCCCTTCCGGACGATTGCTGGCGAAGGCTTCGAAGAGTTGCGGCACCAGTCGCGGATCCACACCAGGGCCATCATCTTCGATCGCCAGCCCATCACTGGCGATACGGATGCGCACGTGTCCACCGCCGTGCTGGGCTTGGATGGCGTTCAACAGCAGGTTCATGACCAGCTGTCGGATCCGTGCAGGATCGGCCTGGCAGCGACCATCGCCGATGACCTCGATGGTCACCCCTGCGTGGTCGGCTTGGCGGCGCATCAGTCCGACCACGGTCCCGGCCGTGGCGCGCAGATCGCAGGATTCCAGGCGGACGGTCATGCCCTTCGAGAATCCCAGCAGTTCATCGACGATCAGATCCAGACGTTCGAGCTCGGTGGTGATCATCGCCAGGCTGGCTTCGGCGGGCAAACGTTTGGCGAGCATCTGCACGGTCAGCCGCACCGCCGACAGCGGATTGCGGACCTCGTGGGCAATGGTCGCGGTGAAGGTGCCCAACGTGCTCAGCCGCTCGGCCTGTCGATGCTGGCGGTCGAGGTCCACCAGACGGGCGCGCATCGTCTCGAGTTCACGCGCCAATGCCGCGACCTCGCCCGAACCAACCACGGGAACGCCCGCATGGAGATCGCCCGATGCGATGGTGCGCGCGGCGCCAGCCAAGTCCTCGAGTGGCCGAGCGAGCTGACGCGATAGCCAGAGCGCGACCAGGCTGAACGCCAGGGACCCGCCAGCCATCACCACCAGGGTTCCGGCGACGATGTCGCGCGAACCGCGTCGGTACGCTTCGGTCCGATAATCCACCTCGACGATCGGCCCACCCTCGCTGACCTGGATGGTTCCCGGGCGCACCGGGGTGGGGACCTCGAGCACATGGAACTCGTGGCCCGTCAGTTCGCGCATGCGCGACAGCACCTCGGCATTGAGTGCGAATCCTCCTTGGGACAGCACTTGCCCGATCGAGCGGGCGCTCTCCTCGGCCTGCTCGCGCATGGAGGTATCGAGCCAGCGGAAGACGACCCACCCCGCCACGATCGACAGCGCGATATGGACGGTCACGAAGCTGACGAGGACGCGCGTGCGTGTGCGCATGGCGCCGGTTGTATGCGCACGGCGACTTTTTGACAGCGCACGCCGAGCGGTCCGGGGACGTCATCCCTCGAGCGGATATCGTGCGGGCGGCTTCAGCTGATTGATGGCTGATGGCGAGCCGCGATCGCCCTCAACGCGCTCCGCGCCGATGCATGCGCTCGGGCAGTTCGCCGTTCTTCTGATTGCCGCAGCGGTCGAAGGCGAAGGTGTTGGCGCGGCGGTCGCGCGCGGACGCGTTCGGGCCCGACCCGTGGATCACCAGCGGACCGAAGAACACCGCATCGCCCGGCGCGAATTCCAGCAGCGTCGATGGAAAGGCATCGAGTCCGCCTTCCAAGCCGATGCTGAACGACGAGCTCGCGAAGCGCGCGTGGTCCACCGGGCCCTGCAGATGGCTGCCATCGACGAAGCGGATCGAGCCGTTTTCTTCGTCAGCGGCATCGATCGCGAGCATGCAGTTCACCTGCGACGGCTGGATGTTGCCATACTGCCAGTAACCCCAGTCCTGGTGCCACGGAGTGAAGGTCCCGTCGTGGGCGGCCTTCATCATGAGCTTGGAATGGAACAGGTAGATGTCAGGGCCGATCAGTTGCTCGAGGATGTCGAGGATCTCGTCCGAGCGCGACATCGTATCGATGATCGGCGAGACGCGCTCGCTGTGCATCAGCTGGCGGATGCGCGGAGGCCGGCCATCGGGCAGGCCTTCTTCCCACGACACGTCCACCTCCTCGGGTGCATGCGCGGCCATGCGGGCGTGCAGTCCTTCGGTTTCCACCGCGAGACGTTCCATGTGGTTGGGGTCGAAGAGTCCGCGGACGACGTGGTAGCCCTTGGCACGGAACGCGGCCAGTTCCGCAGCGCTCAGTCGCGTGGTCGCGGTTCGCTGCGGCACGGTGGTCGGGATCGCTTGGGTGATCATGGGGCCCCCGGGTGAGGTGATGCCCGAGCGTACTCCGCATCCCCCGCTGACGGAATGGAGCCCGATCCTCGAAACCTCTAAGATCTTCCTGGAGCACCCTGCTCGCGCAGCCAGCCGAGGAAGCCGCGCAGCGCCTGCCCGCGGTGGCTGCGCGCGTGTTTGACTTCAGGAGGAAGCTCGGCCACGGTCTTGCCCAGATCCGGCACCAGCACATAGGGATCGTAACCGAACCCGCCTTGGCCCCGCGGCGTCACGATGTGTTCACCGCCGAATACCCCAGCCCAGGTCAGCGATGGCCCGACCGGGCGCGCGAGAGCGATCACACAACGGTACTGGACGTACCGGTCGCTCTGACCAGAGAGTTCGGCGACCAGCTTGCGGTTGTTCGCCTCGTCATCGCACGGTTCGCCCGCATAGCGCGCGCTGTAGACCCCAGGGCGCCAGTCGAGTGCGCGCGCTTCGATGCCCGAATCGTCGGCCAGCGTCCACTCGCCGGTCGCAGCGAGGCCAGCGGCGGCTTTCTTGATCGCGTTGGCCTCGAAGGTGGCGCCATCCTCGACGACGTCTGGGTCGTACCCCACGTCTGCAGGCGCGAGCACCGGAATGGAAAACTGCGCGAGGATCTCGCGCAGTTCTCTCAGCTTCTTGACGTTGCCGGTGGCCAGCAACAGACGGGTTGGAGTCATGGACGGTGCGCGATGGCCGCGCCGGACATCAGCGCCGGGTGGGCTTCTTCGGGGCGGCCTTGGGGGCCGGTGCCGCGGCGGGCGCATCCTGCAGGGCCTGACGGTCGGCGTCGGGCATCGCGGGCGCGACGGGCGTGTTCGGCACGATCAGGTTCTTGCCCGCGGTGACGTCGCTCGGCTTCTGGATGTCGTTGCGCTTGATCAGCCAGCCGAGGTCGACGTTGTACTTCTTCGCGACCTGGGAGAGCGTCTCGCCGGCGGCGAGGGTGTGGTAGGCCTCGCCGGGTCCCGCGACCGGACCGCTATAGGTCGGCTGCTGGACGCCTTCGGCGCCGTAGGCGTGTCCCTGGCGATCGGGGACGATCGTCATGTTCTGCCGGCGGTCACACGCGGTGACGACGAACAGGGAAGCTACGGAAATGCAGGCGAGGATGTAACGCATGGCGCGAACACTACGCCACACCGGCCCTGGTATCAAGTGCCGGTTTCATCGGGTCCTAGGACTTCTCCGCTGCGCCCCCGCCCCCGCACCTTGCCGGGTTCCGCCAGGCTTCTACGGTCTGGCCCCTGCGCCGCGCGCGTCACTGAATGGGCATCCGATGAGCGATCCGTCCCCGCGCGCAGGTCGCGCTCCCTTCGAGAAGGTTCCCAGCGGCGTCAGCTTCCCGCGCATCGAGGAAGGCATCCTCGCCCTGTGGCAGCGGCTCGACGCCTTCGCCGAGTCGAACCGCCGCCGCGCCGGCAAACCGGAATTCGTCTTCTACGACGGCCCCCCCTTCGCGACCGGCACCCCGCACTACGGCCACCTGCTGGCCGGCACGATCAAGGACATCATCCCGCGCTACTGGTCGATGCGCGGCTTCCACGTCGACCGCCGCTTCGGCTGGGACTGCCACGGCCTGCCGATCGAAAACATCGCGCAGAAGGAGATGGGCCTCAAGGGCGCCGCGGACATCCGCGCCACCGGCGTGGCCGCGTTCAACGAGCAATGCCGATCGATGGTGCAGACCTATGTCGGCGAGTGGCGGAAGACCGTCACGCGCATGGGTCGCTGGGTCGATTTCGACAACGACTACAAGACCATGGACCTGCCGTTCATGGAATCGGTGTGGTGGGTGTTCAAGCAGCTGTTCGACCAAAAGGACGCGCAGGGCCGTTCGCGGGTGTACAAAGCGCACCGCATCATGCCTTACGATCCGGTGCTGGCGACGCCGTTGTCGAACTTCGAAGCCGGGAACAACTACAAGGACGTGCAGGATCCCGCGATCACCGTGCGGCTGAAGCTCGCGGACGATCTCGGCACCGGCGGGGCCGTGTACGCGCTCGCGTGGACAACCACGCCCTGGACGCTGCCCGAGAACCTCGCGCTCTGCGTCGGTCCTGACATCGTGTACGCGCTCGTCCGCGACGTCGCGAGCGGCGCGGTCTACGTGCTGGCCAAGGAGCGTCTGGCCGCGCACTACAAGAAGCCCGAGGACTACCAGCTGCTGCGCGAGCTGCCCGGCAGCGCCCTGGTCGGCAGGACCTACGAGCCGCTCTTCCCCTATTTCGCGGCGAATCCGCAATCCTTCCGCATCCTCGCCGACGACTTCGTCAGCACCGGCGACGGCACCGGCATCGTGCACATGGCTCCTGCCTATGGCGAAGACGACTACCGCGTCTGCCGGCGCGAGGGCATCGCGCTGGTCGACCCGCTCGACAGCGAATGCCGGTTCAACGCGCAGCTGCCGGAATACGCCGGCCAGTTCTGCAAGGATGCCGACAAGGCGATCATCAAGCGCCTGAAGGACGAGGCCAAGCTCGTCCACCAGTCGACCATCGTCCACAGCTACCCCTTCGGCGAGCGCAGCGATGCGCCGCTGATCTATCGCGCGATCGAAGCCTGGTACGTGCGCGTCGAGGACCTGCGCGATCGCCTGGTCGCGAACAACGCGCAGATCCGTTGGGTGCCGGAGGCGATCGGCTCGAACCGCTTCGGCAACTGGCTGAAGGATGCCAAGGATTGGAATATCAGCCGTAACCGCTTCTGGGGCTCGTGCATCCCGATCTGGGTGAACGTCGACGACGCGACCGACCTGATCTGCGTCGGCTCGGTGCAGGAGCTCGAGCAGCTCTCCGGAGCGACGGTCACCGACCTGCATAAGCACCACGTCGACCAGATCGAGATCCGCCGTGGCGGGAAGACCTACCGGCGCACGCCCGAGGTGCTCGACTGCTGGTTCGAATCCGGGGCGATGCCCTACGCCCAGAACCATTATCCGTTCGAGCACCGCGACGCGTTCGAGGCGAACTTCCCGGCGCAGTTCATCGCCGAGGGCCTCGATCAGACGCGCGGCTGGTTCTACACCCTGCTCGTGCTGTCGACCGCGCTCTTCGACAAGCCCGCGTTCCGCAACGTCGTCGTCAACGGCCTCGTCCTCGCCGAGGACGGGAAGAAGATGTCAAAGTCGCTGAAGAATTATCCTGATCCCGGCAAGGTGCTCGACGACATCGGCGCCGACGCCCTGCGCGCCTACCTCATCGATTCGCCGGTGGTGCGCGCCGAGCCGCTGCGCTTCAGCGAGGACGGCCTCAAGGAGATCGTGCGCACGGTGGTGCTGCCCTATTGGAACGCCCTCTCGCTGTTCACCACCTACGCATCGGTCGACGGCTACGATCCGCGGTCCTGGAAGGCAGTTCCTCTGGCGGAGCGCCCAGAGATGGACCGCTGGATCGTGTCGGTGCTGCAGAGCCTGGTGCGCGACGTGAACGCCGAGATGGAGGCCTACCGGCTCTACAACGTGGTTCCGCGGCTGGTGGCGTTCATCGACGATCTGACCAACTGGTACATCCGCGGCTCGCGCCGGCGCTTCTGGAAGAGCGACCAGCGCCAGGACCAGACCGCTGCGTTCGCCACGCTCTACGAGGTGCTCACCACCTTCGCCAAGGTGCTCGCGCCGTTCATGCCCTTCCTCACCGAGGAGGTGCATCAGCGCCTGGTTCGCCCGGTCGATGCCGCCGCACCGGCGAGCGTGCACTGGTGCGACTACCCGCAGGTGCGCGCCGAGTGCATCGATGCCCGGCTCGAAGCCGACATGGCGACGGTGCGCTCGGTCGTCGGTCTCGGGCGCAAGGTCCGCGAGGACCACAAGCTGAAGGTGCGCCAGCCACTGGCGTGCCTGACGGTGGTCAGCCGTGACGATCGCGTGCGCACGGCCGCCGAACGCTTCGCCGCGCTCATCCGCGACGAGCTGAACGTCAAGGCGGTCACCACCTCGCCCGACGAAGCCGCGTTCTGCTCGATCAGCGTGAAGCCGAACTTCAAAGAGCTGCGCGCGCGCGCCGGCGCCAAGCTCAAGGACATCGGCACCGCGCTCGGTGCCTGGGGACACGCCGAAGTCGCGCGCCTCGAGTCCGGCGAGCGCATCGCCGTCGCGGGAGAACCGTTGGCGCTCGCCGACGTGCTGCTGCAACGCGTACCGGTCGCCGGCTCGCTGGTCGCGAGCGACGGTCCGGTCACCGTCGTCCTCGACACGCAGCTGACGCCCGAGCTGACTCGCGAGGGCCTGGCGCGCGAATTCACCAGCGCGTTGCAGCAGGCGCGCAAAGGCGCCGGTCTGGACGTATCCGACCGCATCTCCGTGCGGTGGTCGACCACCGACGCGGAAGCGGTCGCGGCCATCTCCGCGCATGCGCCGACGATCGCCGACGAGGTCCTCGCCACCGCCTTCGCCGTGGATGCGGCGCTGCCAGCGGATGCGGCGAGCGCGGATCTCAACGGAGCGGTGGTGCGCTATGCCATCGCCAAGGCCGGCTGAGGCTTCGCGTCACCGTGCGCTCAGGCGCACCTGCTTTGCGCACATCTCAGGCTGGCGAGGTTCTTGCATTCAGCCAGGTGAGCCTGCTCGGCGGTCATTTCGTGGCAGGGGCGTCCGCTGCGGCCGGCACGGCCTTCTTGTCCGTCGGATCGATGATCTCGACAGTCATGCGGTCGTCGGCCTTGACCTTCAACGCCACGGCGAGGTCCGCTTCGCCGACCACGCGGCCGAAGACGGTGTACTGTCCATCCAGGCTCGGCGTCGCTGCCAGGGTGACGTAGAACTGGCAGCTCGCGCTGTTGAGATCGGGTCCGCGCGCCATCGCCAGGGTACCGGGCGTGTGCTTCTCGGGATTCGCCGCACCGACCTCGGCTTTGATCAGCAGCGGATTGCCCTTGGCATCGAGCTGGGTGCCGGTGCCCGGCTGGCCGGTGGCTCCCTTCTTGGTGTTGGGATCCCCGCCCTGGATGACGAAGCCGGGCACCACGCGATGGAAGGTCGAGCCGTCGAAGAACTTCGCCTGCGCGAGCTTGACGAAGTTCGCCACCGTCGCGGGAGCGGTCTTGGGGAAGAGCGTGAGGTTGATGTCCCCGGCGGTGGTGTGGATCACCGCCCGCGTGGGCGACTGGTCCGCGGCGAACGCAGCGGTGCAGATGAACGACAGGACGAGCAGCGCGGTCTTCATGAAAGCCTCCCGGGGAAGGCGAGATGCTAGGCGAGCGGCCGCGCGGACAAGCCCGGCGGCGATTGCCGTAGCCGTGGCCAGCGAGCGAGCGCCGGGTAGGTTCCCGATCCACCCGCGAGGATCCCATGCCCCGTTACCAGAAGCCCCAGGACATCACCGTCGGCGTCGTCGGCTACGGCGGCGCGTTCAACATGGGCAAGCACCACCTGACCGAGATGCAACGCGCGGGGATGACGCCGTTGGCGGTCACCGAGCTCGATCCCGAACGGTTGAAGGTCGCGCAGACGGATTTTCCCGGCATCGAGACCTACCGCACCGTCGACGAGATGCTGAAGAAGTCGCGCGTCGGACTGGTGACGATGATCACCCCGCACAACACCCACGCCGACCTCGCGATCCGCTGCCTGAATGCAGGCCGCCACGCGGTCTGCGAGAAGCCGCTCGCGATCACCACCGCCGAGTGCGATCGCATGCTCGCGGCGGCGACCAAGAAGAAATTGCTGCTGTCGACCTACCACAATCGCCATTGGGACGGCTCGATCATGCGCGCGGTCAAGGCCATCCGCTCGGGCGCGATCGGCGACGTCGTGCGCATCGAGGCGCACATGGGCGGCTACGGCAAGCCCGGCGACTGGTGGCGTTCGAGCAAATCCATCTCGGGCGGCATCCTCTACGATTGGGGCGTCCACCTGCTGGAATATTCGCTGCAGATCCTCGACGACGACATCACCGAGGTCACCGGCTTCGCCAAGACCGGTTTCTGGGCGCCGAAGACCAAGTGGAAGAAGGATGGCAACGAAGACGAGGGATTCGCCGTCGTGCGCTTCAAGAAGGGCACGTGGCTGACGCTGTGCATCACCTCGATCGATTCGAATCCCAAGCGCGGGATGATCGAGATCACCGGAACCAAGGGCACCTACTGGTACGACTACGGCAACTGGGAGCTGACCCAGCACCGCGATGGCGAGGTCGTCGTCACCAAGGGAAAGAATCCCGAATCAGAAGGCTGGCGCTTCTACCAGAACGTGGCGGACCACCTGGTGAAGGGAACCCCGCTGGTGATCACCACCGAATGGGCACGCCGCCCGATCCACATTCTCGACCTGGCGGGACAGAGCGCGAAGAAGGGCGCATCGCTCAAGCCGAAGTATCGGTGACAGCACACGTGCTCCGTCCTCTGTGCTCCGTTCTCGGTCGGACAGCTTGACAGCCGCCGTGCTCCGTGCTCCGTCCTCCGTCCTCCGTCGGACAGCTGACGGCCGATTCCTCCGTGCGCATGCGTGACAGCAAACGTGCTCGGTCCTCCGTGCTCCGTTCTCCGTCAAAGAGCCGGACGCACTCCGGTGCGCATGCTCACCTGGTAACCTGTCGTTAGCTGCCGGCTGTCGACAGAGAACAGAGGACGGAGCACTGAGAACGGATTATGGCCGTCCGACCACGTTCTTGACCCCCCTCGCCTCCTCCGAAGCTCCAACCATGCTGCCGATCGCCATCCGTGCGGTGACCAAGGGTTATCAGGCCGGGGCGCCGGTGCTGCGCGACGTCAGCCTGGATATCGCCGCCGGCGAGATGTTCTTCCTGCTCGGCGCCAGCGGCTGCGGCAAGACGACGATGCTGCGGCTGCTCGCCGGGTTCCTGACCCCGGAAGCGGGCACCATCCATTTCGGCGACCGCGATGTCACCCGGCTGTCGGCCGAGGAGCGCGACATCGGCATGGTCTTCCAGAACTATGCCTTGTGGCCGCACATGTCCGTGGCCGAGAACATCGCCTTCGGACTCGACGTGCGCAAGGTCGCCGCCGCCGAGAAGCGTACGCGCGTCGATGAGGCGTTGGCGCTGGTCGAGCTGCCGGGCTATGGTTCGCGGCGGATCGCGGAGCTCTCGGGCGGACAGCAGCAACGCGTCGCCCTGGCGCGGGCGATCATCGTGCGGCCGCCGGTGCTGCTGCTGGACGAGCCTTTGTCGAATCTCGATGCGCGCCTGCGCGTCGCCATGCGCGCGGAGATCCGCCGGGTGTGCAAGGCGTCGGGCGTCACCGCGGTCTACGTGACCCATGACCAAGCCGAGGCGCTGTCGACCGCCGACCG
>JACCZE010000240.1 GCA_013696105.1 Planctomycetota bacterium | reverse complement strand
CCGCGTCACCGGTCAGCTTCTGGGATTCCAGCTCCTGCAGCTTGACCTCGCGCTGGGCATTCTCGAGTGCGCGCTGGGCGTTCTCGCGCTCCTGCTTGGCCTGCTCGAGCTGATTCGCGAGTTCCTTGTTCTCGAGCTCGATCAGCTTGTCGCCCTTCTTGACCGCCGTGCCCTCTGGTATGAGCCAGGCGATCTTTCCGTTCACCTCCGAGGAGATCACGATCGGGTGCGCCGACTTCAACGAACCGCTACCGGTCAGGACGATGTCGAGGTCGGACGCGATCGCCGGGAAGCGGCCGAGGATGGACCCCTTGTCACGATTCGAGCTACCGCATGTCGGGATGGCGATCAGCAGCACGGCGATCGCCGCAACGCCCACGCCGAGCGCGATCTTCGCGCGCTTGTTCATACGATCGTTACGGCGATCAAGGGATGGAGCTTCATGGTGTCGCTTCTTCCTGTGCGGAAGCGTAATCCGGGAGGAGCTCCGACCACGATCCATCCTCGCCGACCGCGAGCGTGCCGGTGTCGCGGCGCAGCCGCAGCTCGGCGTTGCGGTAGGCGACCAGCGCGGCGAACCAGGCGTTCTCGCCGGTGCGCACCTCGTTCTGGGCTTCGACCAGGTCGCGGTTGGAGATCAGCCCCGCTTTGAAATCGAGGTAGGCCTTCTCGCTGCGGCGCTGCGACTGCACCCGGTTGCGATCCTGGATGATCAGCGACGCCTCGGCGCTGCGCAGGCTGCGGATGGCGGCGAGCACGTCGCGGATGATCGCCTGGCGCGCCTCCTCGAGCGAGCGACTGGCGCGCAGGCGTTCGATCATCGCGCGTTCGTGCGCGAGGCTCTCGTCGCGGCGATCGAAGGGGATCTCGAGGGTCATCGACACGCTGTAGGCCGGCGGCCCCTGGACGGGATTGTTCCACGCGGTGGTCCCGGCCGCGCCGTAGGTGAGGCCGGCGTCGAGATCCAGCTGTGGGAGCATGCCGCGGCGGGCCAACGTTACCGCGCGATCGGCATCAGTGACGCGATCGCGAGCAGTCTGGAAATCCAGGCGATGGGCGAGTGCGGAATCGATCGCCTTGGCGGCGTCCACCCCGATGCGCGGTCCCGCGGGGGGCGCGGTATCGATGGCGATGCGCTCGCTCTGGGCGAGATTGAGGTTGAACTTCAGGGCGTCGACCGCGGCATCGAACGCCGCGTCGGCGTCGACCAGCGACTGCCGCGCGGACAGCAGGTTGACCTCGGCGCGGAAGACATCGTTGGCGTTGGATTTGCCGATGGTCATCAACGCGCTGGTCTGCTCGAAGGTGAACTCCGCCCGGGCGACCGCGGCCTTCGCCTGCTCGAGCGCGTGCTGCTGGCCCTGCAGCGACCAGAAGGTGCCGCTGATCGAGAGGGTGAGTTCTTGCCGGAACAATTCGTAGCCGCGCAACGTATACACGTAGCCGCGCTCGGCCGCGGTCATCCCCTCGCGCCACGCCAGCGAGCCCGCGCCACGCAGCAGCGGTTGGTGCAGTGACGCCGTCGCACCGGTGGCACGCGACTGCGGTTGGCCAGGCGCCTGGACCGCCCCTGCCGACGTGCCGATGGAGGCGGTGCCGCCTGTGGGCAGGAGCTGGCTGACGCCGAGGCTCGCCCCTTCGCTCGGGATCGGCGCCTGCTCACCGCGGCCGGAGATGCCTGCGGTGAGCGATCCGCTGGGCTGCGGTCCGTAATTGCGACGGATGTTGCGCAGGCTCTTCGCCAGCAGGTCGAGCTCCTCGTCGCGGTTCTGCTTGTCGCGTCCCTGCTGGTGCGCGAAGCGCAGGGCATCGCTCAGGGTCAGGATGCGGGCGGGTGCCACGTCGGAGACGCTCTCCGCACGATCGGCTGATGCCTGCTGGACCTCCTCCGCGCGCACGTCGATGGCGCACAGGCAGGCGAAGGCGGCGGCGAGGAGCGACGTGGACGTTCTCATGGTTCCTGGGCGGTGGGCGGCGGGATCCGGATGGCCCGACGCTGGCGCTCCTGTCTATACGCCGCTGACAGCCCCGCATTGATCGTCGCCCCGGGCCGGATGTCTCGTGAGTGAATGGGTGCATGGGAACCTGCGATCGACCTCAGTCTCCCATCGCGCGAGACGCGGCGACGTTCCAGGCCATCGATGTCCGCCGCCCTTGTCGTCGATCCGGCCCGCGCATCCTGCACGACGGAGCCTCCATGACCCAGCGGCTGTACATCGGGCCCGAGCATTACGCGCGATTGACGGCCCCGGGGCGATCACCGGCGTTGAGCGGAGCGCAGGATCGGACGCTGGCGCGCGCGGATGCCGCGCTCGCCGACCCATCGTGCTCAGTCGACGAGACGGGCCACAACTGGCACCTCATCCGCGGGCGACTCTGTCTGCGCAATGTGCTATCGCTGCTGGTCGCCTTTAGGCTGACCGGCCTGCGCCGGTATCGCGATGGTGTGGTCGACCACATCGAGCGCATGGGGGCATGGGAGCAGTGGTCGTGGATCTCGTGGAAGCAGGGGACGCTGGACCGCTGCGCCATCTTCGATCTCTCGTATGGCGAGAACTCCACCACGTTGGCGATCGCATACGACGGCCTGCGGGACGAGCTCACGGCGGATGAGCGGGCGCGATTCATCGAGATCGCACGCTCGCGTTCGTTCGCGCCGTACCTCGCCCGCAACGGCGGCGAATCCACGAGTTGGTACTACACCTTCCCGCTGTCGAACTGGAACACCGTCTGCAACGGTGGCGCCGGTATGCTCGCGCTGGCGATCGGGGCCGATGCTCCGGAATCCGAGCGCGTGCTGGCCCTGGTCGAGATCGGCATCGCACCGTTCTTCACCGGGATGAACGCCGACGGCGCCTGGCCCGAGGGCATCGGCTACTGGAATTACGGCATGCAGTGGGGATTCCAGTACCTGTTGAGCCACGAGCGCGCGACGGGTCGGCGCCACCCGCTGCTCGAGCGCGCGTCCACGGCGGCGACCCTGGATTTCCCCCTGCTCTTCACGCCGAACGGGGTGCCGTGCAGCTTCGGCGACGTGAACTCGTTCGTGCCGATGCCGTTCCACTACGCCGCCGCCGAACGCTACGGCCGTTGGGATCTGGTCGCCGAACTCGATCAACGCATCCCTGCCGGGGGCTTGGCGGATACGCAGCGCGCGGTCGATGCAGAGCTCCTGCTTCTGCATCCCGGCACGCCGACGGCGCCGCCGACGGCGCGGCCCGACATCGCCCTGATGGACGGACTCGAGTGGGGGTACGTGGCGGACCGCATGCCCAACCCGAGGCTGTACGCCTCGGTCCGTGGCGGCACCACCAAGGTCCCGCACGCGCACGACGACCTGCTCAGCTTCTTCGTCACGGTCGGAAACGAGCGCCTGATCGACAACGTCCCGGTCAACGATTACTACGACACCACCTTCGGAAAGCGCCGGTTCGAGCTCTACGAGACCTCCTCGGCGTCGAAGAACACGGTGTTCGTCAATGGCGTCGGCATCCTCCGCGATGCCGCGGTGACCACCACCATCGTGCGCGGTGACGGCTGGCGGGGATTCCACCTGGACGCGACCGCGGCGATGGGCCTCGATCCCGCGGCAGGATCCTGCATTCGCATGCTGCTGCTGGTCGAGGGTGAGGGCCTGGTGGTGATCGACCGGGTCGAGCTGGCGCATCCGGGATTGTTCGAATCGCGTCTGCACACATTCAGCCGGGTCGAGGGCGGCTCGCCCGAGGACCAGCCGCTGGCAGCGTGGGTGCGCGGAGCCACCGCATCGCTGCACCTGTCGTTCGTCGCCTCGTGTCCGTCACAGCTCAAACGCGGTCTCGGCCTGCAGAATCAGCCAGCGGTCGCGCCGGACACCATCCTGCGTCATGTCGTCACCAGCAGGATCCGCACCGCCACCATGTGCTGCCTCCTGTCGCCCGAGCGCAGTGGCACGATCAGCGTCGATGACGACGGCAGCACGGTGATCGTCGGCAGGTATCGCCTGAGGATCGGCAAGAATTCCGATCTTTGAGCTGTTTGCTCAGGGGCTGTCGCGGCTTTTTCTCAGGGGCTGTCGCCCCTACGGCACGGAGCGTGCCTACCCCCGGGCTTTGTCGCGGCTCGATGTCGTCGGGAGCCTCCGACATCGTGGCGGCATCGCCTGCGGCGATTGTATGCCGCCAGCGCCACTCGGCGCCCGCTGTTTTCTCAGGGGCTGTCGCCCCTACGGCGCGCGCACGTGCCTACCCCCGGGCTTTGTCGCGGCTCGATCAGGACTGCGAGGCAGTCCTGATCGTGGCGGCATCGGCTGCGCCGATTT
>JACCZE010000210.1 GCA_013696105.1 Planctomycetota bacterium | reverse complement strand
CCGACATCGTGGCGGCATCGCTTCGCGATTGTATGCCGCCACCGCCGCTCGGCGCCCGTTTGTGCAGGGGCTGGCGCCCCTACGGCCTGCGGCTACCCCCGGGCTTTGTCGCGGCTCGATGTCGTCGGGGACCTCCGACATCGTGGCGGCATCGCTTCGCGATTGTATGCCGCCACCGCCGCTCGGCGCCCGAAGAGAGCATCTTGCTCAGGGGCTGTCGCCCCTACGGCCCGGGGACGGGCCTACCCCCGGGCTTTGTCGCGGCACGATGTCGTCGGAAACCTCCGACATCGTGGCGGCATCGGCTTCGCCGATTGTATGCCGCCACCCCTGCTCGGCGCCCGAAGGGAACTGCAGACCATCTGCCATCTGCTATTCGCCATGCGGTGATGCGTTTTGCAGCCTCCGCATAGCCTGGAACCAGCCATGACCGTTTTCGACCCCGCCTCCGTGCGTCCGCTGTTTCCTCCGCTCGCACGCGCGATGTCCGGGAGACCGGTGGTGTTCGCCGACGGTCCTGGGGGGACGCAGGTGCCGACGGCGGTGGTGTCGGCGATGACCGCGTACCTGCAGCAGAGCAACGCCAACACCGGCGGACGCTTCGCGACCAGCCAGGAGACCGGTGCGGTGGTCGCGCGTGCGCGCGCGGCCGCGGCGGCGCTGCTGAACGCATCGGCGGACGAGATCGTCTTCGGTCAGAACATGACCAGCCTGACCTTCTCGATGAGTCGGGCGATCGCGCGCACCTGGAAGCCGGGCGACGAGGTGGTGGTCACCGCGCTCGACCACGATGCCAACGTCGCTCCCTGGATGCTCGCGGCCGAGGATCGCGGCGCGGTCGTACGCACGCTGCCATTCACCCTGCCCGACTGCTCCCTATCGGTCGATGCGTTGACCGCGCTCATCGGGCCCAGGACGCGGCTGGTCGCCCTCGGTTACGCTTCCAACGGCGTGGGATCGATCGTTGATCTGATCCCGTTGATCGCCGCCGCCCACCGCGTCGGCGCGCTGGTGTTCGTCGACGCGGTGCACTACGCGCCGCACGGGGTGATCGATGTGCGCGCACTCGATTGCGATTTCCTCGCCTGCTCGGCCTACAAGTTCTGCGGTCCGCACGTCGGCATCCTGTATGCGAAGCAGAAGCACCTCGAAGCGCTGACCGCCTACAAGGTGCGCCCCTCGACCATGGTCGCTCCGGGAAAATGGGAGACGGGCACGCAGAATTTCGAAGCGCTGGCCGGCCTGAGCGCCTGCGTGGCGTACCTCGGCTCGCTCGCCGGCTCGCCTGTCGGTTCGCCTACCGCAACCGCAGAGCGCGATCCGTTCGCGCGCTCGACGCTGGTCGCCGCCATGGAGCGCATCGCCGCGCACGAGCGCACCCTGAGCGCGCGTTTCCTGGAGGCCGCGGCGCGGATTCCCGGATTGCGCGTCCACGGCATCGCCGATCCGGCACGCGCCGCCGAGCGCACACCGACGTTCGGCATCACCCTCGCCTCAGCTGCGCCGCACCAGGCCGCCGAGCGTCTCTGCGAGCACGGCGTCTTCGTGTGGGACGGGCATTTCTACGCCAAGGGTCTGGTCGATCAGCTCGGGTTGGCCGACGCCGGAGGTCTGCTGCGCATCGGCTTCGCGCATTACAACACCGTCGACGAGATCGACCGCGTCGTGTCGGAGTTGCAAGCGCTCGCGCGCTAGGGACCCGGACTCACTTGGCCCGCATCCCAGCGCTCTGGTCGACGTGACTCCATCGCTACCGGCGCCGCTGTCGGGCCGGCACTTCCGCTGCGGATCTCCGCGCTAGGGTCCCGGAATGAGCGACCCAGCAACGGCCCGCCGGACCCGCGACCTGGAGGAGCTTCGACGCGTGCTGCCATCGTCGCCACCGTGGGACGAGTGGCAGAAGGCGTCAGGCGAATTGCCGCCCGATTTCGCCGCGCTGCCGTCCTGCAACGTGCTGACGAATCCATTGACGCCCATTGGTGCTGCGCCCATCACCACGGTGGCGCAGTGGCGCGCGCGTCGGCAGGAATTGATCCCGATCCTCGAACGCTGGTTCCTCGGCCGTTCGCCTCCTCCGCCGCCGGACGTGCGCGCGACCATCGAGGACGAGACCGACAACGGAGGCACCATCCATCGCCGCGTGGTCCTGTCGTTCGGTCCGGAGATGCGCGGACGCCTGCGCGTCGAGTTGTTCATCCCTCCCGGCGCAGGACCGTTCCCGGTGTTCCTGACCCAGCACTTCCACCGCACCTGGGCGATGGTCGCGGTACGCCGCGGCTACCTGGCCTGCATCTATGCCGGTAGCGATGGCCACGACGATTCCGAAGACCTGATCGCGCTGTATCCGGATCACGATTTCGGTCGTATCGCGCGCCGCGCCTGGTGCGCGTCACGGACCATCGATTTCCTGGCCTCCGTACCGCAGGCGGACAGCGCACGCATCGCTCTCACCGGGCACTCGCGTAACGGCAAGCAGTCGGCGATCGCCGCGGCGCTCGATGAGCGCATCGCCGTGGTCATCCCCAGCAGTCCCGGCGCCGGCGGCACCTGCGCGATGCGCTGGTACTCGGAGCATTATCCGGGTCAGAGCGTCGAGCAGCTGACGCGGCAGTTCCCACCCTGGTTCCACCCGCGGTTGCGTTTCTTCTCGGGCCGCGAGGACCGGCTGCCCTTCGACCTGCATGATCTGCTCGCGCTCATCGCCCCCCGGCCCTGCCTGGTCGGATCCGCGGTGAACGACCCGTTCGAGAGCGTCTACGCCGCCGATCGCACGGTTGCCGCCGCGCTGCCAGTGTATGCGCTGCACGGCGCCGCGGACCGGCTGCGCATGAGCTGGCGCTGGGGAGGGCACGAGACCTCGCCGCTGATGATCGAGGGCTACGTGGATTGGTGCGATCACATCTTCACCGGCGCACCGTTTTCCGAACCGCCGCGAGAATTCCCATCGATGCGGCCCACGACCGTCGCGGCACGACCATCGGCCGCTCGCGCCGACGCATCGGTCGTGGCCCCCCGGGAGGACTGCGCACGGCTGCGCACGCGCACGCGCGCTGCCATCCACGCGCTGAGCGGCGTCGCTCCGCCGGGAAGCCTGCATCGAGGAGGGATCGCCAAGCCGACCTATCCGCACACCGCTGCCTTGCTCGAGCGCGGCTGGTGCGACCGCGGTCAGGAGACGCGCCACGTGGTGTTCGGCGAAGGCGTGTCCGGGGACATCTACGTGCGCGAGGGGGCCATCGCCTCCGGCGCCCCACGGCCCGGGGTCATCTGGATGCACCCGCCCGCTTTCCAGCACGGCTATGCCGGCGGCACCGAGGGCGCCCCGATCCATATCGCCATGGCCAACGAGTCGTGCGCGGTCCTCGCCTACGATCAGATCGGATTCGGCGGCCGGGTGGAGGAGGCCGAGCGCTTCTACCACACCTACCCGCGCTGGTCGCTGCTGGGGAAGATGCTGCGCGATGCGCGCGCCGCCGTCGACATGATGACCGGCCTGCCGTTCGTGGATCCGACGCGCATCTGGATGGTGGGGTATCACCTGGGAGCGCTGCAGGCGCTGCACGCCGCGGCGCTCGACGAGCGCATCGCGGGAGTGATCGCGTTGTCCGTGCCCCAGCCGTTCCGCCGCGATCGCGCGGCACACGGCTGCGGCGGCCTGGGCCGCTGGGCCCACGACCTGCCGCTCGCTCCGGCGTTGTCCGCGTACATCGGCGATGAGGAATCCGTGCCGTACGATCTGCCCGAACTGCTGGCGGCCATCGCCCCGCGGCCGTGCACGCTGATCGCTCCGTCCATCGACCGCGAATCCCGCGTCGAGGATCTCCGCAGCGCGGTCGATTGCGCACGACGAGCCTACGCGCTCGAAGCGCCCGGGGGCGCCGATCGCCTCGCGCTGCAGACCCCGGAAGGGTTCAGCAGCCACCGCGCGGACCTGAACGCGTCGGTGCTGGCCGCTCTGCGCGCGGCGCTTGCAGCCAATACCGGCTGATCGCAGGGACGCGGAGCGTTCCTGCGATCAGCCAACGATCAGCCATCGATCAGGATCTGGCGCCTGCCGCTGCAGCGCGCAGAGCGGTGGGCACCGCGGCGCGCTCGCGGCGGATGGTCACCAGATCGCGCGTACGGACCACGGCGCCGGTCGCGAACGAGCGGTTCGCGGCGATGCCGGTGAGGATCGACATCGCGCCGTCGATGTGGTCGGCAGCCCGACCCAGCGGATCGGCGATGCCGCCGACGAACAGGTCGTGGAGCAGTCGCTCGTCTCCGCCACCGTGACCGCCCTCGGCCGCCGGCACGGTGACCGTGCGCGGTTTGCCCCAATGGGGTCGGATCACCAGGCGCTCGCTCACCTGCTCGTCGACGGCCTGGTGCCGCGACAGCAGTTCGGTCAGGGCCGGATCCTCGGGCCCCTGACACCAGGCGGTCTCGACCTTGTCCAGCTCGAGCCGGCCCTTGGTGCCGTTGAAGGCGATGCGGTAGCCCTCCCACGGCGAGTACGCCGTGAGGTGGTAGGACATGGTGGCGCCCGATTCGTAGCGGACCGCCACGGCCATGTCGTCCTCGATCGAGATGCCATTGCCGAAGACGCTCTGGTCGCGGATGTAGCCATCGTGCTTTTCGGCCTCGAGGTACATCGCCTTGGACCAGGCATGTTTGTCCAGGTGGAGGGCGAAGGGGTCGTTGGCGGCGACCGGGTTGCCGGTCGCGCGCTCGTAGAATTCGCTGACGCCGCGCTTCTCGGCGTTCTCGCGGCCGTAGAAACGCAGGCCGCCGAAACCGAAAACGGATTCAGGACGCGACCCGAGCCACCAGTTCACGAGGTCGAAGTGGTGCGTCGCCTTGTGCACCATGAGCCCGCCGCTGTTGGCGCGGTCGCGATGCCAGCGGCGGAAGTAATCGGCGCCGTGGTTGGTGTCGAGCAGCCATTCGAAGTGCACCGACTGCGGCGTACCGATCACGCCTTCCTGCAGCAGGGTCTTGACGCACGAGGCGAGCGGGCTGTAGCGGTAGTTGAAGGTGACGCGCAGCTTGCGGCCGGTGCGCTCGACCGTGTCGAGCACCTCCTGGCATTTCTCCGCGTCGGTGGTCAGCGGCTTCTCGCTGATGACGTCGCAGCCGTTCTCCATCGCGTCGATGATGTAGCGGTGGTGCGTGCGATCGACCGAGGTGACGATCACCGTATCGACGCGCTGATCGCGCAGCATGCGTGCGAAGTCCGCAGGGCGGTACGTGGGAACGGGCTGGGTCCCGAGCTTCTCGCACCAGGTGCGATTGGTGTGGTCCATCCGCCCCTGGTTGATGTCGCAGTAGGCGACCAGCTGGTTGTCGTCGCGGAAGGTCTTGAGGATGGCCTCGATGTACATTCCAGCGCGCGAACCGGTTCCGACGATGGCGAAGCGTTTTGGTTTGCTCATGCCGCACAGTCTATCGGCCGGGGGTGGATTCCCCATGGCGCCGCCGTCCACGATCTTGACATTTTCGCTCATGGAGACGCGATGCTGCGATATGTGAGCGCTGGTGAACGTCGCTACGACCTCAATCCGATTCCCGTAACCCGCCGTCTGAACTGGGAGTTCGAAGCGGTGGTGGCCGGACGAATGGCCCCGGTGTTCAATAGCGGCCAGTATCAGGCGCGCGAGCGGACGCTGTGGGTGTTCCCGCCCAACACGGCCCATGGCTGGATCAATCCTCCGCGCGAACGCTGCGAGGTTGCGGTGGTGCAGGTGGCCTCGGCGCCGGAGCCGCTGCGATCGCTGGCGACCACGCGCGGATTCCTGGCGGCTGAGCTGCGCGACGACGAGATCGCTCGGATCAGGGAATCGACCGCAGGGCTCATGCGCGAGAACGCGAGGCCGACCGCGCTCGGGGGCCTCCTGGTCCAGCGCGCACTCGCCGACTTGTGCCTGATCGCCTTGCGCGCCGAACCGGTGCGCCTGCTGCCGACGATCGCCCGACGTGCGCGCGACGTCGCCGATTCGGCGATCGCCTGGTACGCGGAGAATCTCGCGCGCGACCCGACGCTCGCCGATGTCGCGCGCGCGGTTGGAACCTCGACCAGCCACCTGCGCCGCATCTTTCACACCGCCTACGGCAAGAGTCCGCACGAAGCGCTCCAGCGCGTGCGCTTCGAGCGTGCCCACGAACTCATGCGTGATCGTCGGCTGAATCTGGAAGCGGTCGCGTCGGCCTGCGGCTTCAGCGATGCGAGCGCGTTCTCGCGCGCCTACCGCGCGCATCACGGACATGCGCCCGGTCAGTGGCGCAGGGATCTCATGCCGTGAATCCGCAAGCTCTCAGTCAGCGCTTGATGGCGGCCAGATGCTTCCGGCGATCGGCGATGCAGGTCTTGAGCTGTTCGATCCTGACGGCTTCGATGCCGTGCGTCTGGGCAGCGAGCGCCAGTCCCTCGGCTTCGTCGAGCCGATCGACAGCGAGCTTGCCGACCGCGAGATTGTAGCGGGCGGCTGCGATCGCGGTGCGGTCGTCGGCTGCGGCCGGACGTTCGGCGATTGCGGTCCAAACGCGCATCGGCACCTCGATCTTCGCCGCGAACCCAGTCGGATCGGCGAGCCGGGTGGCGAGCGCTGACGCGAATGAGCGGGACGCTTCGGCGAAGCGTGCGTCCATCTTGTATTCATCCACGAGGCCGATGGCGATGGTGGTCGAGCGCAGCAGGAAATCGTCTTCGATGATGCGGTTGGCGCGCGCGATGTAATCCGCGACCGAGTCCTGGGTCACGCGCATCGCCAGGCCGGGCGACGCCTCCTTCCACGCCCGCTGCAAGGTGCCGCGCGCGAGGAATGGCGCCTTCGTGCGCAGATCCCGTTCGAAGAACAGCGGAGCGCGCGCTGGTTCGGTCAGGTTCTCGATCTCGCCGTGCGCTGTGGTCGCGACGACCAGCTTCTGCGGTACGAGCCAGGAACCTTCATAGGCGTACACCGGGTGCGGACGGTCCGCCTGACCGGATACCTTGTCCTCGGACGTGCGCTCCTTGACGCTGAGCGCCGAGCTGTCGGCGAAACCGATGCCGACGGTGACCACCACGTCCTCGGTCGGCGCCTTCTTGTCAGCGCGGCTGGCGTTCCGCTCGAGGGTGACCGTTCCGCCCGGCTTCTGCACGGTCACGCGCACGTCCGTGCGCTGCTCGCACGCGGTGCGCTCGAGCCCCGGCACCGTGATCCCTGCGGCCAGCCGCGGTTCGAGCAGCGATTCGCCTTCGATGATCAGGCGATAAGTCGACGCTTCCGGGGGCAGGGGATGCTTGGGCAGGGTCACCAGCGTGACCTGGTGCGTGCGCCAGGTCATGCTCGAGCATCCGACCTGGAACACGGCGAACGGAAGGATCAGCAGGGCGAGGAAGACGCGCATGGCGGTGTCCAGCGGGGTGCGTCGATGCTACGCGCGCGCCAGCGGATGGTGCCGGGAACGGGTGGTTTCCGCGCGGGTGCGAGAGACAGCCGCCGAGCGGTTGAGCGATCAGCGTGGTCGCGATCGCCCGAGCGGTTCCTGGATGTGCAGACCCGCGCGTCGCAGCAGGGATGCGGATAGACCCAGCGCAAGACCGACGATCGACCCCAGTCCGCACGAGCCCCCGCTCGCGCCTGGAGAGGTTCCGCGATCCTCGGGCACGGAACCCGTCGTGCCGCTGGATCCACCGGTCGCGTTGCTGGTTCCCGTCCCGGTGCCCGTCCCCGTGCCCGTCCCCGTCCCCGCGGTGGTCCGGAAGCGCGTCGACATCAGGAACACCTGGTATGGCCGCCAGGTCGACATGGTGAAGTACAGGGTCACCGAGCCGTCCGCATTGGAGGTCGAACGGTCGATGAGATAGGGGCCATAGGTCGCGCCGGATGGTTGGTCCTCCGTCAGCGGAGCGCCATTCGCGTGGAATACGGGAATGGGGTACGATCCGATGCTGTCCTCATCGCGATGATGGATGAATTCGCGGGACGCGGGGGCGGCCAGCCCGAAGACGGAGGTGGGTGGCGACCAGGGCCCCCACGGGGTCGTCGCGGTCCTGATGTGGATGGCGGTGTAGCGCTCCTGATACGAGAGGATGTAGCGGCCGAGCGGGGCGTTCCACGCCACCGAATGCTCGCCGATGGATGGGCCGACCCCAGCCGTCCAGCCATCGATCAGCGGCGCCGCGGCGGCCTCGTCATGGCTCCACGTGGGTGTCCCGCCAGCCGATCCCGTGCAGTACCACCAGTGCGCGGGGTCGGCTCTGCCCATGGCCGCCTGGTCGATGTGGTCGGCATCGACCGCCGCGAGGTAGCAGTTGCTGTGCACATAACGCCAGCTGGAGCCCCACATCAGGACCACACGCGCCGCGGTTGTGAGCGGGTCGGGCAGCTTCGCTGCGATGCCGATGCGCTCCAGCGTCTGGTGATCGAGCACCACCGGCGCGACATGGATGAACTTTCCCCGGACATCGGCATCCGAGGGCGGCTGTGTGGTGTCGACCACGATCGGGTGGTCCGAGACGTCGTACAGCCGCTCCATCGTCGGCGGCTGGTCCTGCCGCCACGCCGTCGAGGGGGTCGTCGACCGCGCGAGGATGGAGTTGAGGAAGAAGACGACCTTCTTGCCCGCCGCATCCAGGCCTTCCTGATGCCGGACATTATAGAATGCATAGAGGTGGTCGTTCAAGGCGAAGGCCCCGGTCGGCACTTCGTAATTGCCGAGCACCTGGCCGCTCTGCAGACCGGCGATGGCGGTCGGCCACATGCGCGGCGGCGCAGCCGATGCCGGCTTGAGGAACAGCTTCATTGCCGGTCGCGCGACCGGGGTCTCGCCCGGCAGGCGGCCGACGCTCAAGGTCGGCCAAGCGGCGAGGTCGACCGGCGTGTCGAGGTAGCCGATGCTGTCGGCGTGGCCCCAGCCGACCTGAGGATGGTAGACCCCCTGGGCATCGGGAAGACACGGCCAGGTATCGCCGAAGAGGAACAGGATCCTGCCCGGAAAGCACACGGGGACGCCGAGATCCGTGCCGTAGGAATCGGCGGTTGTCAGGCAGCGGCCTTCGCTCGGGACCATGATGCGCTGGCCGTCATGCCATAGCTGGATCACTTCGCCCGAGAGCTGATCGATGGCGCGAGTGCTGCCGGGAATCCAGCTGCAGCCGGGGTCCGCTTCGTCAGCGGCCGCCGTTGCCGACAGCACGGCGAGCAGCGCCACGGAAATGGAAATGGAAATGGAAGATGTGCGCATGGGCTGCCTCCCGGTCCTGAAGGTAGCGGTGCGCGCGGGGGATAGGAATGGGGCCGGTGGGCTCCGGCATGTGTTTTCGTGCGGTGCATGCCTGGGATCAGGGCTCGCTCCGGAGGGATCCGGGTCTATCATCCGTCATGCGTCCAGCCGTCCGCATTTTCCCCCGTGCCCGGGGATTGCCTGCTGATCTGCGCGTATTCGGCATCGGGATCGCCGAAGCGATGCGCCCGGGACTGGTCCATCGACCGCATGGGACGGCCCGTTTCCTGGCGATCTGCTTCCATGCCCCCGCTGTGATCGGTTGCGGTGGACGTCGCGAGGATCATCCGCCCCATCGTCTGATGATCTGGTCGCCCGGCAGCGAGCACCTCTACGGAAACGAGCGCTCTGCCTGGAGCCATTCCTGGATCGCCTTCGACGGGACCTCTGCGCGCTCGCTCATCGCCGGGTCCGCGGTGCCGGTCGATGACGTGGTTCCGTGCGGGATCGGGATCGCGCAGGACCATTTCACCGCGATCCTGCGCGAGATGGTCGAACCCGCGCGTCCGGACCCGGTCATCATCCGCAACCTGTTGGACAATTGGCTGCGCACCACCGCCCGTGCGATGTCTGAGCCCGTTCCGGGTCGGCCCGTTCCTGCGGCGTTCCTGGCGGTACGGCGGAGATTCGAGGAACGATGCGACGAGCCCATCGATCTGACCTCGATCGCCCGCCAGCTGCGCCTGTCGCGCTGGCACCTCTGTCGCGTCTACCGTCGCTGGTTCGGTGCGAGTCCGATGGAGGACCTCCAGCGTTTCCGCATGCAGCGCGCGGGTCTGCTGGCGCGCGACCCGGACATCTCGGTCGCCGAGATCGCGAAGCGTTCAGGGTACCCTGATCCGTTCCATTTCTCGAAGCAGTTCAAGAAGCATTACGGCGCGAGTCCGACGCGATTCCGCCACACCCTGTGGGGTGAGCCGGTGCGGGTCAGAGCAGTGTGACGGGGTGGCGGAAGAACGCCGTCGTCTTGCGGTCCTTGGCCTCTTGGGGATTGCAGCGCAGGACGCAGACCTGCAGGCCGTGCGCGTGCATGAATTCCACCAGCTCCGAGGTGCCGCGGCTGAAGCCATCCCACACCGCGATGCAGCCTTCGGCCATCATCGAGATGCGCTCGTTACGCAACTTCTCGGCGCGCCCGCCATAACGGTTCCACTCGACCGGCACGAGCTGACAGGGGATGCCATGGGTCCGTGCCCACACCGCGGCCAGGTCATCAACCCCGCGGGAATCCCCGGTGATGATCTCGGTCAGCTGGAAGCCCGAGTGGGCGATGGCCTCGTCCAGCGCGGTCGGATCGGTGATGGATCGCGACCCCGCGATGATGACCCGCATGGGATCTCCTCGGGAACGTGGCTGTCTGCACTATAACGGGTTCTCACCCGTGTCATGACCTGCGTCGTATCCCGAGTTTCCGGGGGCTGTTGCGCATGCGGCCCCGGATTTGCTCCGAGGCCGGGCAGGTCCGTGAGTCCCGGGAGGGACGCCCTCATGCGATCGTGTACCGGGGAAGCTCGGTGGTGTTGCAGGGAATCCGCGCATCCGGGCGAGCCCCGTCACCCCGCCCGCAGCGCGACCAGGCGATGCCGCGCATCGAATTCCGCCGTCACCGCGTGGCCGGCCGGATCTGTCGCCACCACCGAGGAATCGTGGTTGGCGAAACGCCAATGCAGCCACTGCAGGTAGCCCTTGAAGGCGAGCGCGTGGTCGGTGATCGGCAGATCCATCACCGCCTGCGTGAACAGCGACACCACCTTCGCCGCATCCACGGCCTGCGGCACCGCCAGGCGCGCATCGGTGAGCATGAGCCACACGGCTCCGCCATCGTACGGTCCACGGTAGTACGCACCTGCGCCGAACAGGCCGGTGGCGACCATCGCCAGATCGTAGCAGCTCACGGCCTTGGTGGAGAGTCCCGGTGTCACCAGTTCGTCGATGCCATGGCTCTCGCCGATGCCACGCAGCTTGGCGGCGGCCTTGAGGGCATGCGGCGGGATGCCGGAGTCCTCGTTCGCCCACGACCACAGCCAGGATCTCGTCGCTTCGGACTCCGTGCCGAGCACCTGCGTGGAGAAGGACAAGTCGTCGCCGAACGCCAGCGAGGCGGTGGGGAGGTCGAATCGCCACTCGCGATCCCCGACGAGATCCTGCAGTCGCAGCTGCTTGTGGTAGCTGGCGACCACGTGCTGATTCAGCAGATGCCTGAGCTTGGGATTCATCCGCCGGATCGTACCAGCGGTCGCTTGGACGCGTCAATCTATTCCGCTACTCCGGGTGCGGGCGAAGCGCACGCGCGGAGGGTGTGTGATGAATTCGGGGACCCCGTCGGGGGCTCGCGATGGCATCGCATGACCGATGCCGGAACGGTTCTGCCCGCTCATCCCAAAAGGTCATCTGCAGGGAATCAGGCCTTGGAAGGATGGTTCAAGCCATCCAGATCGGGGCGGTCCCAGCATAATTCCACCGTCGATCGCGCAGGTCACCTCCGCATTGCTCGTGCCGGGGCTCACCTACGGTCGTCCCCACACCTCCGGAGCACCGATGCAGAACACCCATCTCGGCCGGACCGGCCTCACCGTCAGCCGATTGTGCCTGGGCACGATGAATTTCGGCAAGGATACCACGCCTGCCGACAGTCATGCCATCCTCGATCGTTCGCTGGAGATGGGCATCAATTTCATCGACACCGCCGATGTCTACGGCGGCAAGCGCGGTGAAGGCCTGACCGAGCGCATCGTCGGCGACTGGTTCGGCCTGGGTGGGGGCCGCCGCGACCGTGTCGTCCTCGCGACCAAGGTGTTCGGTCAGATGGGCGATGGCCCGAACGACCGCGGCTGCTCGGCCTATCACATCCGTGCCGCGTGCGACGCCAGCCTTCAGCGTCTGAAGACCGATCGCATCGACCTCTATCAGATGCACCACATCGATCGCACCACGCCCTGGGAGGAAGTATGGCAGGCGATGGACCATCTCGTCGCACAGGGGAAGGTGCTGTATGTCGGATCGAGCAATTTCGCCGGTTGGCACATCGCGAGCGCATGCCAGACCGCGCGCGAGCGGCATGCGCTCGGTCTCGTCAGCGAGCAGAGCAAATACAGCCTGGCGTGCCGGACGGTGGAGCTCGAGGTGCTGCCCGCCTGTCGCCACTACGGCGTCGGCGTGATCCCGTGGAGCCCGCTCGATGGCGGACTGCTCGGAGGGGTTTTTGGTACGGATACCGGCAAGCGCCGCGCCAGCGACCACATGCGCACACGCGTCGCGGCCCTGAAGCCCCAGCTCGAACGCTGGGAGGCATTCTGCACCCGACGCGGCGAGCAGCCCGCCGATGTCGCGCTGGCATGGCTCCTGCATCAGCCAGCGGTCACGGCCCCGATCATCGGTCCCCGCACCATGGATCAGTTGGCGGCCTCGGCTCGCGCCCTCGCCATCACCCTCGATGCCGCAGCGCTCACCGAGCTCGACGCGATCTGGCCGGGACCGGGGAACGTCGCCCCCGAGGCCTATGCCTGGTGAGGGCCTGGTGAGGGCCTGGTGAGCGCATGGCGAGGCCTGGTGATCATCAGGTCATACACGGGTCGTAGAAAGAGGACGATAGCGAACGCGAACTCCTGCCCGGTTCCCGCTATACTGGTGCGCTGGAGGTGTCCCATGGACCATACGCCAAGTCGCACCGGAGCCGTCGGTTGGATCCTCGTCACCGTCGTCGCCGTGGTCATTCTGGCCGTCGTCGGCCTGTTCCAGATGGTGTTCTGAGCGTAGAGCACTGAAGAAGAGCGGCGCGTCCCAGGGGCTACGTCCCCGGGACGCGCAGGATCATGCCCCCGGGTGCGATATCGATGGTGGTCAATCCACTGTGGTCGAAGCCGAGGGTGATCACCGAAGCGACCGCCATCACCCGGCCATCCGCGTCGAGTATCCTCGCTGGGGAACCGCGCAGGCACAGCGTGCGGATGGGTGAGAGGGCGCGCCGTTCTTCGAACACGATGCTCAGGGTGGACGCATGCATCCGCAGCTGCGCCGCGACGGCCAGCATCTTCACCGGCACGGGCACGGTCGGGTCGAGCGTCATTCGCAGTTCACGGCCCAGGACGCCCGGCATGTCGCCGCGGGCCGTGTTGGGTTCGATCGCGAAGATGGAGGAGGCGACGCCGGAGGGATCGAACTCGCAGCGCGAGTCGCGATGCTGGATCATCGTCAGGAACTCGTCGGCGCCGATCTCGCGTGCCGATTGCGGGTCGTCTGGCGGCTCCGGCACCGCGGCCGAACGGGGCTCGCCTGAGCAACCGGCGATAAGCAGCACCAGCAGCGAGCAGGACGTCAGTGCAAAGGCCGGTGAAAATGACCAAGCCGGTGAAAAGCCCGGTGCCAGAGTTCCAGTGCGGATGGATGCTCGGAGTTCCACGACGCCATCGTATCCACCGGGGTGCCAGCGAGCAGGTCGGATGTGAGCCGGTAGCTGGTCCTATTCACACGCATAGGTCCACGAGCGTTCGCTCCTGCGCGGCAAGCTCCTGCCTGCACGGACCTAGCGCTCACGTGTCCGGTGGGTTGCCACGTCTGTGTATCAGATGCCCCGGGTCGCGCGGATGGCCGGCGGAAGGCCGATGGTCGGACATCGTCGTCAGCGGCGCCATGTGGCTCTACGTCTCTGGATGGGGTATCCTTCCGATCGAGGACCTTGTCCGGCCATGTCCGATCTCCGTCGCGCCCTGGGCCAGACCATCTCCGCGGACCGTTTTCACACCAACGAACGTGCGGTCGCGGCCACGACGCCGCGTGTCGCTGTGGCCACGGACGCGCCGGATCTCCAGGGCGCGCGCAGGCAGACCGCGTCCGTGAATGGCCGTGCGTCCGCCCCCCGGTTCGACCTGCGCGGACTCCTCGGGGTGGGCGCGACCGGACAGGTCTACGCCGCGAACGATCTGGACCTGCAGCGCGATGTCGCGATCAAGGTGCTGCTCGCCAGCGAGCGCGACGCTCCGGGTGCGGTCGATCGCTTCGTCGATGAAGCGCGGATGGCGGCGTCACTCGAGCATCCCAACGTCCTCCCGGTCCACGATATCGGCGTGGACGGCCGCGGATGCCCGTACTTCACCATGAAGAAGATCTCGGGGCGCTCCCTCGGCGCCGAGATCGAGCTGTCGACCACCGCAGGCCGCACCGGCAGCATCGCCTCGTTCAATGCCATCGTCGGACTGTTCAAGGCGGTCGGCCATGCGCTCTCCTTCGCTCACCATCGCGGAGTCGTGCACCAGGACATCAAGCCCGACAACATCATGGTGGGCGATTTTGGCGAGACGACCCTGGTCGACTGGGGCAGCGCGTTCCGCATCGGCGATCCCCATCCGCTGCTGTACGGGACCCCGCTGTACATGAGTCCCGAGCAGGTGCGCCGGGACGGAGCGGATGTCCGCAGCGACATCTATTGCCTGGGCGCCACGCTGTTCCATGCCTTGACGCTGCGCTGCCCGACCTGGTCGGACGATCACGACGAGTTCTGGCGCAAGAAAAGCGCCGGAGAGATCGATCCGCCGACCCCAGCCGAATGCGCAGCTGCTCCAGCCGCGCTCCTGGCGATCGCCCTCAAGGCCTTGGCGTCCGATCCCGCCGACCGCTACCAGTCGGTCGATGCGTTCATCGCCGATCTCGATCACTACCAGGCGGGTCTGGCGGTGAGCGCGCATCGCGACAGCTGGCTGGAGTCACTGCGGCGCTGGCACCACCGCCATGCGCGCGTCATCTGGTCGACCATCACCGTGGCGAGCGTGGTCCTCGCGCTCTCGTCGATGCTCTACCTGGAGAAGATCAAGGAGATCGCCTCCTGGGGTGCGCCGATCGTGGTCGAGAGCCTGATCGACGATGGCTGGAAGAAGGACTGGCGGATCGGCGAAGGGCAGTTCGAGGTCAGAGATGGCTGGCTGGTCTCCACGAGCGTGGCATGCGCCATGCTGGTGTACCGGGAGAAGCTTCCCGGAGACACCGCCATCGAATATGACGCGCAGATCCTGCCGGGGATGATGCCGTGCGACCTGTCGCTCTTCTGGGGTCGTCAACCATTCCCGGAGGTCTTGGCGGAATCCCTCGAACAGCCCGACACCTACCATATCCAGGTGGGAGCCCACGGCGGCGCCTATTCGCGCATCACCGCCATGAATCGGCCGGTCGCCTTCAGCCCGTTCAAGCCCGAGATCGGCATCACCTATCGCATCCGCGTGGAGATCGTCGACGCGCGCATCACGTTGTACGTCGACGGCCGCAGGTTGTGCGATTACGTCGATCCGTTCCCGTTCACCGGCGGATACGTCTGCCTGTACGCCTACTACCCGGGCAAGGCGTTCCGCAATCTGCGCATCTATTCACGTGGGATCCCGCAGAAGCTGTCCGCGACCGCGCTCGGGGACATCTTCGCGCAGGGCCGCCAGTTCGACCTGGGCGCGGAGCAGTACGCGCGCGTCATCCAATCGCACCCGGGAACCGAGCTCGCGGACGAGGCGCGCTACAAGGAAGGATTGTGCCATCATCGCCGCGGCGATCCGTCGCGCGCATTTGCCACGTGGGAGGGCCTCGACGCCAAGCCATGGTCGCATTATGTGGAACTCCACCGCATCGATGCGCTCTTCGCCGAGGGCCGGCACGACGAGCTGCTGCGCCGCTTCGAACGGACGTATGTCCAGGCCGACGAGGACGTGCGGGCGCGCATGGCGGTGCAGTGGGTCGATTATGCGATGAAGCTCACGTCCACCGTGCTGATCGATGGTGATCCCGTCCATCTCGAATCCTATCTCGCGCTGCATGACCGCATCATGCCGCTGCAGCATGTCGCCGATCGCGCAGCCGCCGACGCGCTCAACGCACTCGATCGTCATGACGCCGTGGTCGCGCGGTATCCGGGCCAGACATTCGCGGTCGTCGATGCGCTGCATGGCCTCGGACGGGAGGAGGACCTCGTCGATCGTCTCACGGAACCGACCATCGGCATGAATGTCCTGATGAACCTGGGTCGTTCCGACGAGATCCCTGTGCGTTTCCCGACCTTGGATTTCAAATACGTGCCTGGGATCATCGCCCGGGGGGAGTGGGACGAGATCCTCGCCCGGGTCCGGGAGCCCGACCCGCTGCTCGCCATCGGAGGCTTCGAGGAGATCGTCGCGAAGTGGCCGACGTCGGTACAGGCC
>JACCZE010000201.1 GCA_013696105.1 Planctomycetota bacterium | reverse complement strand
CTCGACGAGCGCGGGCGGCCGGTGCGCGTCGGCTTCGGCGCCCAGTCGGTGCTCGAGGAGTTCCGGACGTCGTCGGGCGATCGGCTGCCGGATGGCAGCATGGACCTGGTAAATTCCTCGGGCGCGGTTGGCTGCCATTTCGATCCCGCCGCAACCGCCACGCTCGCGCGCGAGGTCGTGCGCGTGCTCAAGCCCGGCGGCATCGCCCTGATCGACGCCGGTGCGCACGGCACCGGACCGCGCGAAGTGGTCGACATCTTCGCATCCCACGGCTGCGAACGGGTCAAGGAGTCGCGCAGCTGTGCGCTCGATCGCTACGTGCAGGTCTGCCTGCGGCGCGGCGTCACTTCGTCTTGAGGCGGTCGCCCAGGTACATCGGCCGCACCGCCACGTCGACCGAATTGCCGGGATCCAGACGCCATTGCACCTGCAGCCGTCCATCGGAGAGGTCCGCGAGCTGCACCCATTGGTTGCCCGCGTAGAGCATGTATCCAGTGGTTGACCGGCGGATGCGCAGGTCGATCTGCGTGGCTGAGGCGACCGGGGATTCTGCGTGGCCGTCACGCTTGAGGGTGACGCCGCGTTGATCGACGACGATCTCGCTGCCGCCCAGCGATAGCTGCCAGCGTTGGGATCCAGTCAAGGCAGCGGCGGGTCGCAGGCGGAATTCGATCGCAGCCTGACGCGGCCGCGTGGACTGCAGGGCGGCCAGGGTTCCACGGCCGTTGCCGGTGAAACGCGCCACGCCGTCCTTAAAAGCGACGGTCTCCGTCGGCGTGAATGAGAACTCCTTCCACAGCGCGTTCGCGAAGCCGACCTCGCGTTCGCGCACGATCTCTTCCCAGCTCAGGCGCTTGTCGTCCGCCGGCTTGGAGGCGAGCGCCTCTTCGATGGTGCGATCGAACGTGTCGCGCCGCTCGTCGAGTATGGATCTCCACTTCGGACTGATCGCAGCGGAGGGGATGTCTTTCAGCGCCTTCGAGGCCTCGGTGAAGCGCTTGTCCTTCAGGGCGACGTCGAATGCGGTGAGCGACGTCGCGCAGCGGCTCTGCGACCACCCGTCCCATGAGGTTTCCAGCTCGGAGCGCAGCGCGAGCGCGCGGGCGGATTCCGGCGTGCCGGCCTGGGCGCGCTCTGCCGCGGCCTGCGCCTTCGCGATCGCTTCCGCGTAGTCGCCCGCGCCAGCCAAGCGCTGGATACGTACGCGCTCGTCCCGCCAGGCGCTGTCGGCGACCTTGCTGCGGATGATCGCCACGGTCAGCGCGAGCGCGACCAACGCGATCACCAGCACGGCAGCGGTCTGGAGGAGTCGGCGCATGCCGCGTCGGCGCGAGATGTAGCGACGGATGCGTTTACTCGGATCCGCGGTGAACGAGTCCGTCCTGCGCACGCGGTCGAGGATGGCGAGCGCCTCTTTGGCCGACGCCGGCCGTTCGGCAGGATCCTTGGCCATCAGTGTCGCGATGAACGCGCGCAGTTGCGAGGGCGGTCCGGGCTCTGGGAAGGTCAGCGGCAGGGTCGACGCTTTGAGCACCACGTCGACCGGACTGGTTCCGACGAACGGCACGCGTCCGCACACCATGTGGTAGAGCGTCGCACCGAGCGAATACAGATCGCTGCGATGATCGGCGCCGTGCGCGTCGCGTCCCTGCTCGGGGGACATGTAGTGCGGCGTGCCCATGATCGTGCCGGCGTGCGTGGCGCCGTGGTCGCCCGCTCGCGAGCCCGGATCGTCGATGCGCGATAGGCCGAGATCGGCGACCTTCACCGCGCCTCCGACTCCGACCATGATGTTGTCGGGCTTGATGTCTCGGTGGATGACGCCGTGCTGATGGGCGTAAGCCAGCGCATGCAAGGTCTGCCGCGCGATGTCCAACGACGAATCGATGGTGAGTTCGTTGGCGGCGATGAGGTCCTTCACCGTCCGGCCCTCGACCAGCTCCATGCTGAAGAACATCATGCCGCCGGCTTCTCCGACATCGTGCACGGCGATGAGATTGAAGTGGTGCAGCCGTCCCGCGGCGCGCGCTTCGCGCAGGAAGCGTTCGCGGAAATCCTGATCCCTCGCCAATCTGGGCGACAGCACCTTGAGCGCCACGGGGCGCTCGACGCTCAATTGGGTCGCGCGATAGACCTGTCCCATGCCGCCCTTGCCGAGCGTCCCTTCGATGCGGTATCCGGCGATGACGCGCCCGCGTTCAAGGCCCTCGTTGTTGCCGGGAGCTGCGGTGACCAGGGAATCCGCCACGGTCTTGCCGGTATCCCCCTGATCCGTTGCCGGCGATCCGCTGAGGACCGTCGCGCTGGTGGCTTCGGATTCCGGCTCTTTCACCGGAGCCTCGACGGCCTTCACGATCGCGGCCGCACGGCGCGATTCGCGCGCGCCGCAGCGGGCGATGGCGCGATCGACGAGATCAGTCGGCGGCGCGAGCCGGCGCGCGCGCTCTTCCAGGAGCGCGATCACCTCGGAGGGATCAGCGGGCGTCATGGCGCCCACAACGCGTACAGCGCGTTCGCTCCCCCGACCGCAGCGTTCAGGCTCTCGGTCCCGCCGGGCACCGGCAAGGGCACACG
>JACCZE010000167.1 GCA_013696105.1 Planctomycetota bacterium | reverse complement strand
CTCTGCCGCTGGCGATCGCCCTATCCCTCGGCGGACTGGGGTACGGCGCAGACGCACCCACCAACGAGGAATGGAGCCCCATCCAGAAGGCGATCGCCGACAACGATGCGACCGCCATGGACGCCACGGCCGAATTCGTGGCGCGCTATCCCAAATGGCCATCTGGGCAGCGCGAACTCGCGAAGCTGCAGCTGAAAGCCGATCTGCCCGCCGAAGCCCTGCTCACTGCGACGACGGCGCTGGCTCTGGACGAGAACGAGATCGAAGCCGCCTGTGTCCAAGTGCAGGCGCATGCCGCGCTCGGACATCCAGACCAGGCCTATGCCGTGCTCAAGAAGGTCACCGGCAAGGACAAGGGTGGCTGGCTGCATTTCTTCGCTGCCAAGGTGGCCGTCGACGCTGGCGACACCGCGAAAGGCGAGGCGTTCCTGCGCCAAGCGAAGGACAAAGCCGTCAATGCCGTTCCCGCTGAATTCAGCTTCCTGGAATCGCGCATCGCCTTGGCCAAGAAGGATTACGACACGGCTCGGGGAGCCCTCGAACGTGTGACCGCCAAGGACTCGACCTTCATCGACGGCTGGTACGAACTCGGACGCGTCGAAATGCTGCTGGCGCGCACGTACCCCGATCGCGCCCAAGAACTGCTGGTCTCCGCCGATGAGCACCTCGCACGCGTCCTCAAAGCAAGACCTACTGATGCGAGCGCATTGTACGGCATGGGGCTATCGCGCTATGAACAGGGAAAACTGTCGCTCGCCCGGCAAGAGGAAGACTCGGGCAAGGCGCGTCTGCACGAGGCGATCGGATTCCTTCGCCAAGCACTCGAGCATAAACCTGATTTCGTCGAATCGAGTTTCATCCTCGGCAATGCACTCGCCCAACTCGAAGAGTATGAACAGGCCATCCCCTACTTGAAGGCCGCACGTGATCAGGGACGCGTCGATCGCGGGTCGCTCTTCAATCTCGCTTTGGCGCTCGAGAAGACCGGGAAGAAGGACGAGGCGAAGGCCATCCTCGATCAAACGCAGGCTGTGACTCCCGGCGAGCAGATCGCGGTCGGCATCAATGCCTACCATCAGAAGGACCACCGCCTCGCGGCGAAGCTGTTCGAACATGTCGCCGGGCAGCTGTCGGACGACGTCGAGCGCAAACGCGCGGTCCTGCGCTTCCTCGGCCATGCGCAGCGTGCGCTCGCCGAGCAGAAGGGCGTATCCGTTGAAGAGCGGGAGGAACTGCTCGATGCGGCGAAGGGCAGCTATGGCGCCGCCGGGGATCTGAGCGATTGGAAGGCCCAGGATTTCCTCATCGCCTCCGAGACCGATCGGGGTGCCGAAGCCGGCTATGCGGCCGGATGGCGCTATCTGGCATGGAAGAGCTGGATGTCCCCCAAGGGCTGGGGCCTGGTGCTGGGAAATTACGGGCCGTACCTCACCGGCGGGCGCGGCTTTTCGGGGGCGTGGCAGCGTCATCCCGTCCATGTCGGCATCTGGGCCGGAATCGCGGGGCTGTGCCTGATCGGCTTCATCGCCGCGAAAATCAGGCGCGGTGGCCGCGACAACGATCGCGGCGGATCGGCTGAGCGAGCCCCCGAGCGGACGAACCGCCCGACTCCCGCGAAACCAGGGGCTGCGGCGATTCCACCGCGCAAGGCCAAGCTCAAATCTCAGGATACCGAGGTATCGCGTCCGAAGGAGAAAGCGGTGGCGGCGCCCGCGACCACGGACGCCCGCTCATCCGGATCGCGCACGACCGAGATCGGGCCCACGCTCGATCCTCACGCCACCGGCGCCCTCGAGCGCAAGACTCCGCCCGGCCGTCGCTGAGCGACCAGGTCGTGTCGACGACGCTCATCATTCCAGCAGCGGGTCGTGGACTGCGATTTGGCGGAGAGATTCCCAAGCAGCTTCTTCCGCTGTCTGGCCGCACGGTGCTCGCGTGGAGCCTCTCTGCATTCACCGGACTGGTCACTGATGCGATCATCGCCATCAGCGAGGATCAGCGCACAGCGACGACTCAGGCAGTGGAAAAAGCCGGAGTGCCCTTTCCCGTGCGGCTGATCACCGGCGGCGCCACGCGCCAAGAGTCGGTCGAACGCGCGCTGATCGCCGCGAACGGATCGACGATCCTGATCCATGACGCGGTGCGGCCGCTGATCCCCCGGTCATGCATCGAAGCGTGCCTACGTACGCTCGAAAAAGACCACGCGGTCGTGCTCGCCGTTCCCTGCACGGCGACCGTCAAGCGCGCACAGGAGCAACAGGTACGCGAAACCGTCGCGCGCGACGACCTCTGGCTGGCACAGACGCCACAAGGCTTCCATCGCGAAGACGGACTTGCGGCCTTCTCACGTGCTCGGGCAGAAGGATGGGTGTGCAGCGACGACGCCCAGGTCCTCGAGCGGGCCGGCTACGCGGTCACGATCGTCCCAGGAGACGCGCGGAATCTGAAGATCACCACGCGCGATGACCTGATCCTGGCCGAAGCGTTGATGCGCGTACCGCACGCATGAATCCGCGGTGAGCGATCTGTCTCATCCATGGACATTTGCTCCACCAACCTAACCTCCTCCCCGCGGAGGAAGTCGTGGCCATAACCGAAGCCGATGTACGCCACCTCGCGAAGCTCGCCAGCCTCGGACTCTCGGACGCCGAGATGCAGCGCATGGCGAGCGAGCTCGAAGCCATCGTCGGCTATGTCCAGCAATTGCAGTCGGTCGACACCACCGGGATCGAACCGATCGCCAACGTCGCCGGCCTTGCGAACGTCACCCGCCCGGATGTCTCGGGCGTCATGCTCAGCCAACGACAGGTGCTTGGCAACGCTCCGCAATGCAACGAAGTGGCGATCCTGGTCCCGAAAGTGGTGGAGCGATGACTGCCGACAGCGCGCGCGCGATCGCCGCGCAGGTGAATGGCGGCACCTCCGCCAAGGTCGCGGTCGAAAAAGCCCTGGCGCGGGCGACTGAGGACCGTCTCAACGCCATCATCCGCGTGCACGCCGAACGTGCGCTCGCAGCTGCAAATCGCGTCGATGGACGGATCGCCTCGGGCGAGCGTCTGGCTCTCGCGGGCGTGCCGATCGCAGTGAAGGACAACATCCTCTTCAGCGGTGCCGAGGCGACGGCGTGCTCGAAGGTCCTGCGCGGCTTCATCGCACCCTATACCGCCACCGCGGTGGCTCGGCTCGAAGCCGCAGGGGCGATCGTGGTCGCGACCACGAACATGGACGAATTCGCCATGGGCTCGTCCAACGAAACGAGCGCGTACGGTCCGGTGAAGAATCCTCACGATCCGACCCGCATCCCCGGAGGCAGCTCCGGCGGCAGTGCGGCCGCCGTCGCTTCTGGGATCGTTCCGATCGCGCTGGGCTCCGACACGGGCGGATCAATTCGCCAGCCCGCGAGCCTGTGCGGGTGCGTCGGCATGAAGCCCACCTACGGCATGGTCAGCCGATACGGCCTCATCGCTTTCGGCTCCAGCCTCGATCAGATCGGCCCCCTCACCACCAATGTCGC
>JACCZE010000147.1 GCA_013696105.1 Planctomycetota bacterium | reverse complement strand
ACCACCAGGACCGCCGCAGTCGTCCGGCGGGCACGCGCGGGCTCCATCGAGGCACTTCGGGGCTGGGATCGCCGCCGGATGGATCGCCACCAGCGTGACGGTGTGCTCCCAGCCGTCGCCGAAGTCGCAGGAGTAGGTGATCTTCTGCTTGGGCTTGGTCAGCAGTTCAGCGACACCGTGCTCGTGTTCGGGATGCAGCTTTGACCCGAAGTCGTCGCCGTCTGGGTCTGGTACCCCGTACCGCGACCGGCCCTTGATGAACTCGTGCAGGTGGGAGTTGGTCCAGCCCATCACCACCTGGAGGACGTGGTGCAGGTCGTCCAGGCCGGCGTCGGCGGGGATGAGGAACGTGCGCCAGATCGGCGGCTCAACGTGATCGAGGGTGACGCGGAGTTCGTAGGCGGGGATGATGCGCTTGGTCACGGCGGGATGTTCGGCAGAGCGGTCGCAGGGCAACGGGGAATCGGTCTGGACGCGTCTCCAGCACCGACCCCCGTCGCCCGTGCGTTCACATCCCCGCCATCTTCCCCCCGCCCCGATGATCCTGCAGGCTCCCCCCAAAATCATGGAACCCGCGCATCTGCACGCCCAGGACGCTGAAATCGGCGTCGGCGTGTTCGATGGTCGGCTGCTCCTGACCATTGAGGAAGGCAACCTCGATCAGCGGCAGATCGTTCGGATCGGCGAGCAGATACCACGCATCGCGCGAGGAGCCAGCGAAGCTCGGCGAGGACAGGTAGGCCGAGCGAACGACGCGGAATTTCCCCGTATGCGGATTCGTGGTTGGATACGGCCCGCTGAGGTTGTCGCGGATCTCCAAGCTCGTCATGAGGCTCGTCGCCGGCACCCCGAGTGCCACTGGCACCAGGAGGATTTTGGGATCGATGCCGATGGGCTTGCCTTCCGTATCGGTCCGTTCCAGGAATTTTGTCTCCGCCGTCGTGAGCCCATCGACGGTGAGATTGGTGTCCGCGCCGACCTCGAGGTTGCCATTGGCTAGCGTGAAGAAGTTTGCGTTATCGAGGAAGGTCGACCAAAACACTTCGTTGAGCTTCAGCGCCGCCCCACGGCCCAGCTTCTTGGACACCGTGGTCAGCGCGCCGAGATCATCGTCGATGATATCGGTGCGCGAGATCGTGAACATCCGGCCATAGGTGTCCGCCTGGTTCGAGAATTGCTCATCGCCGAGGGTCCCGTGCTTCATCTCACCGCTGGGAGGGACGAGTTCGTAGGTCGCGTTGCCGGTCAGGCGGTAGGAGGTGACCGGCTTGAAATCTGGCACGCTGCGTCGGCTCGCGATCTGGGACCAGGAGGATTCGACACTGTCGAAGCCGGCGAGGAGGAACTTGTTGCCGACGTTCGCGAGGATGCCCGAGAGCGCGATCGACGAGAAGCCGGCGCGCAGGACGTTGGCGAGATCACCCCGCAGGAAGCGACCCTGGTAGCCGTTGGCCTGGGCGGCGTAGAGGATGACCTCCTGGAGGCCCATGCGGCGGTAGCGCCGGTCAGCCAGGTCCAGGACGGCCTCGTCGAAATGCTGCTCCGGCTCGGGCAGCATGCCGGAGAGGCATACGGCGGCGGCGAGCACCTGCTGGTCGAGCTCGCCGATGGACGCGGCGCTGCGGTGGTGGGACGGGGCGGCGATCGACATGGGGACTCCCGGTTGGAGGTGGCGAGGTGGCGATGTGAGCCCCTCACTATGAATATCTCCCGTCTTTTTCATTCGTGCCCGCTTTTCTTCCTGAGGCGTTCAGTGGGTCGAGGCAGCGACCAGGCGCTCGGACACTCGCAGGAAAGTTAGTCTATAACGGCTCCTGTTCCCGCGGGTATGGAGGAACAGATCGGCGGGGGAGGACCCGTGGCGAGCGACCCGACGGTATGACGCGCTCTCGCCATCGAGTCGGGACCGGACCTCTGCTGCGTGCTCTGGTCCTGATCCCGACGTGTTGCGCCCTTATAGGGCGCGCAACACAGTCGGGACCATGACGAGGATTCCAGCGGTCCCATGGTCCTGACTGAAGACAGGGCTGAGGACCACCTATAAAAGCACGGTCGGGACCATGCTTGGGAAGGACTCCTCGTCGCATCAGAGGTCATCGCTGGACCCATGCGTAGACCACCCTACGCATGGGCGCCATGGACGACCCTATCGCCCTTGCCATCGCCGCCGTGCTGGAGCGCGCACCCGAACGCTGGCAAGCGCTTGAGCGTGACGATCTGACCGCGTTGGAGGACTCGGCCCTCCAGACGTTGATCGCGCGGGGACTCATCGAGGTGCGGGTGGGTGGTCGCCTATCGGTGGTTGGCGATGCGCGACCGATCCGCTTCCGCATCGAGTTCACCGGCGAGGGTGGGTTGCCACAGGCATTGGCACCGGTGCTGCGCCTAGTCGCCGAGGTCTCCGCAGCAGCGGCGGGACATGACCTCACCGCACCATCGGCGGCGATGACGCCTGATGAGAGCGGCTGCGTTCGGCAGCTTGGTCTCGCCGATCATCTTCGAGAGCGCCTTTTTCCTGACCTCGGGATCGGCGATGGCGACCAACTGTCAGGCATGCCAACGGTGGCTTCCGGCCAACAGACGGTTGCTCCGCGTCGTGGCCGTCCTCCAGCCAAGGTTTCCGCTGCCGTCAGCTCCACCACCGCAACCGCGACGGCTCCCAAGCGCCGTGGCCGCCCGCCCGGCTCGAAGAACAAGGCCAAATCATGAACGCGCCCCAGATCGTCCAGAAGCTCTGGAGCTACTGCGATGTCCTCCGCGACGACGGCCTGCCGTACGTCTGTCGACTCTTCTGGTGGATGGCCTGAATATGGACGCTCAGGCTTCGGTCCTGACTGCGTCGGGGGCTCTCGCGCCCATCGCGCCACGCGAAGTAGCCCGACTTCGATACCGCCATCGCGGTAGGAGTAGTTTCATGACCGTTTGGGATCTCAGGCTCTCTATGGACATTTCGCCAAATGGCGGATACTAACCGCCATATGCCAACCAAGACCGCTCATGCCTGGGAAACAAAAAACCTGTTGAAACAGGTCACCGCGATCCGCCATGGCCTCCCGGTGTCCGACGTGCAGGTGCTCGTCGAGTACTTCAAGGTGTCCCAGGCCATCGTGGCCGAGGTGTTGAGGATCACCCCGCGCACCTTGGAGCGTCGGATCACCGACCACCAGCGCCTCAAGCCCGACGAATCGGAGCGGGTGGTGCGGTTGGGCGCGGTGTTTCAGCTTTCGATCGAAGTGCTCGGCAGCGCCGAGGCCGCCCAAGGCTGGTTCAAGAAGCCACGGGCGGAGTTGGGTGGCGACACGCCTTTCGCGCACTGCGACACCGAACCCGGTCGCATCGAGGTCGAACGGGTGTTGGGCCGCATCGCTGATGGCGTCTACGCCTGATGCGGTGCTGGCGAATCACGAGCAAGAAACGGAGTGCCACGGCCTTCGACGGCGAAGGCGCTCGTCGTGTCGGTGGCCGCTGGAACAGCGTCGGCGTCCCTGCGATCTATGTATCCGAGCACCTGTCAACTGCGGTGCTCGAAATCTTGGTTCACGCAGATCCTTCGGACTTGGTCGCCCCGTTCGTGACCATCGAGCTTGAACTGCCCGATGACGTGCTTGAGCGAGTACCGGCAGAGACGCTGCCCTCGGACTGGCGCGATACGCCTGCCCCTGCGGCCTGTCAGACGTTTGGAGATGCCTGGCTTCAAGCGGGGACCGGTCTCGGGTTGGTCGTGCCCTCCGCCGTGATCCCCGACTGCGTCAACATCATCATCAACCCCAGGCATGCGGCGATGAGTGGAATGAAGGTGTTGCGCCAGATGCCGTTTACTTTCGACCCGAGACTGTACAGCGGGTGAGCACCCGGTATCCATCGCGGCAGCGTGTGAACTCTCGCGCCGCATCACCGACGACCTCGACACCTACATCACCTACCGGACGGTCACCGACTGGTCCCCGGCGACGGTGAAGTCGGCCCGACCCACGCTCATGAAGATGGCGCGATGGCT
>JACCZE010000123.1 GCA_013696105.1 Planctomycetota bacterium | reverse complement strand
CGCCATCGTCTGGCAGGACCGCCGCACGACCGACGTCTGCCGGTCACTCGCATTTGATCCATCGGCGGTGGCGCTCGTCGCGCGCACCGGGCTCCTGCTCGATCCGTACTTCTCCGCCACCAAGATCGCCTGGATCCTGGACCACGTGTCCGGAGCGCGCACAGCCGCCGAACGCGGCGAGCTCGCCTTCGGCACCATCGACAGCTTCCTGATCTGGCGCCTGACCGGCGGCCGCGTGCATGCGACCGACGCCACCAACGCGTCGCGGACCTCGCTGTTCGATCTGCGCACGCAGGCCTGGGACGACGACCTGCTCCGCCGCTTCCGCGTACCGCGCGCGCTGCTGCCCGAGGTCCGCGACTGCAGCGCCTCGTTCGGTTCGACCACCCTGCTCGGCGGCGAGGTGGCGATCAGCGGGGTGGCCGGCGATCAGCAGGCTGCGGCGATCGGCCAAGCCTGCATCGAGCCCGGCATGGCCAAGGCCACCTTCGGCACCGGATGCTTCGTGCTGATGAACACCGGTTCCGAGCCACTGGTGTCGACCCATCGCCTGCTCACCACCCTGGCTTGGCGCTTGGGCGGAGTCCCGGCCTATGCCCTCGAGGGGAGCGTGTTCAACGCCGGTACCGTGGTGCACTGGCTACGCGATCGCGTCGGCCTGCTCGCGGATGCGGCTGAGTCCGAGGCGATCGCGGCGTCGATCCCCGACACCCGCGGCGTGCACCTGGTGCCGGCCTTCACCGGCCTCGGCGCCCCCTACTGGGATCCCGACGCACGTGGCGCGATCGTCGGACTCACGCGCGACAGCGGCGTGGCGGAGATCGTGCGCGCGGGTCTGGAATCGGTGGCCTTCCAATGCCACGATCTGCTCGCTGCGATGGCGCTCGATGGCGCGCGTCCGCAGCGCCTGCGCGTGGATGGGGGCATGGCGGTGAACGCGTGGCTGATGCAATTCCTCGCGGACATCACCGCGCTGCCGGTCGACCGACCCACCATGACGGAGACCACCGCGTGGGGCGCGGCGCTGCTTGCGGGCATGCATGCGGGGATCTACCCGCCGCTGGCCGAGAGCGGCGGCATCTGGAAGCGCGATCGCTCATTCGCTCCAGCGATGTCCTCTGACGAACGCACGCGACGTACAGCGGGCTGGGCATGCGCGGTCACCCGCGTGCGTTGAGATTCGATCACGGCGACCGCGGCCTCGACGCCGCGATTCTCGGACAGCGATCGCGCCAGCGCGGACGCTCGCGCGCGCATGCCCGCATCCGTAAGGCACTCCTGCAACGCACAAACCAATCGATCGATGCTCAACCGCCAGCGTGAGATGGGCGCTGGCGCGACGCCGATGCATTGCAACCGGTGGCCCCAGAAGCCCTGATCCGCGATGTGTGGCACCACCACCTGCGGTCGTCCCGCGCGCGCGGCTGCGGCGACCGTCCCGGCGCCGCCATGGTGCACGATCGCCGCGACGCGCGGGAACAGCGCGGCGTGGTCGACCTCTCCGACGACGAGACAGCGCGGATCGGTAACCCCTGCGCCCAGGTTCGCCCAGCCGCGCGACAGCACCAACCGCGCCTTCAGACGAGTGACCGCGTCGAGGATCAGCGTCGTCGTGCGCAGAGGATGTGGATCCGTCATGCTCCCGAAGCCGACGAAGACCGGTGCCTCGCCGGCGCCGAGGAACGCCTCCACCTCGGCTGGCAGCGTGCCGCTTCCCGCGAGGCTCCAGGCGCCGGTCTGCACGCACGGCGAATGATCCGGAGCGGGACCGATCTGGGCGTCGCAAGCCAGCAACGCTCCAGGCGGAAAGACATGATCCAGGACATCCGCGATCGGCGGCAATCCGAGGCGATCCCGTTCATCATCGATCGCGGCGCGCCAAAGGTGGTTCGCCAGGATGCGCACGATGCCCCACCCGAGCGTCGCTGCCCAGCGCGGCGCGCCGTGGGCGCAGATGAACGGCACCTGCGCCCGGTGATCGTAGATCAGCGGTGCGAACAGCGCGATGTGATACGGTATGCCCAACGCTTCTGCCACTGACGGACCCGCGAACTGGATGGATGCGCCGACGATCGCATCGGCCCCCCGCGCCGCGGCGGCGAGCGCCGAGAACTGTTCAGACACTTCTCGACGCAGCGCGCCCAATCCGCCGAGCATGGCGATCGACGGACGCCCGACGACCGCCCCGGCGTGCCGCCGCAGATAGGAGCCCACGTCCATGCCGCACGCATGCAGCCTGAACCCACGTGCAGAGATGGGCGCAGCGAAATCCGGAGGCGCGCAGAACCACACGTGATGACCGCGCGTGCGCAGCGCCTCGGCCAAGGCGAGCAGCGGCTGCACGTCGCCACGCGAACCGATGGGGGCCAGGACGATTCGCACGCCCCGCATCGTCGGTGAATTGGGCGAGTTGCCAACCGTGCAAGGTCGCGCGAGAGATCGGCAGGTCAGCGCCACCCGGTCGCTATGGTGACCCTGTCGCAGCGTAATCGGCGGATCGACTGCGGGAATGGGAGCGGAAATGCGTAGCAGAACCATGATCGGTGCCCCGGCCTTCCTGCTCGCGATGTGCCTGCCCGCCGCCGGACTCGATGGGACGTGGGCTCCAGGGCACCCGATGCCCGCACCGCGCTGCGATCACCAGGGCTTTGCGCTCCCAGACGGTTCACTGGTTGTCCTGGGCGGCTATTCCAGCATTGCTCCGCTGATGCATTCCACCTCGATCCTCATCCTCGATGCGGGGATGCGTTCCTGGCGCACCGGTCCGGACGTGGGGCGCGGCCACGCGCGGGGTTGTGTCTTGCGCGACGGACAGGTGCTGGTGACCGGTGGCGTGTCCGATGGCATGGCGAGCACGCGCTGCGACCTCTTCGATCCGTCAGATGGATCGTGGTCTCGGACCGCCGATCTCGCGCTGCCCCGAGCCTACCACGTGTGCGAAGCGACTCCGGATGGTGGCGCCCTGGTCATCGGCGGCCGCACCGGCGATCTCTCGGGAGACGAAACCTGGCTCACCTCGGTGGAACGCTTCGATCCGGCGATGGGCACCTGGACCACCACCGACGATGTCGCGATGGCGGGTGCAGAAGCGGCGGCCCTGCCGGCAGGCGTGATCGCGGTGGGCGGCACCACGGGTGCGAGCATCGGTTCCGCTCGGGACGATGGCGTACGCATCGATCCGTCTGGCCATGTGCAGCCCATCGCCTCGATGGGCGGAGCCTACCAGAACATGACGGTCACCGCCCTGCGCGACGGCCGCGCTTTGCGCACCGGCGGCGACATCATGGATTCGCCCACCTCGCCCGAGGTCGTCGCTGCCGTGTACGATGCCCGCACCGATCGCTGGCAGGTGACCGCGCCGATGGCCGCGGGGCGTTCGCGCCACGCCGCGGTGCTCCTGGGCGATGATTCCGTCCTGGTGTCGGGCGGTGCCGGTACGTCGACCAGCGAGGTC
>JACCZE010000113.1 GCA_013696105.1 Planctomycetota bacterium | reverse complement strand
GCCTTGGATGGCGAAGATCTTGACGGGCCGTTCGCGCGATTGCACGAGCGTCTCGCCGCGGTCCTGCCGCACGGAAGCGTCCGGCACGAGGCGCGCTCGTTGGCGGCGACGCTCGGCGAGCTGTCGTCGCTGCTCGAGCGGCGCCAATCGGGAGAGGATGCCGACCATACACCGGTGCTCGTCACCGTGTTCGCGCTGCAGCGCCTGCGCCAGCTGCGCCCCGACGACGACCTCGGCGGGCGCGACGGCGGCGAACCCCCGGCCGAGCGCTTCGCCCGGATCCTCGCCAACGGGCCCGAGTACGGGGTGCACACCCTGGTCTGGTGCGATTCCCTGGCCTCGGTGCAGCGCGGCCTCGGCCGGCGCTCGCTGCGCGACTTCGATCAGCGCATCCTGTTCCAGATGAGCGCGGCGGATTCGACCGAACTGGTCGACGACGATGGTGCCAGTCGGCTGGGCCTGCATACCGCGCTGGTGGCGGCGCAGGGCGAAGGGCGGCGCGAGAAATTCCGACCATTCGCCCTGCCGGGCCCCGAGTTCCTCGCCCGCCTCGCGGCGGCGCTGACCGCCCGCTTCCCGCGCTCCTGATCCAGGCTCCGGAAACAGCGCGCCGCCCGCCCAACGACCTCGTCCACCTGTCCTGGGGGGCGTTCCCGGTGTATGCTCCCCTCGGTGGAAACCTCGCCCCCACAATCTCCTGCGACGATGCGAGAGGGCCTCCAGCGGACCGTGGCATCGGAGGGATTCGCCACGGCGCATGCGCCCGTGGTCCCGGCACCACCTCCATCGGCGACCGAGGATGGCCGCTTCACGCTCCACGCCGCATCCTTGACCCACCGGTTGTCCGAGCAGGCCGCTGCGGCCTACCCGGGTCCGGTTGAACGCTTCGAGATGCTGCAGCTGCTGGGCGACGGAGCCAACGGCCGGGTCTACGCCGTGCGCGACCGCGATCTGGATCGCGAGGTCGCGGTGAAGTTCCTCAAGGCCGATGCCCCGGTGCCGCGCGAGGAGATCGACAGCTTCATCGCCGAGGCGCGCACCACCGCGGCGCTCGAGCACCCGAACGTGCTGCCGGTGCACGAGATCGACGTCAACGACGGCGGCCAGGTGTACTTCTCGATGAAGCGCATCGCCGGACGCTCGCTCGGAGATGCGATCTCGGCTTCGACCGATGCGCAGCGTGCGGACGCGTTGACCGGACCCAACCGCATCGTGTCGGTGTTCATCGGCGTGGCGCATGCCCTGTCGTATGCGCACCACCGGCGCATCGTCCATCAGGACGTGAAGCCGGACAACATCATGCTCGGCGAATTCGGCGAGGTGCTGCTGGTCGATTGGGGCAGCGCGTCACGCATGGACGATCCGTCCCCCCGTCTCTACGGCACGCCGTTGTACATGAGTCCCGAACAGGCCCGGCTCGAACGCGCGGACGCGCGCAGCGATGTCTACTGCGTCGGCGCATCGCTGTTCCATGCGCTGACCCTGCGCCAACCGACCTGGGCCGACGAGGTCGATGCGTTCTGGCAGAAGAAGAAGTCCGGGGTCATCGATCCCGTCAGCCGCTCCGAGCTGCGCGTCTCACCAGCGGCGCTGATCGCCATCGCGGTGAAGGCGATGGCGCCACTGCCGCAGGACCGCTATGCGCGCATGGAGGATCTGGTACGCGATCTCGAGCGCTACCAGGCTGGTCTCGCCGTCTCCGCCCATCGCGATTCGCCGTGGGCGATCCTGCGGCGCTGGCACCGACGTCACGCCCGCGCCATCTGGTCGGTGGCCGCCGCAGCATCGGTGATCGTGTGCCTCGGGGCGATGCTCTACGGCGAACGCCTGAAGCAGATGGCGACCTGGGGTGAGCCCGAGGTGGTGGAGCGATTTGCCGACGACGCGTGGAGGCAACGGTGGATCATCCCCTCGGGACGGTTCGCGCTGAAGGACGGGGGAATCCAGTCGACCGGTCTCCTCGACTGCACACTGGCATTCCCCACGCGATTGAGCGGTGACGTCGCGGTCGAATTCACGGGGTCGGTCCTCACGGGAGCGCGGCCCTGCGATCTGTCGCTGTTCTGGGACCGCCAAGTGGATCCGCACGAAAACAAGGCGATCGGCAATTCCCGCACGGGCGGGTACATGGCGCAGGTCGGTGGACGATCGAACACCTTCACCGGCATCCGCGCCGTCGACGGCGCCACCTTGGCGATCAGTCCGTTCACCCTCGAGGTGGGTCGGGAATACGTGGTGCGCATGGAGGTCATCGCCAACCAGATCCGCCTCCTGGTCGACGGCCGCGAATTGTGCAGCTATACCGATCCATTCCCCCTCACCGGGGGGTGGGTCACCCTCTACACCTTCGGGGCGGGCAAGCGCATCAGCGGTATCCGCATCCACCGCCGCAGCCTGCCCGAGCAGGTGCCGGTCACGGCGATCGCCGATGCGTCGGTGAGGCGCGGTCAATTCGCCGATGCGCGCGAGGTCTATGACGAGATCGGTCAATCGAATCCGCATTCCGAGGTCGGACGTGAGGCCATGTACAAGGCAGGTCTGTGCTGCGTCCGGCTCGGGGACGAGGACGGCGCCAGGTCGCGATGGGCGCCTCTGGCGGGCAGCGACTGGGGCGAGCGGGCGAAGCTGCACGACATCGACGTGGCGGTCGCGGCCCAGGATCACCCCTCGGTCACGGATCGCATCCGGTCCAGCGTGCGTTCCCGCGTGGCCGATGTCCGCGCCCATGCCGTGGGCAAATGGTCGGAGGCGGTGAACGCGATCGCGACCGCAGTATCCGAGGGTCGGCAGGATGCGTCCGATCTCCCGTCCTACCTGTCGGTGTACGACCAGGAGTTTCCCGACGATCCGGCCGCCGTCCAATCCGCCTTCAATGCTCTGGTCGCCATCGGAAGGCCGGACCTCGCGCTGGAGAAGGCGGGATCGCAGGCGTACCTGGCGGTGAAGGCCCTCGGCCTGCTCGGACGCGACGACGAGGCGATCTCGCGGTTCGGCCGCAACGAGCTCACGGATCCGAGCTACATCACGTCAGGCCGGTTCCAGGAGACCAACGCGACCTCGCCGACCCACCACCGCTACGTCGAATTGCTGGTGGAGCGGGGGCTGTTCGCCAAGTGCGAACGTCTCGACGACCCGTCCTCCCTGCTGGTGACCGGGCGGCTGCAGCGGCTGATCGAATCGGGCGATCCGAACACGGGGCGCTTCGTCGTCGCCTGTGCGTGGATGGGTCGATTGGACCTCGTGCCCGCGACGATGCAGGATTCCGCCGAGTACCTCCTGGCGACCGGGGATTGGCGACGGGCGCTCGAGCGAGGGGGCAAGCGCATGAATTGGTGCATGTTGGTGCGGCATTGCGCCGGATTGGAGACATTCATCGCCGGGGACGTCGGTGGCGCCATGGATCTGTTCGCGGTGCCCAGGGGACGCGAGTTCTGCCAGAGGCGATTCGAGTTCGCGCATTACGCCATGGTGCCGTTCCTGCGCGAGCTCGCCGGGGATGTCGGTGCGCTCGATCGCTCGTGCCGCGAGGTCGAGGCCCGCGAACGCTGGACCTACATGCAGCGCCCGTGGCACATCGCGCGCTGGCTGCTGCACCACGAGAGCGATGACGAGTTCCTGGCCCAGCCGGCTCTCGGCTATGGCGCGGCCGAACTCGAGCTGCTGCGCGGCATCGATGCGGAACGACGCGGAGACCGAGCTACTGCTGCCGCCGCCTACCGCCGCTATCTCGCCCTGCCGCCGTGGCAGCGCTCCTCGACCGTGGATCCCACTCCCGGCCGTTTCGCGGCCTGGCGCGCCGATATCTGCTATACCGCTCCCGCCGATCACTGAGCCCCGGTCCCGGTCACGGCCGATGATCCGGATGGTCAGGCGGAAGATGGTCGCGGCGGCTCACTCGTTCGGGGGGTGCGGTTGTCGCGATGCGATGCGATTGCGTGCGCGAAAGGGGAGGGACAAGCCAATGGACAGCCGTTAGATCCCAACATGACGCGATCCTCATTCATCTCGCCCTCGCCCAGCTCAGCGCATTCTTGAACCCGATGGTCAGCGCCAACGCGAGTAGCGCCATTCCCGACCCGAGCCCGCAACCGCCCCCGGATCCCGATGAGGTCGCGCCTTCCGAGATCATGCTGGACGTGCCCGGTGTCGGCGATGACGAGCCGCCGGTCGCGCTGCCTCCCGACGTGGTCGCTGGAACCGAACCGACCTCGAAAGCCCCGATGTCGCAGGAGGCACCGGCGACACGCGCGTTCCCGGCATAGTCGGTGGTGACTCCCGAGCGGGTCAGGCCCGCATTGACGACTGGACTGTCGGCGCTGGGGATCAGCAGCGTGATCGAGGTGAACTTCGGATCGGCCTGGCGCGAGTGCGTCGCCCCGAAGGCGGTCTGCCAGCTGGCGACGGTGCTGTAGCGCGTGCCGGCCCAGCCCCCGCGTCCATCCAGGCCCCACCACAGCGAGACGGCGCCGCCGGTGCGGTAAAACAGGTTGTAATCGCAGCGGAGGTCGACGATGTCGGTGCCGTTCTCCTTCACCATGATCAGGTCGTCCTGGCAGGTGCTGTCCGCCACGATGTTATTCATCACCTCGACATGGCGCAGCGTCTTGCCGGCACGCGGCATGCCCGAGATGTCGATCGCGGACTGCGTCTTGGTGCCGCGGACGACGTTGTGCCAGACGCTGACGTTGTCGGAGGCGGACACATAGATGCCGCGGCGGTCGTTGTCGACGACCAGATTGCCGACCAGCATGCCGTTCGCGCTGGCTTCGAACATGATACCGGCGCCGTTGGCGTAGTTGCGCTCGATTCGGTTCGCGCTGACGACGCTCTGGTTCCCGGAGGCGGCGTGGTCGAACCATACGCCCACACCGCGGTTGCCGGTGATGGTGCAGCCGGCGATGATGCCCCAGGCGTTCGACGTCGCCTTGATGCCGCCGGCATGCCAGAGGACGTTGAACTTGCGGTTGTTGTTGTCGGCCACGGTGCAGCCGCGGATCTCGAAGGCACGGCTGTCGGGCGCCGTGACGCCGCTGTCGCCGTTGTTGCTGAGTATGCAGGCGGTGACGCGGCTGCCGGTGCGCTGGTAGCCCATGTTCACTGCGGCGAAGTCGCACCATTGGATGTCGCACCGATCGAGGGTGCAGCTGTTGCCGAGTTCGACACCGGCTCCGCCGACCTCGAAGGCGCCGGCGCTGCTGTGGCGGAAGGTCAGCCCGCGCACCACGATGTGCGAGGAGGACGTGTCCATGAAGAGGATGCGCCGCAGGACCGACACCTCGACGGAGTGCGCGTTCGGATCTCCGCCGTCGCGCAGCCGCAGGTACAGCGCCCGTTCGGCAGCGACGTAGCAGAACGATCCCGCAGTCAGATCAGCGGGGCCCGACCCGATCGGCGTGATCATGCTGGTGCCGTCGATCGTGGGAGCGCTGTAGAACGTCGACGGTATGCCGATCTGCTGGAACGAGGAGCCATCGACGAACACCTGCTGCGAAGCGACCGACCACCCGGTCTTCTTCCACGCCCCGGCCGTCGCGGTGGCGGTCCAGCCGGTGACCACCAGCGAGCCCTTCATCATCGGTTTTTCGCTCCCGTAGGCCGCGATGACGATGGGAGCGGCCGCGGTTCCCGCCTTGGTGACGATGACCGCCTCCCGCCAGGTTCCGGCGCGCAGATAGATCGTGTCCCCGGCCACGGCGGCGTTCACCGCTCGTTGGACCGTTGCGAAAGGCAGCGTGATCGAACGTCCGGTGTTGCCGTCGTTGCCGGCGGGAGCGACGAAGTAGTCCATGGCCGGAACGCCAGCGATGGCGGCCAGCAGCAGGGAGGCGGAGCGGATCAGGCGCGGGATGTGGGGTGCAACCATAGGGAGAACGCACTGTGACAGCCGGAGACGGATTAGCGAGACGACACGGCGAAACTCTGTTGCGTGCATGACGCCGCGCTGCTGAGGATGCGGTCGATGCCCTCCATCGTCTGGCACCAACCCGCTTATGGCTCGTGCGCGACCGCCCAACGACGGCTGCGGATACCCCTAAGTGCCCTCTTCGGCTCGCGTTGCCCACTCGCCGGCGCCTGCTCGGCGAGACGATGGCGGCTGACGCCCGCTCGTCACTATGACCGCAACAATGGACAAACACTTTGTTGACCCCATTCCCGGTGCCGCAGCCGACGCCGCTCCTTACGCTGTGTGAATCGTACCTCGACGAGGCGCTGATGGCGAGCGGGTCCCTGCCGCTCCCTGAATCCCGATGATCAGCGCCTCCGACTCCTGACTACCGAGGTCTGCGCTCGCCCGAGCGTCAGGCGCCCGGCTGTCGGCATAGGTGCCGAAGAGCCGGTCCCACAGGGGGAAGGTGCCGGAGAAGTTGCGGCCATGATGGCGCGGATCGTGGCTGTGATGGCGTGAGTGGAATTCCGGCGTCGCGATGATCCAGACCAGCGGTCCGCAGGGGATATGCACATCCGCGTGCAGGAATGCGGTCCACGCCCGGCGCACCAGCACGAGCGCCACGACGTCCGAGAGGGACGCTCCCATCAGGGCGCCCGGCAATCCGACCGCCAGACCATGGAGGAGGAAATCGACGGGATGGACGCGCCAGGCCTCCATCCAGCTGAGCAACACGGGATCGTGATGCACGCGGTGGAGGCGCCACAGCCAGGGGACGCGATGCATTGCCCGGTGCACCAGGTATCCGGCGAGATCGCCCAGCACCAATGCGGCGATGAGCAACGCCGGAGCCGAGCTCGGGCCCCACGTCGGTGCGATCATCGCGGACGCGAGCAGCGACCCGCCGATGGCGTGCATCAGCAGGACATTGACCACGAACAGCGCTGCGCACGCGAACGCGTCCGATGGCGACTGTCGCACGCCGTCGCGCGGGAACAGCCGTTCGAGCGGGATCATGATCCCGGCGCACAGCACCAGGAACAGGATCGCTCCGAACAGCGTCGCCATTCAATAGCCTTCGAAGGTTCCGACCGTGATCGTCGGCTCCGGTGGCGGGATCGCCGCTGGTGTCGCGGCGGATGCCGGCGGCCTGGCGACCAGGCACATCAGGACCATGCCCAGGATGGAACAGCTGATCGAGATCCCGCCCATGAGAGCGGGCCAGAAGCGTGCGCGTGCCATGGGACCTCCGTTTCGAGGTCATACGGACGAGGGTCGCGGCGGTTCACACCTTTCGACCAGTCGTGCTTGCGCCGCGACGCAACGTCATGCGTATGTGCGAAAAATGGCACGATCGGACAGCTGTGGACTCTCTTCGGACTCTCTTCGGACTCTCGTCCGGCGGTATCAGCGCGCGATCATCGGCGCGTTGATCGTCGCATCGAGGTGGCCGCAATAGATGCGCAGCGACAGCCGGCGGATCGCCTCGGCGCGCAGGGGCGCAGCGGTCGCTCCCGGTCTCGTCCAGTTCAGTCGTCCGCGGTTCGCATCGGCGTCCAATCTCAGCCAGCCGCGCTCGCCGGGGGCGATCACGCGTTCGACCAGGATGTAGTC
>JACCZE010000066.1 GCA_013696105.1 Planctomycetota bacterium | reverse complement strand
CGGTCTCCCAGGCGACCATCTCGCACCACCTGAAGGAGCTCGTCACCGCGGATCTGGTCGAGCGGCGCAAGGATGGCCAGTTCGCCTATTTCCGCTTCCGCTCCGAGGTGATGGCCGCCTATCTCGTGGAACTCCAGCGTCGGTTGGCGATGCTCGGGAAGCGCAGCGTCCGTTCTCGCCGATAGACCGAGCGGGCATCACCGCCGCCCGCGCGTCGAAAGCAACTGCTGACCGGCTCATTCGGCACGATCAACGCTCCATTCATATCGACGGATATCTATGGGTCGTTTCGGCACGATGACTGGCCGATCCGCGACATCCACCATTCGGCCGCGATCGTACTATCCGATGGCTCCGGAGCGTGACCGCAGCGCGCCGACCACGGGTTTCACGGAAAGATCCACGCGTTCTCGGCGTCTCCTCAGGGGAAGTGCTGACCGCAGGCCGACCACGCCGAATCCCGGAGCAGCCGACGCCCAGTCCACCGCAACTGCCACCGCCACCGCATCGAACCACGAGAACGCCATGTCGTATGAAACACAGGTGATCGATCACGCGGAGGCCGAGGCAACGAGCCCAGCCACATCGGTACCGGTCGACGATATCGTCGCCGTGATCGTCGACCGCGTGGGACGCAAGCGCTCGATCACCGAGGCCGACCTCATCGAATCGGCTCCCGAGGCCGCGGCGGACGCCGATCTGCTGGATCGCCTGGCCGCCAGTCTGCAGCTGCGCGGCATCGCGGTGATCCCGGATGTGGATGCCGAGGCCGAGACCGAGGCCGAGACCGAGACCGACGCTGATGCTGATGCCACGGACGCGATCAGCGATGCACCCGACCGCACGGCCGACTCCGAGGAGCGCGATCTTCGCGGCGAGGCCAACGACCCGGTCCGCATGTACCTCACGCAGATGGGGTCGTTCCCCCTGCTGACCCGAGAGGAAGAGATCGAATACGCTCGCCAGATCGAGATCTACCGCGAAGGCTACCAGCGCATCGCCATGTCGTCTCTCGACGGGTTGCGTCGGGGGCTGCAATGGGCCGACGACCTGCGCACGCAGAAGATCGAGCAGGCAGAGCAATCGCGACGCAACGGGCACCATCCCGAAGAGGACGATTTCCAGATCAAGGCGCATGGCCACCTCCCCACCCTGCGCAAGCTCGTCGCCCATGTCGAGTCGCTTGCCATCGATGTGCACCGGGATCCGCGCGACGTCCGCAAGCTCACCCTGCTGCGCAATCGCCTCACCCGCTCGTTCCGGCTGCTCGTGGAACTCGGGCTCGAGGCGGAGGTGGTGAGCCAGGTCCGCGAGGACCTGCTCGATGCGTATCGCCGAGTCCTGCGTCTGCGTGGAGAAGCGCATGGCTCGCGTCGGGCGACTGCCCTGGTCGAACTGCGGGCGATCGAGGCCCAGGTCGGCGAGCCGGCGGATGTCCTGGTGCGCCGCTGCGAGGCGCTGACCCGCCGGTTCGGCCTGTATGCCCGGGCCAAGCAGGCCATGTCCAGCGGCAACCTCCGTCTGGTGGTATCCATCGCCAAGCGCTACCGCCACCGCGGCCTGTCGTTCCTCGATCTGATCCAGGAGGGCAATGCCGGTCTGATGAAAGCGGTGGAGAAATACGAGTATCGCCGCGGGTATAAATTCTCGACCTATGCCACCTGGTGGATCCGACAGGGCGTGACGCGCGCGATCGCGGATCACGCGCGCACCATCCGCGTGCCCGTGCACATGACCGAGACGGTGGCGAAGATCCGGCGCATGCAGCACAACCTGCTGCACGAGGGAGGCCGCGAACCGACCATCGAGGAGGTGGCGCGTCGCGTCGGCCTGTCGCCGGCCGAATGCCGGCGCATCGTCTCGGCCAGCCGGCACCTGGTCAGCCTCGATCGGCCGATCGGCGACGGCGAGGGCCGGGTGGGCGACCTCATCGCCGACACCAATGTCGAGAACCCCGCTGGTCTGCCGTCCAATGACGTGCTGAAGGAGAAGATCGCCGAGGTGATGGAGTCGCTGAACGAGCGCGAGCGCGAGGTCATCAGCCTGCGCTACGGATTCGCCGACGGCTACATCTACACCCTCGAGGAGGTCGGACGCCGCTTCAATGTCACGCGCGAGCGCATCCGCCAGATCGAGGCCAAGGCCCTGCGGCGCCTCCAGCATCCGACCCGGACGCGCAAGCTCGAGGGATTCATCGACTCCGTGAGCTGAGCCTGCGGCTGGCGCTGGCGGTGGAAACCCGTCCAGGGATCCGTTCCCTGGACGTGGGCCTGGACGGATAATGGCCCCCAGGGGGCGATCATGTCCATCGACGCTTTGTCTGCGCTGGCACGCTCCCTGGTGGCTCCCGGAAAAGGGATTCTCGCCGCGGACGAGAGCACCAAGACGATCACCAAGCGTTTCGCCGAGGCGCGGGTGCCGTCGACTCCCGACCAGCGACGCGCCTACCGCGAACTGCTGGTCAGCGCTCCGGCGATCGATGCCGCGATCAGCGGCGTCATCCTGGTCGACGAGACCATCCGCCAGAACACGCAGGACGGCACCCCGTTTCCACGTGTGCTCGACCAGCGCGGCATCATCCCCGGCATCAAGGTCGACGCGGGAACCAGCCCTCTTCCGGGTTTCCCCGACGAGACCATCACCGGAGGGCTCGACGGTCTGGCGGATCGCCTGGCCGAGTACCGCGTCCTCGGGGCGCGCTTCGCCAAGTGGCGTGCGGTCATCGCGGTTGGCGGCGATCGGCCGACCGCGGGCTGCATCGCCGCCAACGCCCATGCACTGGCGCGTTACGCGGCACTCTGTCA
>JACCZE010000051.1 GCA_013696105.1 Planctomycetota bacterium | reverse complement strand
CCCACAGGATCGCGATCTGATCCGCCCGCTTCTCGAGATGGCGGTCGATGCAGTTCTCGCTGACGTTCAGCTGGCCGCCGATGAACCACGACGACAGACCCTGGTTGAACGAGCAGTCCATCACCCGGTCGAACGGCCGTCGCCAATCCAGGAACCGCTTGGCCATGTCGCCCCAGAACCCGACGGGGTCCTGGACGCTGCGATCGTACATCGTCTGGTAGTCGGCCTGACTCGCGATGTGCGCGCCGGCACGGACGCGGTCGACCACGGGGTAGAGGTCCTTGAGCTGGGACGCGGGAACGGACGACATGGGGACCCTCCTCGGGGGGAAGCAGTGATAGCAGGACGCGCGCCTGGGAAAAGTCTCGTGAGAGGAGTCCCGGGCCGGGTCCGGCGTGCTCACGCTTGATGAGGGCGTGTCCGGGCCGAGGGTTAGGCGGACAGGCCCGCCTGACCCGATCTGCACGGTCGCCCCCGTGCGGAGACCGGTGAACCCTGGCCTGGCTCGCGCGTTCAGCTTCGGTTCCGGACGCCGTGGCTTGCCGGCCATGGCCATCAGACACCGGGGGTGCCGTGACCTCGAAAGCGCATATCACCGCCTGCGGCGGCGAGAGGATGGAATCCCGGACATGATACCACCCTCCCGTCACGCCGCGTTCCTGTGGGCGATCGCCGCCGTCGTTCTCATCCCCCTCCTGCTGTGCTCCACCGCTGCATCCGCAGCCACCGCCGAAGCAAAGGCGGACCCGGCCGACAAGCTGCGGTCCAGCTGCTTCCGTTTCGTCGAGCGCAAGCTGTCCAAACGGTCGATCGATTCGGTCCAATGGAGTTCGGGGATGACGATGACCTTCGCCGGCTTCGACAAGTCGAACGAAACGCTGAAGGCCACGTCCGGCGAGTCCAGTCTCGACGTGCCGCTGCGATCGATCAAGACCCGCGATCTCGCGACCTTGATGAAGGCCGCCTCGGGCTCCGAGGACAGTCCGGATGCCGACGGCTACATCCTCGCCGCCGTGCTCCTCCTGTCCGATGGCGATCAGGACGGCGCCCTGCGCCTGGTCGAGCGAGCGAAGATGCAGGCCGCCGGCGTGGACGAGAGCTTCGCGCGCTGGGTCGGACTGCTCGGTCTCGAGATCAAGGCTCCCGAGCCGAAGCCCATCGCGGAAGCCAAGAAGACCGACGGTGGCGAGAACTCAGAGATCGGCAACGCCGGAGAGAGCGCCCCGCAGGTCAGCGGTGGCGGAAAGCTGCCAACCGGCATCGGAGCGAAACGCCGCGCGGTGTCCAAAGAGCACCCGCGCCTCTTTGGCAGCCGTGCGCGGCTCCAGGCACTCGCCCAGGAACGCGCAGTCGCCTACAGCGGCATGGTCTCCTACGCCAAGACCAAGGACGGCAACGACCCGACTGCGTTGCCGGCGATGGCGCTGGTGTCCTGCCTCGAGGGCGACGCGGACCTCGCGCGCGAAGCGATCGCTCGGGTCATGGTCTATGCCAACGGTCCGATCAAGGTCGGACACGTCACGTTCGGCCACGATCTCGCGCTCTCCGCCATGGTCTACGACCACTGCTGGTCGTACTGGAAGGCCGAAGAGAAGGCGACGTTCATCGAGTACATGAACAAGACCGTCGACGCCAACGTCGGCTCCGAGACCAGCCCGTTCCACAACGGCTATTACGGTTACAAGAACTGGGGCATCGGGCTCGCATGCTACGCGACCATGTACGAGAACCCACGCGCCGCCGAGATCCTCGCGACGCTCGACAACGACTTCCGCACGCGCGCGGTGCCATGCCTCGAACTGGCGGGAGACGGCGGCGCCTGGTCCGAAGGCCATTACATCCATTACTGGAACTACGAGTGGCTGGTCTTCTGCGAAGCCGCGCGCCTGTGCGAAGGCGTCGACTACTATCCGCTGGCTCCGAAGTTCTTCGCCAACCGCGCTGTGGCATCGATGTTCCAGATGCTGCCTGGACATCAGCCGATGGAGATGAACCGGGCCGTGCCCGACGGCGACGGTGGCTACGGGACGTATGGCGGATTCTCTGAGAAGATCCTGGCGGCCCGCCGCATCCTGGTGAACTACTACCGCAACGACCTCGCGCATCAGATGGTGCACACCTACAACCAGATCGTCCCGCACCTGTGCATTCCCGAATACGCCTACATGGATTTCCTCTGGAACGACCTGTCGGTCGCCAAGGCCGATCTGAAGTCGTACAAGCTATCGCATTACGCGCCCGGGGCCGGACACGTGTACGCGCGCAGCTCCTGGGATGGGGATTCGACCTATCTCTTCTTCAAGTGCTCGGATCGCATGACCGCCCACCAGCAGTTGGATGTCGGCCACTTCTTCATCTATCGCCAAGAGCACCTGGCCGGAGACAGCGGGGTCTACGACGCGTTCGACTCGAACCACTGCGCGAACTACTACCTGAGATCCATCGCCCACAACACCATGCTGGTGTACGATCCGAGCGAGAAATTCCCGGATGGAATCCGCGCCGGTCCCGCGTCGGCCAACGACGGCGGACAATGGTATCCGTGGTACGGCACACCGATGGGTCACAACGGCGGATGCGCGGACTACCCGATGTACGCCGCGAGCAAACAGCTGACCGACATCGCCGACGTCCTCGCCTATGAGGATCACGGCAGCTGGATGTACACCGCGGGCGATTGCTCGCGCGCGTACAATCCGGCGAAGCTGTCGGTCTTCACCCGTCAGATCGTCTTCATCCGACCTTCGACGTTCGTGATCTTCGATCGCGTGAAATCGACCAAGCCGGAATTCAAGAAGACCTGGGTGCTCAATCTCCACAAGGCGCCGACCGGCACGGCACCGAACATCGTGTCGACCAACGGCAATGGGAAACTGTTCATCCAGACGGTCCTTCCGGCGAATGCCGAGCAGACGCTCCACCAGGGAGCGCAGCTCTACGCGTACGAAGGGAAGACCTTCCCTCCGCGCGCCGCGGCGGGGGCGGGCGTGCCGCTGCCCGAATGCCGCCTCGAGGTCTCGCCGAAGACACCACTGGCATCCGACGTCTTCCTGCACGTCCTGACGGCGACAGACGGCAAGACCGATACGGTGCCCAAGGCCGAAGCGAAATCCACGGCGAGCGACGTGACCGTGACCGTCGGGTCTGCGGTGATCCGCTTCGAGGTGAACTCGGTCGGCGGATCGATCACCGTCAATGGCCAGAAGGGCACACTGGCCAACAAGATCCAGCAGTGATCCGCTGCGCGTGCGCTCTGCTCATCTGCCTCTGCATCTGCCTCACGCCGGGCGACGCAGCAGAAACGGGAGACCACCTGCCTGCCATGACGTTCTTGGCGCTCGGGGATTCGTACACCATCGGTGAAGGGGTCGAAGCCGGGCACCGCTGGCCGGCACAGCTGGCCGCCACCCTGCGTGCTGCCGGGACGGTGATCGCGGATCCCGTCATCGTCGCGCGCACGGGCTGGACCACCCGCGACCTGCTCTCGGCGCTCGCTGCGAAGCCTCCTGGCAGATTCTCGTTGGTCACCATCCAGATCGGCGTGAACGACCAGTTCCGCGGCGTCGCAGAGGAAACCTACGACCGGGATTTCTCCGAGGCGCTCGAACTGGCCATCACGTATGCGGGCGACCGGCCGGGTTCGGTGGTCGTCCTATCCATCCCCGATTACAGCGTCACGCCGTTCGCGGCCAGGTTGGACCGTACGCGGATCGCCACGCAGATCGACCGCTTCAATGCCATCAACCGCCGGATCGCCAAGGCCCGCGGAGCCAGTTACGTCGATGTGACGGCATCCTCGCGTGAGAGCGGCGGCGACACGCGCATGCTGACGGCGGACGCCCTGCATCCCTCGCATCGGATGTATGAGCGGTGGATTCCGCTGATCCGAGAGGAAGCCCTGGCAGCATCAGTGCCGACAGCGCCGCAGAAGTAATAGACCAGTGCCGAGCGTATGCATGGGCATACCAGCGCGCCCGCGGCCGAGCTTGCATGTGCAGGCTGTCCAGGTCCAATTCTCGCTGCTATTCCCGAACGACTCCGGAGCACACATGATCGCCACCCGTACCCTCTCCACGTTCGCGAGCCTGCTCCTCCCCCTGGCGATGGCCTGGTGCGTGGACACATCCGGTGCGACCGGGCACCGCGATGAACTGGCGAAGATTCCCGGGCTGATCGAGAAGGACGGCAGCTTCACCTGGGAGGACGCCGCGGGCGCTGGTGTCGTCATATCGGACTTCGTCGATGGCCGCCCGATGGTCGAGGTGGCGGGTGTCATCATCGCGGTGCCGCCTGCGCTGATCGTGAGCCATCCCGAAGCCATCAAGCACCTGCGTACGCTGGCGAAGGTAGCCAAACCCGCAGCGGTGTCGGGTTGGTCGCTGGATGTCAGCATCCTCGCCGGCCCGGTCCTGCGCGGCGACAAGACCGTGGTGGTCGAGGACAAGCTGCTCAAGAGGATCGACATCAAGCTCGCGGATCGCGCGAAGGATCTCGCGCGGCTCGCGACGGCGGTCCAGCAGTTCAAGGCCAAGCTTCCCGGCGTAGGCATGAATCACGACGCCCGCAAGGCGACCGAGGCCGTGCTCGACCTCATGTGCCAGGAAGACCTCGCCGGCGCCACCGACGAATTCACCCCCGATTTCGCCCGCCGAGTCGCCCGCACCGGCTGGCTCACCCAGATCATCAAGGACTCGAAGTGCACCGACGAACTCAAGGGCGCGATCGTCGATGCCGAGAAGATGACGGCGACCCTGACCTTCACCGACGGTACCGCGAGCCTGTCCGAGATGCGCGACGCCTTCGGCCATGGCGGATGGACGTTGACGCTGCCGAACCGCGTCTCGTACGCGGTGCCGCACCTCGAGCCACTGTTCCTCGGATCCGGAGCCCAGAGGAAGCGCCGCTTCGACCTCGACCTGGTGGTCGACCTTCCTGCGAAGTCCGACCCGCTGACCGATGCGGACAAGGCAACGGCCGCGCGCGTGTACCACAAGAAGCGCCTGCTCGGAAGCTGGGATGGAAAAGCTTTCACCGCCGATGCGAAGGTCTGGCGCGATGAGGTCGCGGACACGCGCATGACCCATGGCGCCGAGAACACGCTTCCTCCGCACCTGGTCCTGAGCGCGTGTAACGGCGATCCCCGCCGGTTGATCGTGCCGGCTGGGGTGCTGATCCCCGCGAAGGACGGCAGCCCGAGCGAGGTCGCGCGATTCCTCGGCGATGCGGCGAAGCTCTTGCCCGACGCAGGATATGTGGATCTGGTCGGCGAGTACCTCTACAGCTACGTCTACGACAGCCCCGATCCCCGTTTCCCCTTCCTCATCGGCAGCAAGCAACTCAGCGGCGAGATCCATCAGACCGCTGATCAGACCGTCGCCAACGTGGCAGGCGGCGTCATGCGCGGAGACTGCGACGACATCGCCGAGCTCTACGAATCGATCTGCGTCAAGAAGGGCCTCCATGGCCACTGCGCGCTCCTGCCGGGCCACACAGCGTTCGTCTATGCCGAAAAACCGGATGATTCCTGGCGCGTCACTCTGCTGCAGACCGGGCCGCCGATGCAATTCTCGGCCAAGGCGCTGCCGGATGCTCTCCGTGCGTTGTACGCCTCGTTCGACCAAGCCGCCGCCGTCGATCCCGACGGATTGGGCATCCTGCTACGCTTTTCCGGCGAGAACACGCGTGGAGCATGGCGCCTGTCTTGGCGCATCTTCGCCGAGCCCGAGTACTCGAAGGCCATGGTCGATGTGCAGCGCGATTGGCAGTACCAGACCTACGCCCGCGGCATCACCACCATGAAGAAGATGATCGATGCCGGGGACAAGGATCCGGCGAACTACCGGGAACTCGCCGGGCTCGCGAATTTCACCGGGCAGCACGCGCTCGCGGTCGAGTACATGCAGAAGGCCATCGATGTGACCGTCGATCCGGTCGGCAAACTGCAGATGAACCTGGAACAGGTGGGGCACATGCACGAGGCGAAGCTCGACGACCAGGCTCGTGCACTCGCCCTCGACATCCTCGAGAAGCAGATCCCCGCCACCCGTGAGCAGCTGGGCAATGGCATCGCCCAGATCTGCTGCGGCCTCGCGGCGCAATTCAATAAGCTGAAGGCCTGGGATCTGTCGACCCGGACCCTCAAGGAGATCCAGGGCCCCATGAACAATGCGATCATGACCCTGGCGGGCATCGCGGCGAACCCGAAGTTCGACCCCAAGACCTGGGAACAGCTGGCCACGGTAAAGAGCTTGGTCGCCGCATTCCACGGCGTGTCGCTCGAACTGATCACCGGCGTCGGAATCGAGGAGATCCAGAAGGATCCCGCCCAGGCGCAGCTCCAGAAAGCGGGAGAGGTCTGGACCAAGCACATCTCATTCCGCGACAGCGATGATGTCGGCGAGGTCCTGGGCCAGTACGCGGCGCTGGGCGCAATGCTGAAATTCCGCCTGGGTCAGGACAAGCTCATCGAGCGCCTGGAGTCCGCCACGTTCCCCGCGACGGCGAAGAAGGACCATTACCAGCGGAAGGATCTCGAGGACGAGGCCCAGCTGGAGTCCGACCTGCAGTGGATCAAGCTCTCCGTCCCATTCTGGTACGGCGTCATGGCCCAGGAATTTGCGATAGACAAGGAGACCGTGGACACCAAGCAGGTGAAGCGGTTCGGGCGCGCACTCGTCGCTGCCGCCGCCGCCCAAGGAAAGCTCGGCCTCGACAGTGCGAAGACCGAATCCCTCGAACAACTGGGCCGGGTGGTGCTCGCGCTGGTCGAGAAGGACGCGAAGACGTTGCGCGAGTTGTTGAAAGCCGTCGCCAAGGAGAACGATAAGCGACTGCGTGACAGTACCGCCCAGTGGCTCGGAGACGCCTCCCGCTGCCTCGATGACAAATGGTACGGCGAGGTGATCCAGCTCTGGAAAGAGGAGATCAACTACAAGCCGAAGTGGTTCTGGGTCGCGTGGCGCGCCGCATTGAGCAAGGCGCCGCAGAAGGCTCTGGCGGTGGCTAAGCGCGCGGCTGCAGAATTCAAAGACGACCCTTCGTTCAGCGAGGAGTACGAATTCATGCGTCAGATCCTGGGACCCGCGGTGAAGGCGTCGGACGCGGCCCCACACTGAGGCGACCTCCGGCGTCAGGAGCCATCGTCCGGCCCGGCACTGGCCGTCTGCCAGGTGGGTCGACTCAGCGCGCGAGCCTCGCCGTCGCCTCGCGCCGGGTCGGCGGCAGCGCCGCCGGAGCCTCGATCGCCTGACCGTCGACGAACAGCTCTTCGCGCGCGAAGTCGGCGATCACCTCGGTGCCGTCGGCGAAACGCGTGCGGCAGACATCAGCGGCGATGTCGGTGCACTCCATCAGCTCCTGGGTCTGGAGATGGCCGTGCCGTCCGAGGATCAGGTCATGGCGGGCCTTGAGCACCCCGATCATCGCGTCGTCGAGCACCGGCATCATGCCCGGGTGCGCCGACCATTCGGCTCGCGGGTGGTCGCCCATCAGCACGGCGCGCATGGTGCTCGGCCAGTCGTGGCCCTGGTTCTCGAGTACGATCAGCCCGTGCAGGGCGAGCTGCCAGATCGGCACGCGGCGGTCCTGCAGCGCGGTCACCGGCCACTCGGAGCGGCAGGCGCGCATGTGCCCCTCGTCGCCGGGATTGGCCATGGAATCGGCGGGCAGTGCGGCGTAGAGGAAGCCGGTCTCGGTACCGGCGGCGCCGTACACCGAGCGCGCGGCCTCCAGGATGCGCACGACGCCGCGCGCGTAATCGCCGCGAGACCCACGGTGCTTCGCATGGTAGTTGCGGTAGAGCGGGTTGCCCATGCCATCATTGTAGGCGACGCCGCGCAGCCCGAGCGCCCGCACCCGGCGCATCTCGCCGGCCAGCCGGTCGTCGGGCAGGTCCATCGCCCAATTGATGAAGGTGACGCCGCCCCCCCATTCGCCCAGGCCCATCGGCTCGCCATAGACATCCTGGATCACCTGATCGCGATCGAAATGCGGCGACGCCTCGTAGGAGCTGAGATAGTTGTCATGCGCCTGCATGTGGTAGCCCAGCGCGTTGCCGTGCGCGATCAGCTCGCGGAAGGCGCGTTCGCCCCCGAGCCGCTCCTCGATCGGGAAGCGTGTCGGCCACAGTCCATCGTGGCCGCGCGGGTTCCATCCCACCGACTGCGTGAGCACCTTGCCGATACCTGCCGCATGCAGGCGGCTGAGTCCGTCCCGCGCCTCGGCGAATGACATGTACTGCTTGAAGCCGACGTGTCCGTCCTTGGGCACGCCGTACATCATGATGCCCTCGTTCTGGACGCCGTAGAACAGCTTCATGATGGACGCGTCGAGGAGGTAGGCGACTTCCGGGGATTCGGCCGCCCGTTCGACCAAGGTCTTCTTCCCCAGATCGTCCATCACATGCCGGCGCAGGCGCTTGGCCACGGCATGCACCGCATCTGCGGCCGGAGCGATCGGCAGGTAGCGGATCTCGCGCTGCCCGAGATCGACCGGATCCGTCCAATGCTGCCGCAGCGACACGCCGAATCCGACCTGGCCGGAGCCGAGTCCGTCGGTCGCCACATGGCAATCGGTATCGGCCGCGCCCTGGGCCGCGAGCGCCATGATGCCGCCGTCGGGCCCATGCGCCGCGCACACCGGCAGCGTGGGCATCAGCTCCCACCGCGACTGCTCGCCGTAGATCATGAAGCGGTCGGACACCGCCGCCTTGTCGGCCGGATGGCAGATCATGCCGGTGTTCAGCGGCAGGATCAGCTCGGCCGCGGATCCGGCAGCGATCATCATCCCGGGAAGCAGGACGAGCGAGAAGACCCGATACACCGCCGGCTTGTTCTCGTAGACCTCGCTCGGTGGCACGGTGATCACCAGCTCGCCGTCGCGGATACGTAGCCACACCCCGAAGGCGATGCGGCGGAAGCCGTCGCCGAGGATGATGTGGACTCCGTCCGGTATCGCCTCGCAGCGGTCGATGCGGAATCCGCGCACGATATCGCAGCGGAATTGCGCCTTGTCGTAGACCTCGGCGGTGACCACGGGGACGCTGGGCCAGCGCCGTCCGGTGGCGCGATCCAGGACGCTCAGGGTGATCTGGTCAGGACCGCGCGACACGGAGGCGTGGAGCTTGCCGTCTCCGAAGAAGAGATCGCTCATATCGACGCCTCGTGCTGCGCAGGGCCCGGGCTGACCAGGCGGAGGATCGGACTCAGGGGCTTCGACCAGGCAGCGAGGCGTCATCAGACGAACCGCCATCCACGCCGACCGCTTCGGGCTCGACGATTTCGAACGGGAGGAGCACGACCTCGGACTCGGGCCGCTCGCCGCGCATGAGCTGGACCAGCATCGCGCCCATCGCCGCGACCACGGCGTCGGGATTCGCGAGCATGCGCGTCGCCTGGAACGGCGGACGCAACACGGCGCCGGTGTTGCCGTGCGCGGCTATCTGCAGATCCGCGGGGACACGGATGCCCAGATCCCGGATCGCAGCGATGACATCGGGGAACAGGCTGTCGTCCGACACCACCAGGCCATCGGGCTTTTCCCGATTCGATGCCCACAGCTCGCGGAACTGCGCCCAGCCGGCTCCAGTGGACACCGGGAACAGATCGGTGCGGATCCACTCCTCATGGGTCGACGCGCCCACCTCACGGACCGCCTCCTTGAAGCTGGTCACGTGGGGTCCCCGCTGCGGGTCCCACGCGACCATCGCGATGCGCCGGCAGCCGCCGTCAGCGAGGCGCCGCACCGCATCGCGCGCGAGCTGGGAATAATCGAGGTCGATGTTGTAGGGGAAACGTGCATCGCCATGGCTGACCACCGGGACTCCTTGCCGCGACAGCTGGCCGAGCCATCCCGGAAACGGCAGCGTGGACACCGCCGCCACTCCACGGATAGCCTTGCGGGCGACGTCATCGAGGAATTCCTGGCAGGTGAGCGCCGTGGGCGCCCGGCCTTCGGGCTGCGCGTGCCCGACATAGAGCCTCGCCTCGTATCCGTGGTCCTTGAAGTAGGCGCGCAGGCGCTGGGTGACCATCAGGAAGAACGGCGAGGTGCGCGGATGCGAGATGTCCGCATCGATGAGCACGGCGACCTGGCGCGTATCCTCGATACGCGAGACGAAGGTTCCGCTGCCATGGCGGCGCTCGAGCAGGCCTTCCTGGGCCAGGGCGCTCAGGGCTTCGCGGATGGTGAGGATGCTCACCTCGAAGCGCTCAGCGAGTCGGCTCTCGGCGTCGAGCTTGTCGCCCGGCTTCATCCGCTCGGTGATCTCGCGGCGCAGGATGGCCGCGATCTGCTGGTGGAGTGGGGTTCTCTTGAGGGGTTTTTGACTCATATACTCATCAAGTGACTTGGGTGGCTCCCAGATATGCCTCGGTAGCCTCACCTTGCAATGATTAATCCAGCATCACTGGGACCGATGCAACGAATCACTAATGTAATTGAAATAATTACAATTGGTTACGCAGGTGCCCCAAGGACCCATCGCTGAGGCTCATCACACTGGTGCCGCTGGTTTGGAGTTGTCAATTGCCAATCCAGTGCCGCGATCTAGACCAGCAGCAACAAAAGTCATTTAATGAGTAAATGAGTAGTTCTCTTGATCACTTTCCTGTCCAGGCCCCCGTCCCGGCGATCGTCCACCACCCGTCCCGAGGACCACGACCCATGAGATCGCACCACCGACCGGCCGCTGCCCATGTCCGACGCGCGTGTCAGGCGTTGCTGCTCACCGTCCTGTTCGCGGCAGGCAGCAGGGCGGGCGCCGCGACCTACCACGTCGATCCGGCTGGGAGCGATGCCCGCGACGGGCTGACGCCGTCGACCGCATGGAAGTCGCTGACCAAGGTCAACGCCACCACGTTCACCGCCGGCGACCGCATCCTCTTCGCCCGCGGAGGCGAGTGGCGAGGACGCCTGTGGCCCCGCTCCAGCGGCACCGCCGGCAATCCGATCGTCTTCGACACCTTCGGCAGCGGAGCCAAGCCCATATTCTGGGGCAGCGATCCGATCGCCAACGCCTCGTTCACCCCCGCTGGCAGCGGGACCTACAGCTGCGCCCTTCCCGGTCTGCCCGCCGGTCAGATCTATGTCCTGCAGGATCATCGTTTCCTGGGCACCTCGGCCGCCACCTACAATGCCCCGATCCTCACCATCGCCTCGTCGAGCGACCCGCGGACCGACGGCAAGACCTACACCGTCTGCGTCCGCGGCAACGTCATCTACAGCAACGACAAGAACCACCTGGTCTTCCGCAATCTCGTCGTCGACGAGACCGCGGGAGAACTCGATGACGGCAACAATCAGGGCTACGGCATCCGCATCCAGGGCAGCACCGGCGTGCTGGTCGAGGATTGCGAGGCATACCGCTGCGGGCGCCACAACATCGGGGTCATCAACTCCACGGCCTTCATCGGCAGACGCATCACCTGCGCCTACGCCGCGCCGAGGGTCAGCGGCTGCAACACCATCTACGTCTCCTATGCGGACGCCAATGCGCCAGCCGCGTCGTGCGTCCACGAGTGGATCGACTGCGTGTCGGATCACGCCGAGTCCGGCGACGGCGGATTCTACGACGCCTTCACCACTCATGGGCCGAACCAAGGCGCGATCACCTTCCGCAACTTCCGCGTCAACGGCGGCAAGGTCTCGCTGATGGCCGGGCCGGTGCTCTTCCAGGGCGGAGAGCTGGCCGGCATGTCCCGGCTGGAGTCATGGAGCGACAACGTCGTCGTCGATGGCACCGTCTTGCGCGACCAGTCCTTCGTCGACCAGTGGGCGAACAACGGGACGTTCCAGAACCTGGTGTTCGCCAACGGAACGCCGAGCGAATCCGGGGCGTTCATCCTGCGCCCGGGGCGTTCCGGCAACGTCATCCGCTTCTGCACCATCGCCCTGGCCGGGCACGAATGCCTGGCATTCTACGGCGCCGCGCCGAATACCCGCTGGTACGGCAACATCATGCTCGGGACCGTCACCAGCGGCGGCAACGCCAGCGATGTCGCCTATGCCGATGCCAACTTCTATTCCAGCTCGGCCACCATCATGGGCCAGAGCCTGAGCGCGTGGAAGGCTTCGGGCAAGGACGCGTCTGCGCTCAGCGGCGTACCTCAGTTCACGAACCAGACTGCCGGCGACTATACGCTCCAGGCCTCCTCCCCGTGCATCGACGCTGCCGGCGCGGTCGCCGCCGCCAACATCCCTGCCACCGATACCAACGGCAATCTCCGTCCGTCCGGCGGATCCGCGGATATCGGCGCAGCCGAGCGCACGGCGAGCGGCAGCGGCGCTCCCGTCATCACCAGCCCAGCCACCGCGAATGCCACCATCGGTGCGGTGTTCACCTATCAGATCACGGCCTCGAACGGGCCGACCTCCTTCACCGCGACGGGACTGCCCGGATGGGCGACGGTCAATGGCAGCGGTCTGATCACGGGGACGCCCACCATTCCCGGCTCTGCCGCGGTGGTGGTCGGCGCTGCGAATTCCACCGGCAGCGGCTCGAGGACCCTGTCCATCACCATCGCCCCCGCCAGCCCTCCCGGTACGACGACCGGCGGCACCACCACCGGATCCTCGAGCACGGGGGGATCGACCAGCGGATCCAGTTCCTCGACGGGATCGTCGAGCACCGGCGGGACGACTGCGACCGTCGACACCATCGACACCGGTGGCACCGGAAGCGGCGCGGGCTGTGGCCTGGGAAGCGGCGTGGCCGGCTCGGCGCTGATCATGAGCTTGCTCGCGCGCCGTCTGTTCGCCGTCGGCTGCAGACGCTGCTGAGACCGAGCACCCGCCATGAACCCGCGATCCGCATTCTCGCTGTTCGAGGTCACCATCAGCCTGCTGCTGGTGACGGTCGCCGTCATCAGCGTGATGATGCTGCTGCCGATCGGCATCAAGGCGCAGCAGATATCGCGTGCCCAGATCTTCGCCAGCGTCAAGGCCAACGAGCTCATCGAGGGATTCAGCCAGACCACCCAGGATTTCAAGCAGTCCAACATCACCTACCACTGGGGCTACGCGCCGACCTCGGCCGCCGACCTCCAGCGGCTGCACATATTCAACACCGTCGGGCAGTTCGACCTCGAGCGCGTGGTGGTCAACAGCAACCAGGGGAACTATCCGGTGCCGCCGCGGATCGCGCGGCGGCTGGATTCTCCGGGCGACGCGATCCAGACCATCCTCGACAGCGGCGGCCAGATCTATTACATGGATCCCTATCCGACCCGCGGTGCGTCGGCGGGACAGACGGCGCTCGGCGCGAATCGCGACCGGTCTCCCGAACTGCAGCGCCTGGTGTGGGGAGTCACCGGATACGCCCAGCAGAATGCGCTCCCGACCGAGCCCATGTGCCCGGTTCCGAAGGAGATCTGGCCATTCCCGCCTCAGGCCAAGAGCGAGGTCATTCCCCGCCGGTATTACGGATCCAACCACGTCTGGTACCGTCAGCTCAACGGGCAATGGATCTACGACATCTACCGGACCGACATTCTCCTGGGTTCGTGGCAGCAGTTCAGCTGGGGAAAGAACCACGTCACCGACCTCTATCAAGGCAACAACTGGGAGTGGCTGGCGCGCTCGGACACGCTCAAGGGGGGCACTGCGAATTCCAGCCAGTGGATCGCCGGCGTCGATGAATTCCGCCGGTTGGTGAACTACCACTACATGCGCATCCACCATCAATATTCGAAGCTGCGGGGACAGCTCGAGATCGACAAGTGCGATCCGCCCTACGTCCCTCCGATCTCCATCGATGCCGACAAGGGACCGATCGACGGTCTGGGCCAGAAGGTCGAATGGCCGCCGAACACGCCGATGCTCACCGCGATGCCGTCGCCAGCGATCGGGCTGCCAGGCAGCACCTACCGCGGCACCGACATCCTCAACGAGGATCACGAGACCCACCGCTTCGACTGGTACGACCAGATCCGGGTCGGCCTACCGTCGCTGCAGCGGCGGGTGATGTACCGCACCGCGGCCCTGGCGCTGTGGGCTCGCGTCCAGAGCCCCGTTCCCGCGGTGCCGGGATTCCTGCCGGGGCCGATCACCATCCACAGCGCTCCGGCCGGCAACCTCTTGGCAAGCGCGGCTGATCCCAACGTGGCCGATCTCCTCGCCAATCTGCCGATCGCGCAGAACCCGCTCATGCAGATCATCGATCCGCCCAATCCGAAGGACATCCACCCCTCGCAGGTGCTGGCGCTGAGCTACCTCGCCCACGCCGCGATGCTGGTCACGGGCTACAAGCCCCCCTTCATCGACGACAAGGGCACCATCGATCCCACTGATGACGTGAATCTCGTCCCCGACGAGAAGATGCCCTACAAGGCGCTGGCCCGCGATGACATCTCCCTGTGGGATCCGTACCATCCGACGTCGCAGGCGAATCCCCCGGCGCCGCTGTTGACCGACGCCGACTGGGCGACCAACCCGGCGATGTTCCAGCAGGACCTGACGGGGAAGCGCATTGTCTATCACCGCTTCACCGGTCCGCGCCTGAACCCCAATCCACCGCCCTACGCCGATCGCGGCGCATTCGATGCCGCCGGGAACATCCGCTTCGGGACCACCGACGGGACTGACAAAGCAGGCAACATCCTGCGTATGGTCACGAGCTACGACGCGAGTCTCGCAGGAGCCGACTCGCGATGGGCGCGCAACGCCCACGAGACCTTCATGCGCTGGGGCATGGCCTTCATCAGCGAGAACCCCTACGACCTGATCGTCCCCAAACCGCTGAATCGCCAGACCATGGTCGACAAGCCGCTCTACGCGTTCCACCTGTTCGATGGCGCCGGCAAGGCCATGCGGTCGCTCGCCTCCAACCAATCGTACCACGTGATGTGGGGATCGCGCAAAGCCGCCTTCGGCGCCCAGTGGTCGTATCCGGATTACATCGATTCACCGCTCAAGTATACCGCCGCGAACATCAACGGCGCGAACGGCCCACCGAACACCTTCGTCTTCGGCTCGCCCAATCCCGATCCCGTCGTAGCGTACAAGACCCAGGAGGACTTCGCCGACTGGTTGAACCTCCTGCATGGCTCCGCCAACGGGAAGCGCAACGTCGCGGTCAGCCCGCATCACGATACATACTGGTACAACGATCCGTTCGCGCCAGCCGAGCGCTGCAGGCAGGTGGTGTTCTGGCTGGTCGATTGGAAGCAGTACGAGGACGCGGAATCGGCACCGAGCGCGCCGATCGACTACAGCACTCTCGGACGAGATGGGAACACCGGCCGCATCAGTGGCTGGTTCTGGCAAGGCAAGCTGCTGGGCAATCCCGAGAAGGGTCTGGTCTGGGCCAATCCCGAGCGCGACGGGACCCTGCAGAACCGGCCCGCCGCGATGATCGATGCCGGCGAATCGGATTACTACGATTCCCGCCATCCCGGCATCTTCTATTCGCGGAAGGCGGAGTGGGCGCAGGGAGACACCGCGCAATGGTCTCCGTGGTGGACGCTCGGGCACTGGGGAGCCGACCGCGATTTCAGCGGATCGTTCGAGTGCGGTCCGGTGCCGATGACGGTGCGGATGCGCGCTGCTGAAGTCTGCCGCTACAATTTCTATGATCCGGTCGCGTGGACGACCATCCGCAACTGACGTCAGGGAGGCACCATGCGACACGCTGCGCGCGGATTCACGCTGATCGAACTGCTGATCGCGATCGGCCTGTCGAGCATGATCATGATGATAGCGGTCTCGGCCTTCAGGCAGGCAAGCCAGACCATCTCGCTGATGAACCGCATGAGCACCGAGAGCACCCTGCTGCGCACCGGCTACTTCCTCAACGCCGAGGATGTCGACTTCTGGAACTCGACGGCAAATCCCCAGTACCCGTTCCTCAAGGGGCACATGAGCGACGCGGTGGTCAACGGCGCCGATCTGGGCAACAACCTCGACAACAAGCGCATCTTCAAGCCAGTGGCGTTCAAGAAGGTCGGTGAACTCAATCCCAACTGGGTGCAGCCGAACGACAAGCGCAGCTGGTACCGCAATTATTTCATGCAATCCCCCAGGCCGTACGGCTACGACCGCTCGGATGGCACCACCATCGCAGGATATCGCGCCAAGCCGGTTTTCGGCAACAGCGACAGCCCGTGCGACAGCTTCGACTGGAACACCCTGCCGATCGGCTGGGAGCCCTGGCATATCTGGGGCGACTACACCCTGACCAGCAACCTCGGCATGAAGGAGGGCGGTACGCCAACTGCAACCGACGCCACCCAGGGCGCCCGACCGACGCTGATGTGGGAACTGTTCCAGCGGCTCGGCCACGCTGGGGTCTACACCTATATGCCGCCCGGGACCATCAACCTCATCCTGCGGCCGGCGACCAACAACACCGTCGCCAACATCGCCATGTCTGGATCGCATTTCGACAAGGGCGAGATCCCCTGGTCGTTGACCGTGCCCAAGGCGATCACGCTCGCGCCGACCGTACGCTTCGATCCCGATACCATGAGCGTGCCGACGGTCGGCGACGTGGTCGGCAACGTCCTCAAGCACTACTTCCACGGCATGCCGGGCTCACGCGGACGCCTGTTCAAGGACCCCTGGGCCGGCCCCGTGTTCTCGTTTCCAGACGCCGATTATGGCACCGGGAATCCCCATTGGTTCGCCGATCTCGAGCAGATCAACGGCGAGAGCTTCTGGCAGGACATGGATTCAGGCTGGGTGCAGAAGCAATCGCGCGCGTCGGTCGGCCTGTTCATCGGTACGCGCTTCACCCCGCTCGATTTCGCCAACACCAATTTCACCGCCGGTCCGACGATCGACCGACCGACCCGGGATCCGTGGCTGGCGATCGACAAGGACGTCGAGCGCCAGGCGAATTTCGAGCAGAGCAATCGCACCAGCGTCTTCGCCCGGCAGATGCGCGACTACACCAGCAGCACGGTGCACATCCCCCGCAACATCACCGATGATCCGGCGCCGGACCTGGGTTCGAAGGGCGCTTCCACCCCATCGCTGGCCACCTCGGTCCTGCGCTTCCGGCAGAAGGGCTCAGACAAAGCCATCTGCACCATACACGTCCAGGATCCGACCACGGGGCGGGTGGTCGAACTCGGAGGCACCATGCTCGGCGCCACCCTGCGCGGCGCGAGACAGCATTGGGGCTGGAAATCGACCATCGATCAGCCATCGCTCAAGCCGATGGGCGACGTGTATGAATAGACGGGGGTCCATCCTCATCATCGTCACCGGTCTGAGCACGATCCTGCTGGTCCTTTCGGTCACCTTCCTGGCCCTCATGCGCGGAGATAGCGAGGAATCGATCCTGATGGTCCGCGACTCGCAGGCGCGCATCATGCTCGCGAGCGCGTTGGAATATCTCCAGGAGACCTCGCGCCTGGGCTGGCGGTCCACGGCCGCCGGCGCCAGTCCGCTCGGCGACGGCTCGCGGGGCTACGAATGCTACGGCTGGACCGACGTCCGGGACGGCAGCATCGGACCGCGCGGACCGCGCATCGACAATCCCGCCGATGTGAACAACGGCAGGCTGCCGGTCCCCACCTGGTGGAGCGCCTCGTGGCCGGCGTATCCCCACGACGACGTCATCGATCCGCAGAAGGATCCCCAGAACGCCTACACGTATTCGCCATCCGCGCAGCTGCCTGGCGCGGGTAGCAGGCGATGGCCATGCCCCGGTTCGGCGATGCGCGGCGACATGTACGTCATGCGCACCGCGCCATACGCCGTGCGCGCGACCAAGGTCTACAACCCGGTGACAGCCGACCCCGCTGATGATCCATCCGTGGTCATCGATGCGGCCTACAACACCGGGAATCGCGACGCGCACCGCCAGCAATCCAACGCCTTGATGACGACGGCATGGAAACCGTACCTCGACCAATGCCGCCTGGTCGATGGCGTCGGCATGCTCGATCCCCAACCGGTGAATGACACCTGGACCGAATTCCGGCTCGGCGACCGCAGGCCTCGCGGCGACAGCACGAACCTCGGCTGGTTCCGGGTCTACCGCGAGCTGCCCTCAGACCACGATGCGAATGCCGATCCCTGGTTCGACCATGTGGCCCTGCAGGGTCACGGAGTGTTCATCATCGCCTGCGGTGCGGGAGCGAGCATGGGATACCGCTTCTGGTCGACCACCGATCCCGGATTCAGCCGCGACCTCGAGCCGGTGACCGCCCAGGAGTCAGGCGTGTTCCCGGATGAGGACATGTTCCGGCAGATCCGCGGCAACGAGCGCATCCTCTGGTATCGGGCCGAATGGACGGCCATGCAGGGCGGCGGCGCGAATGCGGTCGAACACTACAGCGAAGCAGGAGACCACGGACTCGATTTCAGCGGTCTGTTCGCGACCAACGGCGCGGTGCGCGGAAGCAGCGGCTGGGTCGACGACTCACGTGAAAAACTGCCGGTCAGCAACACCGTCGCGTCGTTCTTCGGAGCGATCAAGTGGATCCAGCGGCTGGAGAAGGATCCGCAGACCTGGTGAGCGCATGGAGACGGGTCACCGACGGCAGGCAGCCGTCGCGTCAGGCGTCGCTGGCGTCCTCGGCCCCGCCTGCCGGGGTGGCCTCGCCGACGATCTTCGACAGGCGATCGCGGAACGGCGCGCTGACCTTGGTGACGAACTCGAGGATCTTCTCGCGCTTCTGATCGCTGATGCGTCCGCCCAGGACCGTCGCCATGTCCTCGCGCGTGAGCTGGCTCGGCACCTTGCCGTTGTCCAGGCACTGGAGCAGGAGACGGGCGGCGGCTTGCTTCGGGGTCATGGCGGATCCTCGGGTAAGGTGGTCAGGCACAGGATACTAGGAGATCCATTCCCGCAACATCAGACCCCCCGCACCCTTCCCGCTCCCTCAGGGGGCTCGTCGGCGCCGCGCGACCATGAGGGCCAAGGCGGATCCGACCATCGCGCCGAAGCCGCAGCCGCCGGATCCCGAACCGCTGCCTCCGCTATCGACGGTCGCGGTCGAACCGCTCGAAGATCCGCTGGTCGATGCGCTGCCGGTCGGGCTGCCAGATGATCCGCTGGTCGACGTGCCGCCCGTGGTGCTGGTCGTCGATCCCGGACCGACGGTCACCAGGACCGCGTCGTAGGCGGGCGCGTGGATGCCGTCCGTCGCCCGCAGCATCAGGGTGTAGGTCCCCGCCGCGCTGAACATCGCCGTCGTTGCCGCAGAGGCCGCGTTGGCGAAGGTCACCGTTCCCGGAGCCGGGGCCGACGGGTACAGGTACCACCCCGCCGTGACGCCCGATCCGCTCACCACCCCGGTGAGCAAGACGCTCGACGACGCGGTGGTCTGATCGGCGCCGGCGTCCGCCGTCGGAGCGCCGCCGGAGCGCGGTCCCTGGGTCGCCCCGGTGGTCTGGACGATCTCGAAATTGCCGATGCCAATGGTCGAGAGGTTGTTGAAGCAGCCCGAGGGATAGCGGTCGTCGGGGGTCACCGAGATCGAGAAGAAGCCGCCGTTGTCGGCGACCAGCGCGCCGTACTTCTTCAGACCGCGCAGCACGGCCTTCTCCTGGATGGTCCACCCGGATGGAATCGCGAAGCTGGATTTCAGGCGCACGCGCTGACCCATGGCCGGAACATCCGGGTCGGTGGTCGACGGCGTCGAGGCATCGTGCGTCGCAGGATAGATGTACTGCGCGCGCGAATGCTTCACCACGATGCGCATCGCATGCTCGACCATGCCGCGCTGGCACTCGTCGTAGCGCACGAGCGCGGGAAACATCGGCAGGCCGGCGGCATCGCCTGACGTGTAGCCGGGCGTCCTCAGGGTATTGGCCGCGATCGTGAACCGGGCGCCGTTGGACGCCTGCCATGCTCCGCTGACGAGCTTGGCCTGCCAGGTCTCCCACAGCTGCATGCTTCCCGGCGCGACCACGCACGAATGCCGGTCCCCTCCGGCGTTGTTCACATCCTGCTGCCATTGCGACAGCGTCTCGCTCCTGGTGTTCGGCCAGCCCTCGATGGGCATGTTCGCGGGTATCGGATACGGGCTGGGATCGGAGTCTCCCGGATAGACCAGGAACGAGATCGGGACCAGCGGCTGGCCGTCGGGGACCAGGACGAAATTCATTTCATAGAACGCACGCAGCGTGGTGCGCGCCGGCGTGTAGGTGGACAGGTCGGTGATGATCCGCGCGATCATCGCGTTCGAGTTCGACAAGACCGGCGCCTGGCTGATGTCCTCGTTCCAGGCGCTGGTCAGCGGCATGACCTGCATCGCCGACGCCACCGCATCGGCCTGGGCGGTATTGAACAGGATGGGCGTCGAGACGCTGGGGGCGGGACCGAGGATGCGCCCCTCCTGATTGATGCGTTCGGCCGCGGCGACGGTCGAGCCGACCAGGCAGAGTGCGGCGAGCAGAGACATGGGATGCGGTCGCGCGGGCACTCGGCCACTATCGCGATGCGCCGGGTCCAGGCACCCGGTGTCTTCCCGGTCACGTGCAGCAGTGTGGGACAGGCTGCCGGCGACTTCCCGTCGACCGAGTCGGATGACCTGATACGCCAAGGGCATGAGCCAGGGCATCACCAAGCCATGATCAGGACGTGAGCAGGACATGAGCGACGTCGTCTGGAGCCAGCATCCCTCGATGCGATCGCGCGCGGGCAGACTCGTCCTGTGGACGCTGATCGCGCTCTGGATCGCCTCGGCGCGCTGGTGGCTCCCTAACCTCGTGCAGTCGCTGCCGATGCTCGAGCCGATCCAGCCATGGCTGACGACCATCGCGCGCTGGAGCTGGGTCGCCTTGGCGATCCCGGTCCTGCTGGTGGCGCAGGCATGGATCGCGTCGCGGTTGGTGCGCTACGACCTGATGGCCGATCGCCTGATGATCAGTCAGGGGCTGATCCTCCGGCGCATGGACAACCTCGAGCTGTATCGCGTCCGCGATGTCCACCTCGAGCTGCCGCTGATCTCGCGCATCCTCGGGGTCGGCGACATCGTCCTGGACACCGTCGACCACACGACCCCGCAGGTCCGGCTGCGTGGCGTCCGCGATCCGGTGAAGGCCTTCAATCGCATCCGCGAAGCGACCGAGGCCAGCCGCCGGAAGGCCGGCATCGCCGGCATGACCTGATGGCGCACGTCGACGCCAATCTCAACGCCCTGTGGTGCCGCTGCATCGCCGAGGAGCTGGTGCGCGGCGGCCTGGTTGCCGCGGTGCTGTGTCCCGGGAGCCGCAACAGCCCCCTGCTGTTCGCCCTCGCGGCGCAACCGCGACTGCTGTGCCTCAGCCACATCGACGAGCGCAGCGCCGGCTTCATCGCGCTCGGAATCGCCAAGGCCTCGGGCAAACCCGTCGCCGTCTGCGTCACCAGCGGCAGCGCAGTGGCGAACCTCATGCCAGCGGTCGCCGAGGCCCACGCCTCCGGCATACCGCTGGTCGTCCTCGCCGCCGACCGGCCGTGGGAACTGCTCGGCAGCGGCGCCCCTCAGGCCATGCCCCAGCGCGGCATCTTCGCGAACTTCGTGACCGCCGAGCTGGCGCTGGGCGAGCCGACCCAGACGGATCTGGCGCTGCGCGCGCTGCGCGCGCAGATCAGCCGCATCGTGCAGGACGGTGGCGGACCCAGCTACGTCAACGTCCCGATGCGCGACCCCCTACCGCCGCTCGCTGATCCCGCGTGGTTGGCCCCATCGGTCAGCGGCGAAGCGCTCGACGGACGCGGAGCCGATCGCCCGTTCACGGTGGTCGGAGGCATCTCCTCGTGGGGACTCCCGAGTGACCTGGGTTGGCTCGGTCCGGGGATGAAAGGCATCGATTGGCTGAAGCCCGGGATGAAGGGGCTGATCGTCGCGGGGCCCTCGACCGGCGGATATCCGCCGCTGGTCGCGCATCTCGCGGCCGAGACCGGCTTCCCGCTGATCGCCGATGCGCCCAGCAACCTGCGCTGGGAGGAATGCCCGAACCTGATCTCCACCGCCGATGCGCTGGTCGGCGGCGCGCTCGGTGACACGCGTCCAGACCTGATCATCCAGATCGGCGCCGCGCCGCTTGCACGCCCGGTGTACGAGTACCTCGGGCGCCAGGACTGCCCCTGGCTGTGCCTCGAGGACGACGCCAACCGCGATTTCCTCGCCCGAGCGTGGGCGACGATCAAGCGCCCCGGGCCCGAGGTCTATGCCCAGATCGCTGCCGCATGCCGGTCTGGCGACGACGCCTGGCGCGCGCTCTGGCGCCAGGGCGACGATCGGGCGCGATCGCGTCTGACCGAGGCCATGGCGAACGAACCCTGGGGAGAGGTCCTGGCCGCCCATCACGCGTGCACGCACGGCGGGTTCTTCTTCACCCACCTGGCATCGAGCATGGCGGTGCGCCACGGCAACCTGCACTGCCTTCCCGCCAATCGCATCCGCATGGTGCACGCCAACCGCGGTCTCAACGGCATCGACGGCACGCTGGGCACCTTCATCGGCGAGTGCCTGCACTTCGGCGGCAGCGGGCTGCTGCTGTGCGGGGACCTCGCGTTCATCCACGATCTGCCGGCGCTCGGCGCGCTGCGGTCCATCCGCGCCGATGCGGCGCAGAGCATCCACGGCGCGATCGTGGTGCTCAACAACGATGGCGGCGGCATCTTCGACTTCCTGCCCGTCGCGCAGGTGCCGGGGTACGAGCGCTGGGTCCGGACCCCCCAGGGCATGGCGTTCGCTCCGATCGCCGAGCAGTTCGGTCTGACCTACCGCCTGGTCGCTTCCGCTGCCGAACTGCGCGCCGCGTTGGACGGCGCGGCGGGGTCGACCGGCCTGTGGCTGATCGAATGCGCGGTGCCCGGACCTGGAGCGGTCGACCGCCACCGCGGGCTCCTGCGGGCGATGGCGGCTCCCTGATCCCGGGGCCCTCAACGGGCGCCCCTCGCGGGCGTACCCGGTACATGGTCCACCTGCGTCCTACCGGTGCTTGGAATGGGATGACGTCCGAGGTACCATCCTGTATGCGTATGCGCAGCGGTTTCACCCTGGTCGAACTGCTGGTCGCCAGCGCGGTGTTCGTCATCGGCTTCGTGGCCGTCTTCGCGCTCTTCCTCAGCGGCATGCGTTTTCGCAAGCTCTCCGACGACACCACCATGACCGCGGCCTTGGCGACGTCGATGATGGGCGAGATCTTCATCGATTCCGGCAGCCAGGGTGGGACCGACGGCCCGGCCTTCCCCAGCGACTACATCGGCGATGGCGTGGCGAAGGCAGCCACCGCAGCCGGAGCGGTCGGCGGCGAGATCCCGAACAAGATGCAGACCCAGCTCTTTCCCTACCAGAGCATCCCGGGCGCCTACTACCGCGTCGACGCCTGCACCGACCCCCTGCTGGTGACCGACGATCCGATTGGCGCCGACAATCCCTTCGCGACCGCGGTCTACGCCGAGATCGTCGCCATCTGCCCGGGCGGAACGGTTTCGACCTACGATGATTACAACCGCCGCGTGCGCGTCTTCTCGCCCAGCGACGCCCGCATCACCGCCGCGGATGCGGACCAGCAGATCGGCGATGAGCTGGTCAACCGCGGCATCGCGATGAAGTACCGCGCGGTGATCGTCCGCCAACCGCACTGGTTCTTCTCGCAGCCCTGAGCGGTCGTGCGGCTCGACCGCTGCCGACGCTGATGCGTCACTCCGCGAAGGAGATGCTCTCGTACAGCGCGATGTACTCGTCCGCGACGTGGTCCCAGCTGAAATCCGCGGTCATGCCGCGCAGCTGCGCCTTCTTCCAATCTTCCGGGAAGTGCTGATAGAGTCCGAGCGCACGATCGAGCACGCTCGAGAAATGCCCGAGGTCGATCGGGCCGAAGGTGAAACCGTTGCCATGGCCGCTCGCGACATCGACGACGGTATCCGCCAGGCCTCCGGTGTAGCGCACGATCGGCAGTGTGCCGTAGCGCATCGAATACATCTGGGTCAATCCGCATGGTTCGTAGCGGCTGGGCATCGCGAACGCATCGGCGCCGGCGATGACGCGGTGCGCGAGCGGATCGTTGTAGCCGTACCAGACGTAGACCCACCCCGGGTGGCGGGCCTGCAGCTGGCTGAGCCGCGCTTCGATCGCGAGGTCGCCCGAGCCGAGCACGACCAGCTGCATGCGGCCGGAGAGGATGTACGGGCCGACTGCCTCGATCAGCAGATCGATGCCCTTCTGCTCGACCAGCCGGCTCACCACCGCGACCAGGCAGGCGTCGTTGTCGCGCACCAGACCGCATTCCTGGCGCAGCTTGTCCTTGCACACCTTCTTGCCGGCGAGCTTCTTCTTATCGAATTTCGCGGGCAGGTGCGTATCCGTCGCGGGATTCCACACGCCCGCATCGATGCCGTTGGTGATGCCCGAGAGCTTGTAGCTGTGGCCCTTGATGACCGCATCGAGCCCGTAGGCGAACTCGGGCATCTGGATCTCTTCGGCGTAGCGTCGGCTGACCGCGACCACGCGATCGGCGAAGACGATCCCGGCCTTCAGCAGGTTGAGCTTTCCGTAGTGCTCGACGTGCATCGGGTTGAACAGCCCCCAGTCGAGTCCGGTCAACTTCATGTCGAAGTGCCAGAACGTGCCCTGGTAGGCGACGTTGTGGATGGAGAACACCGTGCGCGTCGCCGGCAGCACCTGGTTGTATCCGCGCTGCAAGAGGGCGGGGATCAGCCCGGCCTGCCAATCATGGGCGTGGATGACGTGGGGCATCCAGCGCAGGTAGCCCGGCAGCGCCAGGGCGGCCTTGCAGAAGACGGCGAAGCGCCGGGCGTTGTCGTCGTAGTCGTTGCTCGGACTCGGGCCGTAGATGCCCTCGCGGTCGAAGAGCTCGTTGCACGCGATCAGATGCACGGTCAGGCCGTCGATGTCGACCGTGCCGACTCCCACCTGGTGATCGATGCCTCCGACCTCGATGGTCATGGGCACCGGTCCCCACGAGATCCCGCGCTTGTCGGCCTCGGCGATGGCGCGGCGATAGGCGGGGATCACCACGCGGGCATCATGGCCCTGGCGCTTGAGCGCGAGCGGCAGGGCGCCCGCCACATCCGCGAGACCGCCGGTCTTGACCAACGGGACCATTTCGCTCGCGACGTGCAGGATGCGCAGGGCCTTCGGCATGGCTGCTCCGCGCACCAGGATGGAACCACCCATCGGCTCCGCAAGGACACGGGGCACGGAGGTTGCCGGGCGCGCGCATTCCTCCCTTTTGTCGTGCTCGGTCCGCGTAGAGTCCCAGACCATGTCCGCGCGTGCGATCGTTGCAGCTGTTCCGATCACCGGAAAGTCGGTCTATATCGAGACCTTCGGTTGTCAGATGAACAGCGCGGATACCGAGGTCGTGCTCGCGCGGCTCGGCGACGCCGGATATCGCCGGGTCGACAGCGTCGCCGAGGCGACGCTCGTGCTCTACAACACCTGCGCGGTTCGCGACCATGCCGAGGCCAAGGTGCGCGGCCGACTCGATGCGATGAAGCCGGTGAAGGCGAAGCGACCGGACCTGCGCATCGGCGTCATGGGCTGCATGGCCCAGCGCGAGAAGGACGAGATCATCAGGCGCTACCCGCACGTCGATCTGGTGGTGGGAACCGACCAGTTCGTGCGCATGCCGCAGCTCCTGGAAAGCCTGGAAACCCGCGACCACGTGGTCGAGACGGCGTTCGGCGATTTCGAGGACCGCCTGTGGGATGCACGCCGCACCGAGGGCATCAACGCCTGGGTGCCGATCATGCGCGGCTGCAACTACAATTGCACGTATTGCGTGGTGCCCTTCACGCGCGGACGCGAGAAGAGCCGCGACCCGGCCCAGCTCGAGGACGAGGTGCGGCGGCTGGTCGACGAGGGCTTCGTGCAGATCACGCTGCTGGGACAGACGGTCGACGCGTACGGCAAGACTCTCGGCGACGGCACCACTCTCGCCTCCCTGCTGCGTCGGCTCCATCGCATCGATGGGCTGAAGCGCCTGCGCTTCGTCACCAGCCATCCCAAGGACATCACCGACGAGCTCATCGACACCGTCGCCGAGCTGCCCAAGGTGGCGAAGCATCTGCACGTGCCGGCGCAGAGCGGCAGCGACCGCATCCTGCGCATGATGGGTCGGCGCTACACCCGCTCCGAATACCTGCATTTCGTCGAACGCGCCCGGACGCGCATGCCCGAGGTCGAGCTCTTGTCCGATTTCATCGTCGGCTTCCCGCGCGAAACCGCTGATGACTTCGCCGCCACCGTCAGCCTGATGGACGAGGTGCGCTTCGCCGGTTCCTACGTCTTCATGTACAGCCCGCGTCCGGGCACCCCGGCGGTGAACCTGGTCGACGACGTCGCGCACGAGACCAAGCGCGCGCGCTGCAACCACCTGCTCGACCTGCAGCTGGTGCACCAGGGCCAGGCGTACGCCAAGCTCCATGGCGCAACGCGCCGCGTGCTGGTCGAAGGGGCGAGCAAGAGCGACGACGCGATGCTCCACGGCCGATCGGAAGGGAACCTCAACATCGTCTTCCCGCGCATGGACGTGACCGGCGCCAGCCGCGACCACCTCATCGGCGACCTCGTCGATATCCGCATCGAGCGCTCGACCAGCCTGACGCTGTTCGGCGATCTCGCCGCTCCTGTGATGGCCTGAGCGACCATGCCTATCGACCATTTCGCCGTGAATGGACGCGTCATGCCGGCCGGCGAGGCCCGCGTCAGCGTGCTCGATCTGGGATTCCTGCGCGGTGTCGGCGCCTTCGAGACCCTACGCACCTATGGCGGTGGTCATCCGCACGCATTGTCCGAGCACCTGGCGCGCCTGTGGGAATCGGCCTCCGCGTTCGGCGTCGCGCCGTTCGTCTCCGAGGGCGACTACCGCCGGATCATCGCCGACATCCGGCGCACCAGCGGCCACGACGAACTGCGCGTCAACATGGTGGTGACGCCGGGCGAGAACGTCTCGGGGGTCTTCGGCGCCGGCGAACCCACCTGGGTGGTGATCGCGCGTGACCTGCACGCGCCGCCAGCGAGCGCCTACGACGACGGCGTCACCGCCATCACCTTCGAGGCCCAGCGCCACCTGCCCACGCTCAAGACCACCAACTACCTCACGGGAAAAGTGGGCATGAGCCTGGCGGACCGCGCGGGTGCGCACGAGGCGTTCTACGTCTCGCCGGAAGGCTACGTGACCGAGGGCGTCACCAGCAACCTGCTCGTGGTGCAGGGCAAGCGCCTGATGACCCCGGCGCAGGACTGCCTGCCGGGTATCACCAAGGCCGGGGTGCGTCCGATCGCCGAGGCCCAGGGCCTGCGCTGGTACGAATGCCGCCTGACCAAGGACGATCTCTACCTCGCTGACGAGGTGTGGATCACCTCGGCGGTGCGCGAGATCCTGCCGGTGGTGCGGATCGACGACCATGCCATCGGCACCGGCAAGCCCGGACCCTGGGCGCGTTCGGTGCGGGCGCTCTACCACCAGAGCTGCATCGCCGACGCGCGGCGCGATGCGGCATCGCGTGCATGACGCCGGAGCGAATGGCCGACTGATCGCCGGCAGCGCGTGGTTCCACGTGATCGAGGAACCGGTCTACACGCCCAGCGGCGCGGGCGAACACCTCTACGTCGAGATCGAGAAGGAAGGCCTCACCACCGACGCCGTGGTCGAGGCGCTGGCGAAGGTCTGCGGCAAGCGCCCGCGCGACATCGGCTTCGCGGGCCGCAAGGATCGCCATGCCGTGACGCGCCAATGGTTCAGCGTCCATTTCGGCGACGAGGCTCGTCTCGCCGCGTTGCCCGATGCGAGCCCGCGCGGTCGCATCACCGTCACGGCGACCGGCCGCCACGGCAACAAGATCCGTCTCGGCCATCTCGCCGGCAACCGTTTCCGCCTCGGTCTGGCGGATGTCCGGCGCGAGGCGCTCACCGCCAGCCTCGCGGTGCTGGCGCAGGAAGGCATCCGCAACCGGTTCGGCCCCCAGCGCTTCGGCGTGCATGGGGCGACCCTCGCGATCGCGCGCGCGTGGGGCCGTGGTGATCACGATGGCGCGATCGCGCTCATCGTCGACCCATCGGGCGCATGGCGCGTCGGCGACGCGATCCCAACAGGATTCCGCAGCGGACCTGAAGGCAGCGTATTCGCGGCGCTGCGCCGCGGGGCCCTCCCTGCGGCCGCCCTCTCCGCCGCGGGCGACCCCATGCGCAAGCTCGCCGCGTCGGCAGCGCAGAGCGCGGTGTTCAATGCGGTGCTCGATGCCCGCGCGGCTGCCGGCATCCTCCATCGCTTCCGGGTCGGCGATCTCGGGCTGACGGTGCGCGGTGCTCCCTTCGCCGTGACGGCGGAGGAATTGGAGAGCACCAATCAGCGTGCGGCGCCAGGCGTGCTCGACGCTTTCACCAGCGGGCCGCTACCAGGAACGAGACGCCTCGCGCCGTCACCCGAGGTGGAAGTCGAGGAGCGGGCCTGGTCCGCGGCATGCGGCGTCGACTGGTCGTGGATGGGAGACGGGGGCGTGTTCGAGAGCCCTGGCGAACGGCGCGCCTCGGTGACCCCGTTCCGATCGCCCCCGATCCTGTCGGAGTCCGATGGCACGACCTGGCTCGAATTCTCCCTCGGCTCCGGCAGCTACGCGACCGAGGTGCTCGCGCAGGCGGGTATCTCGGTGCCCACCGATCGCCGGACGTCCGATGGGAACGTCGCGACGTTCTGATCACGCTCCTCCGTGTCCGATCGGCCGGTACGGCTCGGGCAGACCGCCGAGCAGCCAGCCGATCGCCATGGCGGCGAGCGCCGTCAAGGTCGCGCTGCCGAACAGCACCAACCAGTGGAGGCCGACGCCACCCAGGCGAGCATCGATCAGCTGGATCACCACCGAGGCGGCGAAAGCCCAGCCGGCCCAGCCGATGCTGCGTGAGCGGAAGACGAACGTGCGCAGCACGAGCGCGCCCACGCCGAGCGCGCTGTAGGTCAGCGTGTGGAAGCACGCGTTCCAGATCGATCCCGCCCCGTTACCCAAGCCGTAGCCCAGGCCGCTTCCCGGATCGAAGAAGTCACACGACAGGCCGACCACCCACGCGCGCAACAGGACGCCATCGTCGTCGCCATCAACCATCGCCCACGCAGCCAAGGCCAGCGGCAGATCCGGCGCGAACGGCCAGCTCGCCAGCACGCTGTACTGCAGGCAGCTCAGCAGGACGGCGATCAGCACATAGAACGCCAGCTTCACGCCACGAAAGTATGCGCAGTGACGCCATCCGCCAGCTATCAGGGTACTGATGAACAGCACCCTGATAGCGATCATGAATTTCCGGCGCGACCTGCGGTCGCTATTTTGCCGGTAATTCACGATCTTTACTTTTTGTGCAGGGGGCGGAGTACCGCCCCCTACAGCCCCCCGGAGCACGGACGGGGAAGCGGATGCATTTCCCCGCACAACGGTAGCGTCCGCGCATGTTGTTCGGCGGCATCGATGAAGCGGGGTACGGCCCCCTGCTCGGACCGCTGTCGATCGCTGCCGTCTCGGCCGCCTGCGCGGACGAGAAGTCGCTGAAGGCGGGCTTCCGCCGTGCGCGCACCGGCGCCAAGGATAGCAAGCAGGTCCATACCAGCGGCGACATCGCCGCGATCGAGGCGGTCGCGCTCCCGGCGATCACCTGGTTGACCGGGAATCAGCCCGCCACCGCGTCCGAGTGCTTCGCGGCCATGGGTGAATCCATCGAGGTGCGCGATGGCATCCCATGGATGGACTCGGCCGCGCACGTCGCTCTCCCCGTCGCAGCGGTGAGACTCAAGCGCTGGGACATTCCCGGAGTCGAGCCGCGCGGACTCCATGGTCGGCTGATCCAACCGCGCGAATACAATGCCGCCGGACGGAGCGGGATGAACAAGGCCGATCTGGAGCTGGCCGCGGTCGGTTCATTGCTGTCCGCGATCCACCGTGATGACCAGCATGCACAGACGATCGTCGATCGGCTCGGGGGCCGGCGCTACTACGGTGATTTCCTGCAGACGCTGTGGCCGCGCTCCATGGTGCTGATCGAAACGGAGGCCCCAGGCATCAGCAGCTATCGGGCGCTCGGCGCGTCCGCAGAACACGCGGTGCATTTCTGCGTCGATGGCGAATCGGTTTCGCCGCTGACCGCGGTCGCGAGCTGCATCGCCAAATACGTGCGCGAATTGCATATGCTGCTGCTGAATCGCTTTTGGAGCGGTCGCTTTCCGCATCTGCGTCCAAGCGCCGGTTATGGTCGCGATGCACGCAGATGGCTCGACGACCTCGGCGCGATCGCCGAGCGTGACGACCTGGTGCGCGTCGGAAGGACTGAAACCGACGATGTGTCGGCGCATGCAATCGCGGACGGGATCGCGGCTGAGTTGGACAGTGATGAGACGACGTTCGCGTCTCCTTAGTTGAAGAAGGTTGCCGTTTTTTGCGAGCGGCTAGGGGGTTGCGTTTGAAACGTTGAACTTCTCCTCGCCTTCAGAACCGCCGTACGTAGGATAATGAGCCTGCGGGAGATAGGTCGAATCATGGAAGCAATCGGTCCACTCCAAGTTCGCGTCATGCACTATATTTGGAAGCATGGGCCGAGCACTGTGCACGATGTGCACACCGCCCTGAATGCCGCGACCACGGGCAAGCAGCTGGCCTATACCACGATCCTGACCGTCATGCGCAATCTGGCTCGGCGCAAATTCCTCAGCCAAGCCGCCGACGGACGGGCCCATCGATTCACCCCCCTGATCGACGAGAAGACCTACAAGCTGGGAATGGTGCGCCAACTGCGCAAGGATCTCTTCGCAGGCGACATCGGCATCATGCTCTCGTTCATGGCTCTCGACGACGAGATCGAAGAAGCCAAGCGCGCGAAGCTGCGCGACCTCGCCGGCTGACCACGGCCGCCGCGATGGCCACCCCAGCCCTCGACCCCGATCACATCCGCTCCGCCCTGCTGGCGCTCCCTCGATGGACGTTCGCCGACGATGCGCTGCTGAGGTCCTACCACTTCGCCGACTTCCGCACCGCCGTCGATTTCATGCTCGGATGCATGGACGAGATCGAGCGCATGGAACACCATCCGGAATGGACCAACGTCTTCGATCGGGTCTCGATACGCTTACGCACCCACGACGCGGGGGATCGGGTGACGATCAAGGACATCGAGCTCGCGAAGGTGCTCGAGTGGCAGGCGAACGCTTACGGTGCGAGCTGAGTCGAGCCCCTACGGGGATGATGCCGGCGCCGGTGCGAGATTCAGGATGCGGATGATGTGCTGGCGCAGGGCCTCGGCGTCGGCGTCGTCGAGCTTACGGTGGTCGCGATCGACATAGAAGACGTCGACCGCGACATCGCCCATGGTGTTGATGCAGGCGAAGCCGATGTCGCATCCGTAGGCGGAGATGCCGCGGCACAGCTTGCTCAGCAGACCGACCTCGTCCCGGGTATGGATGTCGACGATGGTGTGGCTCTCGCTCGTGCGCTGCTCGACCTTCACCGCTGGATCGTCGAATCCGCTGTCGGCCGGCTTGATCACCAGCGCATTGCGGCGTTTCTCGAGCAGCGCCTCCGCATCGAGCGTGCCCTGCGAAACGGCGAGCAGGTCTTGGCGCAGCCGCTTCCACGACTGTTCCTCCTTAACGCGTGTGGGGTAGATCGATGACAGCCGATAGCTGTAGATGACCATGCCGTGCCGGCTGACCCAGGTGCGCGCATCGATGATGTCGAAGCCGTGACCGCTGAAGGTCGCGGCGACATCGGCGAACAATCCATGACGGTCGGGTACCGCAGCAGTGACCAGTACGAACTTGTCCGCGAGCTCGTGCGCCAGTCCGATCCCGTCGCGCTTGGCCTCGGTGAGCACGCGCAGGTGCTTCGTGAGCTCGCCTGGCCGCACCTGATGGACGTAGGTGCCTGGAAATTCGTCGAGGAAGGCCTCGGCTTCCGCCGCTGGGACCCCGCCATCGGTGAGTTCGCGGATCAGCCGCTCGTGGCGCGAGACGTGCGCGTGGGTACCCGGCCTGCCGAGTTGCTCGCTGACCGCCTGATGGAGTTCGCCCAGGATCGCCTCCTGCCAGCCGGTCAGGATGCCTTCGCCGACCGCCTTGGCATCGAAGTAGGTCAGGCAATACAGCGCGTCCAGGTGATCCTGCCGGTCGATCTTCTGGGCGAACTCGCGCAGGAAGGAGGGTTCGTGGAAATTGCGCATGCGGCTGGCGTCCGACAGCGACACGTGCCGCTCGACCAGGAAATAGACGAAATCGGCTTCGGACTCGTCCAGCCCGAGGCGCTCGGCGACCGCCGAGACCATGATCGCTCCGCGCGCGACATGACCCCGCCCCATGTATTTGCCCATATCGTGCAGCAGCAGCCCCAACGCGAGCAGGTCCTTGCGTTTGACCGCGGGGAAGATCGCGCCCATGCCGGGCAGACCAGGCATGCGACCGGTGGCCACCGCATCGATGTAGCTCATCGCCAGCAGGGTGTGCTGGTCGACGGTGAACTGGTGATAGCTGTCGAACTGCATGTGGCAGGTGAGGTTCCCGAACTCGGGCAGATAGGCGCCCAGCAGCCCGCAGTTGTGCATGTCCTCGAGGATCGGTGCGATGCGCCCGGCATCGCCGAGCACCTCGAGGAACACCCGACCGAGGACGTGATCGCCGCGCACCGCATCCGTGACCACGTGGAGGTTGGCCTTGATCGCCCGTTGCAGCTCGAGGCTGATGCGCACATCACGCGCCTGCGCGAGTCGGCACATGCCGATCAGGCGTCTGCCGGCATCGGGCAGCTTCCAGAAATCCTTGTGGCTGAGATACACCTGCCCCTGGACCGCAGCGAAATCCGGGCTGAGCACCTTGCGGCTCTTGATCAGGATGGGTTTGCGGCCGAGGTGTCCCAGCGCCTTCAGCCGGCTGATCGCCAGGTCCACCATCTGGTGCACGTGCAGCACCTGGGCGTAGTGCGCCTTCATGAAGTGCTCGACTGCGCGCAGGCTGCTGAGATCGGCCCAGCCGAGCAGCTTCGCCACGCGCACCTGGTCGGGGAGCTGGAAGACGTCCTGCTTGCGCTGGTGATGGAAATGCTGCAGCGATCGCAGCTTGAGCAGGTGGTCGTTGGCCGATTCGACCAGTGCGAGATCGCGGTCGGTGATGACCTCGAGTCCGACCAGCCCGGCGAGATCACGGCTACCGAACGCCATGTAGGCGAAATTGCGCAGCAGCTGCACGTCGCGCAGGCAGCCGGGGTTCGACTTGAGGTTCGGCTCCATCTGGAAGAGGCTGACGCCGGCCTGGGCACGGCGCTTCTGCAGCTCCTCGAGCTTGTAGCGCAGGAATGGCAGCGCCTGACGACGGCGCAGGCGCACCAGCAGCTCGCCCATCTCGGCGACCGGCTTGGCTCCGCTGATCAGCGGACGCTGCTCGATCAGCGCCGTGGCGGTGACGAAATCCTCGTCGATGATGCGCGACAGCTCCGCAGCGGGGCGCTGGCTGGCCCCGACATTGAATTTGACGTCCCACAGCAGCGCCTGCAGATCCGGGTACGCCTTCGCCAGCCAATCAGGCGTCTTCGCCCCCACCGCCATGACCAGCAGGTCGAGGTCCGATGCCGGATTCATCTCGCGCCTGCCGTAGCCGCCGAGTGCGAAGACGGCGACCTGCTCGTTCCAATCCGCCGGCGCTCCGAGCTTCGCGAATGCGCGCGCGACCAGGATCTTGACGATCTCGTCGCAGACCTCGGTGATGGCATGGACGATGGCGAGGCCGGTCGTGGTCGCGAGCTGGCGGCTCTGGAATTCGGCGATCGCGGCGAACTCGCGGGTGCGCAGCGATCGGCAGACCGACACCGCATCGGCGCGCGAGAGGGTCGCGGTGGCGGCCAGCTCGGTTCGCAGGCGCGCGATGTCGGGAAGCGCCACGGCAACGCCGTCAGAGGTCATGGATCGAGCCTACCGCGACGCCCCCTGCCACAAGGCATCCGCTCCGCACCTCGCCGCACCTCATCAGCAACTCAGCAACGCCATTGCCAACCGACATCGGCCATCGATCCTCGGCTATGCGTTCGGGTCCGCTCCACATCCCCAAGCTGACGGCGACGGTTACCCGCGTCTGGCCGATTCCCGGCTCGAAGAGCATCACCAACCGCGCGTTCATCCTCGCAGCCCTCTCCGAAGGGGACAGTGTCCTGGATAACGTCCTCGCCAGCGACGACACCAGGCACATGCGCATCGGCCTGCAGGCCCTGGGCATCGCATCGCACGACACCGGCCCCGGCCAAGTGACGGTGCGCGGCGGCCGTTCACGGCTGCGGGCGCCGAGCGCTCCGCTCTTCATCGGCAACAGTGGGACGAGCGTGCGCTTCCTCACGGCGTTGGCTGCGCTGGTGCCTGGGCGCACCACGCTGCAGGGTGACGAGCACATGGCGAAACGTCCGATCTCGGACCTGATCGACGGGCTCCGCCAGCTGGGAGTGGAGATCGACTGCGCGACCGGCTGCCCACCGCTGACCATCACCGGCGGCGATCTGCGCGCGGGCGACCTGGTCATGCGGGGTGATCGCTCGAGCCAATACTTCTCGGCCCTGCTGATGGCGGCCGCATGCGCCCCGGGCGAGACCCGCGTGCGGATCGACGGCGAGCTGGTGAGCCGTCCGTACGTCGAGATGACCGCGCGCATGGTCGGCGACTTCGGCGGATCGATCTCCAGCGATTCCGATGGATTCGTGGTGCGGCCCTGCGCCTATCGCGCACGTCCGTACCGCATCGAACCCGATGCGTCCTCGGCGAGCTACCCGTTCGCCCTGGCGGCCGCCGGCGGACACCGCCTGGAAGTCGCAGGCCTGAACCGGCAGACCCTGCAGGGAGACGTCGCCTTCGTCGACGTCCTGCGTGCGATGGGTGCGCGCGTCGAGCAGACGGCTCTGGGCACCGCCGTCGCCGGATCCGGCTCCCTCGATGGCATCGACGTCGACATGTTCCACATCAGCGACACCGTGATGTCGCTGGCTGCGATCGCACCGCTGTGCGCTGCGCCGGTGACGATCCGCAATATCGGCAACATCCGCATCAAGGAGTGCGATCGCCTCGCGGCGATGGTGTCCGAACTCGGCCGCATGGGAGCGCGCGTCGAAGCCGGTGAGGACTGGCTGCGCGTCCACCCCGGCCCCCTGCGGCCAGCGACGATCGACTGCCGCAGCGATCATCGCATCGCCATGAGCTTCGGCGTGCTCGGCGCCTGTTCGGGCGTGGTGACGATCGACGACCCCGCCTGCACCGCCAAGACCTATCCCGGATTCTGGGACGATCTCTCCGCCTGCTATCCGTCACCATGGTGACCTCCGGACGACGCCCATGATGCGCATCATCGCCGGATCGATGAAGGGTCGCCGATTGATCGCACCCCCCGGGCTCGAGACGCGGCCGCTTCCCGATCGCATCAAGCAATCGCTTTTCGATTGGCTGGGGCAGGACCTGAGCGGGCGTTCGGTGGCGGATGTGTGCGCGGGATCCGGCGCCTTCGGCTGCGAAGCGCTCAGCCGCGGGGCGGAGATCGTGCATCTGATCGAGCCAGGCCGCCATGCGCAGTCGGCCCTGCGCGCGAACCTGTTATCGCTCGGGAATCCACCACAGCTGGTGCTGCACCCACGCCCCTTCCAGAGCGTGCTGCCCTCGCTGCGCGGACTGGATCTGGTGTTCTGCGATCCGCCCTTCCCCTGGTTCCAGGAGGAGCCGCAGACCCTGATCGAGCTGATCGCGCTCGCGAAAGGTTCCGTCGCACGCGGAGGCGCGATCCTGGTGCGCGGAGAACGCGGTCAGGAGCTGCCGACCCTGCCGTTCGGCCTGCGTCAGGAGGAGAAGCGCCTATACGGTCGCAGCTGGGTCGCTCGGCTGGTCCTCACCGGCGGGGACGCCGCGCTTCGGCCGGCGTAACCACGACGTACCGGCCAGCGGTACATACAGCAGTCCACCCACCGCGATGGCAACCGCCAAGCGCAGCGCGGCCATACCCGATGCGTGGCCGAAGGGCTGGGGCCACGCGTGCAGAAGCGACGCCACCGCCACCCCCATCGCCGCCGCCGCAGCGATCGGGCGCAGCGATCCCCGCAGATCGATGACCGTGCCGGCTCCATGTCGGCGCAGCAGGACGACGTAGATCCCGCAGCCGACCATGCTCGAGACGGCGGTCGACAGCGCGAGCCCGGCCTCGCGCAGCGGCGTGAGCGTCACCAGCAGCAGGTTCGTCGTCAGGTTCAGCGCCACCATGCCGATGCTCACGCGCATCGGCGTGCGCTGGTCGCGCCGCGCGTGGAAGCCGCGCACCATCAGTTTCGACAGGGTGATCGGGATCAGCGCCAGAGCGAGCATGCGCGTCACCAGCACGGTGCGTTCGACACCTTCCTCGCCGAACGAGCCGGTCTGGTAGATGGTGCGCACCAGCGGTTCCGCGGTGACCAGCAGACCCACGGCTGCCGGCAGCAGCCAATACGATTGCAGTCGCGACGCCTCGCGCAGCCCGTCGCCGGTCGAAGCCCAGCCTTCGCCCGCGCGTCGCGCGAGTTCGGGATACGCCGCGGTGGTGACGCCATGGCCGATCAGCGCCATCGGGAACTGCAGCAGGCGGTTGCCGAAGTACAGGAAGGCCACCGCACCCGCACCCGGGATGAACACCATGGCGATGATGCTGTCGAGCAGCGCGTTCACCTGGTAGATGCTCGAGGCGATCACCGCCGGCACCAGCGCGCCGCGCAGCTCGCGGATCTCGGGCGTGCTCGCGGTGACCACGGGAGGCACGCCGCCGGGCGTGCGCGCCAGCGCCCAGACGTGCATGAGCACCTGCAGGATGCCGGCGACGAGCACCGCATAGGGCAGCGTCCAGGCCTCGTCCTCGGGCTCCATCCACACGGTCGCGATCAGGCAGACGTTCAGCACCACTGGCGCCGCCGCGGGCACCCAGAAATGCCGGCGCCCATTCAGCATCCCGGCCATGATCGCGACGATGCAGATGAAGATCAGGAACGGGATCTGCGGCAAGGCCATGGCTGCGACCACCACCGCCTTCGGAGAACCGGTGAACATCATCGCCGCTGCACCAGCGAGACCGAGCGCCGCGAGCAGCGACAGACCGAGCGCCATGCGCGTGAGCACGGCGCCGGCGAACCGCTCGGCCTTCGCCGGATCCTTCTCGCGCTCCTGCACGTAGCGCGGGATGAAGGCCGCCGACAGCGCGCCTTCGCCGAACAGGTTGCGCAGCAGGTTCGGCACCGCGAACGCGACCAGGAATGCGTCGAGCATCAGCGAGCCGCCGAGCGCGCCCGCCCACAGCCGGTCACGCACCAGGCCCAGCACGCGGCTCGCCAACGTCCACGAGCTGACGGTGAAGGCGCGCTTGGCTAGGGACATGGGGGGCACGTGCTCCGTGCTCCGTGCTCCGTCCTCCGTCGAGAATCGGACAACGAATTCACGAACGCGATCGCGGAATTGGGTGACGGAGAACGGAGGACCGAGGACGGAGCACTCACTCGCTCATCATCCGAACACGATCGTGCGATTCCCGGATACCAGCACGCGATGCTCGAGATGCAGGCGGACGGCGCGCGTGAGGACCTGGCGCTCCAGTTCGCGGCCCTTGCGCACCATCGCCTCGACGTTGTCGCGGTGGCTGACGCGGCAGACGTCCTGGTCGATGATCGGCCCCTGGTCGAGCTGCGAGGTGACGTAATGCGCGGTGGCGCCGATGATCTTCACGCCCCGCTCCTTGGCCTGGTGGTACGGTCTGGCGCCGACGAAGGCGGGCAGGAACGAGTGGTGGATGTTGATGATGCGGCCTTCCCAGCGCGCGACGAACCCGGGCGAGAGGATCTGCATGTAGCGCGCGAGTACGACCACGTCGACGCGCCGATCGGCGAGAAGGCGCTCCTGCGCGGCCTCGGCGGCGGGTTTGTCGGCGCCGACCGGAACGATCTCGAAGGGCACGTCGAAATGCGCGGCCACGGGCGCGAGATCGGCGTGGTTGGACACAACGCAGACGATGTCGCCTCCGATCTCACCCAGCTGATGGTTCAGGAGCAGGTCGTAGAGGCAGTGCGGCGTCCGGCTCGCGAACACCGCGACGCGCGGTCGCTGGTCGGAATACGTCAGATCCCAGCGCAGATCGAAACGCTTCGCCAGGTCGCGCACCGCCTCGCCCAGGCGCGGCCGATCGAGGCGGAATGCCGACAGGTCCCAGACCAGGCGCATGAAGAACTGGCCGCTCTCGGATTCGGAATGCTGGTCGGCGTCGAGGATGTTGCCGCCGTTGGCGAACACGAACTCGGACAGCGCCGCCACCAGCCCGGTGCGATCGCGGCAGCCGACCAACAGCGTCGCGGTGACCGGCGCGCTCATCGCGTCAGGACTCCGCCGATGCGAGCGAGCCGTTCGGCGAAGGCGGCGTCGGGAATCGCAGGCGTGGACCCATCGGTGCGGATGGGATCGGTGAGCGAGATCCAGCTGCGGCAGCCGGCATAGCTCGGATGGTCATGGATGTCGACCGCGGCACCCAGCCGGTGCGTGCGTAGGGCCAGGACGTACAGCCACGGTTGGCTGCGGTAGGAGAATCGAGCGGCCAACTCATCGGAGGTCCACATCAGTTCGTCGCCCAGCGCCTGGACGCGCGCGAGGTCCTCGACCTTCCAGACCTGCGCGACCTCGGCCCACGCCGAGACCGGGATCTTCCCGGGAACGGGATTCGCCGCGCTCTGGGCCAGGATGTCGCCGCGGAAGGCCGGCAGCAGGCGATCGGGCTGCTGATGCAGGTAGGATGGCAGCAGCACGAAGCGGTCGTGCTCGGGCTTGAACAATCCGCCCTTGGGCTCGTGGATGCCGCCTTTGCGGACGATCAGGCAGACCTTCCCCTCGGCCAGGGCGCGCGCGCACACCGCCCATTCCTGCAGACCGACGCGCAATCCGGGCAGGATCATCGCTGATGCCGGGACTGGAACTGCTCGACCTCGGAGCGCAGCGGCATGCTCGGCATCGCCCCCTTCTTCTGGATGCACAAGGCGGCGGCCGAGCAGGCGAAGCCCAGCCGGTTGCGTTCCGACTGGCCTTCGAGCAGGGCGACGGTGTAGGCGGCGGTGAAGCAGTCGCCGGCGCCGGTGGTGTCGACCACTGAAACGGGGAAGGCCGGATGCTCGATCGGCTCATTGGCCGCGGACACCAGCAGGGCGCCGCGCTTGCCGAGCTTGACCAGCACCGTCGCCACTCCGGAGCGCATCAGCGATCGTGCGGCCGTGACGACCTCGTCGCGCGTGGACGTCGCCATCCCCGTGAGCCGCGCGAGTTCGCTCTCGTTCGGGCTGAGAACGGCGACCAGCCCGAGCAGCTCCGGCGACAGCGGTCGATCCGCGCCGCCGACATCCATCACCACCGGCACGTTCGCGGTCTTGGCCAAGCGCGCCACCAAGAGGTTCACCTCGTCCGGGATCTCGCGCTGCAGCAGCACCGCGCCAGCCGAGGCGATGCGGCTGGCGAGCGCTCCCGGGATCTGTCCCCAGCGCTGATTGGCGCCGCCGACGATGATGATCGAATTCTCGCCGCCGCGCTGCAGCAGGATGAACGCCTGCCCGGTCGGTCCCTCGACCATGGCCAGGTGGTCCAGCTTCACGCCCGCGTCACCCAGGGCGACGCGCAGCGCCGAGGCGAACGCATCGGTGCCGAGCTGACCGGCGAACCACGTCGCCTGCCCGAGCCTGGCCGCAGCCGCGGCCTGGTTCGCACCCTTGCCCCCGGGCCGCATCGCCGCGTTGGAGCCGTCGAGCGTCTCGCCCGGAGCGGGCAGGCGGTCGATCTCGACATAGAGGTCGGCGTTGACCGATCCGACCACGAGCAGCGGCTTGGGCATGTGGTCGCAGTATGGTGTGGCTGCGATGGAGGCCAAGCGCCTGGGAGAGACGGTGCTCCGCCTGATTCCGCAGCGCCCCTATTGGTATTGATGCGGGACCCAGGCTTCCGCTCCGCCCGGACGATGTCGACGAGGCCGAAGCCGTGGCCGTAGCAGAAGCCCATTCTCGCGGGGGCTATGCGCCGGGACGGCGACGACCGGCCGCAGCCTCATATCCCCGAGAGCCATCATGCGCTGCAACCACTGGCCAGAAGACGGAGCACGGAGAACGGAGGACGGAGAACAGGGGCCATTACCCTGCAATCGCCGCGCGCACCCGCTCGACCACCGTCGCGACCGCTGACGACACCGGGATGTTCTCGACCGCGCCGCACCGGGCCTTGAATTCGACCAGTCCTTCGGTGATGCCGCGGCCGCACACCACCCGGAAGGGGATGCCGAGCAGGTCCCAGTCCTTGAATTTCACTCCGGGCTTCACGTCGCGATCGTCGATGACCGCTTCGATGCCCTGGGCTGCGAGCTCGCGATAGATGGTTTCGGCCGCCTGCTCGACCGCGGCGTCGCCGCTCTTGGTCGGCACCACCACGCAGTGGTACGGGGCGATGGCGCACGGCCAGCAGATGCCGTCGGCATCGTGGTGCTGCTCGACTGCGGCGGCGACCACGCGCGAGGTGCCGATGCCGTAGCAGCCCATGACGAAGGGATGCAGCTTCTGGTCGGCGCCGGTGAACTCGGCCTTCATCGCCTGCGAATACTTGGTGCCGAGCTTGAAGACGTGGCCGACCTCGATGCCGCGCTTGCCCTGCAGCGGGTTGCCTGACTGGGGACAGGCGTCGCCCGGGACGATGGTGACCAGGTCGTCGAAGATCACCGGGACTCCCGCGTCGTGCGCGATGGCGAATCCAAGGATGTGGTGGTCGGTCAGGTTCGCGCCGGTGACCATGCGCGTCGAGCCTTCGAGCGTGCGGTCGGCGAGGCAGCGCGACACCTTCAGGCCCTTGACCGGGCCGGCGAATCCGGGATCGGCGCCGGTCGCGTCGCGGACCTCGTCCGCCTGCATGGGACGCAACAGCAGGATCGGGCCTTCGGCCGCGAGCAGCCGCGACAGGGCGTTGGTCAGCTTGACCTCGTTGAGCGAGCGGTCCCCCCGCACGCAGGCAGCGACACTGTGCGAACCTGCCGCGGTCTTGGCCACGAACAGCACGGTCTTCACCAGGTGCGCCGGCATGATCGACGGATGCCCGTGTGCGCGCAGGTACTCGACCACCTGCTCGATGGTGCCGACTCCCGGGGTCGGGGTGATGATCGGAGCCGCGGGCGCGGTGTCCCAATTCGCAGCAGCGGGAACGGTGCCGATGGCGCGCTCGACGTTGGCGGCGTAGCCGGATTCCGGACAGTACAGGATGGTGTCCTCGCCGACATCGGCGGCGACCATGAATTCGTGGCTGCCGGAACCGCCGATCGCGCCGGAGTCCGCCTCGACGGCGAAGGCCTCGAGCCCGAGCCGGCGGAAGGCACGGTCGTACGCCGCGCGCATCGCCTGGTAGGTGGCGTCGAGCGACTCGTCGGAGGAGTGGAAGCTGTACGCGTCCATCATGATGAATTCCTTGACGCGCATCAGGCCGAAGCGCGGCCGGATCTCGTCGCGGAACTTGGTGTGCTGCTGGAAGAAGGTGACCGGCAGCTGCTTGTGGCTCTTGACCACGTGGGCGGCGTAGTCGGTGACCACCTCCTCGGCGGTCGGCGCCAGACCGAACACCATGCCGCCGCGATCGCGCACGGTGAGCATGGTGCGCGAGGCCTGATAGGTCTCCCAGCGGCCGCTCGCCTCCCACAGCGCCTGCTCCTGCAGGATGGGCATGACGATCTCGAGGCCGCCGGTCGAGGCGATCTCGTCGGCGACGATGCGAGCGACCTTGTCGAGCACGCGCTTGAGCAGCGGCGCGTAGAGGTAGAGCCCCGCGCCACTCTTGTGCAGGTACCCGCCCCGCAGGAGCAGGCGGTGGCTGGCGATCTCGGCCTCCGACGGATCCTCGCGCAGGGTGCTGATGTTCATCTTGCTGGCGCGCATGGCTGTTCTCCGCGGGCGCACACCTTGGCGGGACCGCATGCGGGCGCAATCGCGATGGACGGCGCAATCGCGATGGACGGGCCAGCACGCAGGTCATCGCTCTTGGGAAACCGCACACCGCCCCTACCCTGCAGCGATGCCCGTTTCCGAGATCGACTCCGTCGAACGCGTGATCCATGCGCGACGCACGCACAAATCCTACACCGGTGCTCCGATTGATCGCGCCACGGTCGAACGCGTCCTCGACGCCGGCCGTTGGGCCCCCAACCATCGGCTGTCCGAGCCATGGCGCTTCTACGCCCTGGACCAGGCCGCCATCGTGCGCCTCATCGCCTTCCTGCGCGGCACTCCGCAGATCGTCGCTGGAGCCGATCCGGCGCGGGCTTCCGCGAAGCTCGAGAAGCTGCTCGCCCGCCTGCCGCAGGCCGGCGCGCTGATCGCCGTCACCTGGGTGCGCGGCAAGGACCCCACGGTCGACCTCGAGGATCATGCCGCCACCGCCGCGGCGGTGCAGAACGCCCTGCTGGTCGCCACCGGGCTCGGACTCGGCAGCTATTGGAGCACCTCGGCAGGCCTCGTGCACCCGCTGACGCTGCGCTGGTACGGCGTCGACTCCGCGCGCGAAGCCCCCATCGGCTGCATCTGGCTCGGCCATGCCGCGGAAGCCCCGGTCGCGCCTCCTCGTCGGCCATTGTCCGAGCGGCTGCGCTGGCTGGAGGCTGCATGAGCGCGCTCTTGGTTGCCGGAGCCGTGCTGATCGAGGACGTCGGCGACGCCCGCGCGCTGATCGGCGGAGCGGGCGCCTACGCCGCCATCGCCGGCGCCCCGCTCGCGACCACGCAGCTGTGGGCGCAGGCTGGCAGCGGATTCCCGCCACAGGCGCGCACCATCTTCGAGAACCACCGCATCGATCTGGCCGGCGTCTCGTGGGATGGCACCTCCGCGAGCGCGGCGGTATCGCTGCCTGAGATCGAGCCGACCAGCGCCGAGGACCTCGGCGCCGCGGCGGTCGTGCGTTTAGGGCCGGCGGAAGCGGAGCGCGCCTTCGCGGTGATCGCTCGGCTCGGCCAGCGGCCGACGGTGGTCGTCGCGCCGCACCGTGCATGCGATCGCGGCCATCTGCAGGCTTGCGCCCAGGCGGCCGACATCCTGGTGCTCCCCCTTGCGGTCGCAGCAGCCCTGGCCGGCGGAGTCGACGCCCTCGCCGCCGGCATGTGGGTGCGGGATCTCGGCGCGAAGGCGGTGGTGCTGACCGCCGGGATCCTCGGAGGCCTGATCATCTATGGCGACAAGGCCGTCACCTACGCCTCGATGCCGATGCCCAAGGGCTCATCGCGCGGGACCGGCGCCGCCTTCTCTGGAGCCCTCGCCGGCTGGTGCGCGGGGGAGGGCGCCGACTTCCGGGCCATCAAGCGCGGGTGCGCCATGGCCAGCGCCGTCGCGGGCATCTGCGATCAAGGCGTCGGACCAAAGAAGCTGCTCGCCGCGGGCCGCAAGGAGTACATCGAGCGTTTCAACCGACTCCGGCGCACCAACAAGTTCTGACCAAGCGCCGAAGGATTGGGGTATACTCCACGATCATCGTGCCCTCGCGTTGACATGGCGAGGGTAACTGGATGCTCTCACAGGGGATCGGACGACCATGCAGGAAATCCAGTATCAGACCTCCTACCAGATCATCCGCAAATTGGCGACGGGTGGCATGGGTTCGGTCTATCTCGCGGAGCAGCTCGGGGCCGAGAGCTTCCGCAAGGTCGTCGCGATCAAGACCATCAAGAAGGAGTACTTGAAGAACAAGGAGAACGTCGATCTGTTCGTCGGCGAGGCGAAGCTGGTCGCCGACTTGATCCACGAGAATGTGCTCCAGGTCTATCAGCTCGGCCAGACCAAGGGCATCTACTACATCGTGATGGAATACGCGCACGGCAAGAACCTCGCCGATTTCATCCGCGCCCACAAGGACCGCCACAAGGTCACCAACGTCGACATCGGCGCCTTCGTGATCTCGCGCGTCTGCCGCGCGCTGAATTACGCCCACGAAGCCAAGAACATGTCCGGCAAGCTGCTGAACATCGTCCACCGTGACGTCACCCCCTCGAACGTCATCATCACCTACGGCGGCGTGGTGAAGCTCACCGACTTCGGTATCGCCAAGGCCGTGATCATGAACACCCCGGACGAAGCCGAGGTGATCATGGGCAAGCTGCCGTACATGAGCCCCGAGCAGGCGAAGTTCGTCGGCACCACGCGCCAGTCCGACGTCTTCTCGTTGGGCCTGGTGATGTACGAGCTGCTGACCAACACCGTGGTCTACAACGTCAACGACATCGACGACCTGGTCGACAAGATGGACAACTATTCCATCAAACCGCCGCGCCGTCTGAACCCGCACATCCCCGAGAAGCTCGAGCAGATCCTTCTGCGCGCGCTCGAGGTCAATCCCTCGAACCGCTACGCCACCGCGCGCGAGTTCGGCCAGGACCTCGAGCACTACATGTACGACGGCGGCTACGGCCCGACCAACGAGAAGCTCCAGCGCTACCTCTGCCGGCTCTTCCCCGAGGAGAGCTCCCTGCCGATCACCAATGCTGCGGACCCCCAGGTAGCGTCCCCCACCCGCCCAGAGTGATCCCAGTCGGCGTTGCGTCTTGCCCGCATCGGGAAGCGCTTAGCGTCACGACGTCGTGCGCTCGTAGCTCAGCTGGATAGAGCGCTGCCCTCCGAAGGCAGAGGCCAGAGGTTCGAATCCTCTCGAGCGCGCCAAATACGCTTCAGACTCGCATGGCCCTCCGCACATCCCTCGATGTGGTGATCTGTAGGCCTACGTAGGGTTAACCACCGGGTGATAACCTCGTAGGGTAAGGCCCAATGGTAGACACATCGGGCCGGGCCAGCCGCCGGGATAGCGACATGGGCTCTGATCGGGTCGCCTCCATCAGCGGTTTGTTGCGCACAGCCATGGACGAACACGCGGCGCTATCAGCGCAGACCAAGGATCTCACCAAGGCTGCGCAACTCGCGGCACTGGAACGACGGATCGAGCTGCTCAGGAAGCAGCAGCTGGCGGCGATGAATGTGACCCTGAAGGTTCCCGTGCTACCCGATCTCGAGAAATCGGGTAGCTGAACGCTATCGAGGCGGATCGGGCCCAGCCCAGCGACCTCAGCTCATTACGTCCCGGATCGCGACCCCGCCATCCTCACCCGGACCATGACCCGGTTCGAGGTCCTGTCGCCCCAGGAGCCGGCGGCCTACGACGCGGAGTGACGCCGCGCGACCCCGCGCACCAGCGCCCGCAGCATCGGTTCGGCCGTGAGCGCAGCCGACACCCCGGGCAGATCCGCCGCGTTGTCCTCGCGATGAGGAGGTGATTCGGACCAACCCTGGTAATGCCCGCCGAAGATCCGCCGCGGCGCATCGGTGCGCGCCGGACGCGCCGCGTGGAAGAGGCTCTGGTCGAAGACCACGATCGATCCGGGTGCACAGCGCACCACCTCCTGGCAGCTCCATTCGCGGTCGCGATCGACATCGGACGGAGCCAGCGGATCGTCGAACCGACGCGGCGAAACCAGCAGTTCGCCCCGCTCGGGGGTCGAGCCGTCGACGTAGACGTTGGCCAACACGCGCGTGATGCGTTCCGGGCGATCACGTCGTGCGAGATCCCACACCAGTGCGTCGTCGCAGGCATCGCTGCGATGATAATGCCATGGAGTGAAGGAGCGCGACACGTCGCTCATCAGACCGCCGTTGTGCGCCAAGCGCGGCTGTTCGCCGAACAACTCAGCCAGCAGACCGATGACGCGTGGTCGCGGGACGTACGCTGCCATATCCGGCGCAGCGGCGAACAGCGGGTGCATGATGAAGCCGAAATGACCGCCCGGGCGTGGTGCGCCGGCACGCTGCCAGGCGTCGCGCATGATCGCGTGGATGTCGGTGAGCTCGCGCTCGTCGTAGACGCGTTCGAGCACGACGTATCCGCGCTCATGGATGTCGGTGCATTCTGGCGACATGGTGGCTCCAAGGGTTTTATCAGACTTGTCCCGGCTCGCAGGTATCGATCATACGAGCGAGCACCTCGGCGTCTGTGTCGCTGCGCTCACCAACCATGCAGAAACGCGCAAACGCACCCAAGGTACGGGTCGAACCATGGCGGCTCGATCCAAGCTTCCCCGTGCACGTGCTCGATTGGCGTCAGGACCCGGCTCGTCGACCTCTCCACCACGTCCACGGCGCGATCGAGTTCGCCTGGTGCCGCAGCGGCAGTGGCATCTTCATGCTCGAGGAGCGCGCCGAGCCCTTCGCCGCGGGCGAGGTCTTCGTCATCGGCGGGTCCATCGCCCATGCCGCCCACTCGGTCAGCGCGGAGGTCAGTGACTGGACCTTCGCGTTCATCGATGCCACGGCCCTGCTGGGTGGACGTTGCGACCCCCTGCTGCTGGAAGCTGCAGCCTCCGCCCGCGGCCATTTCCGCTGTGATGATCCGGTCGGGCTGGCAATCGTCGCGCTGGTCGATGAGTTCCGGCGACGGCGCTCGTGCTGGCGCGATGTCATCCGTGCCCGCGTGATCGAGGTCCTGGTCGCCGCGCACCGGCTCGCGCCGCGTCGCTCGCGCGCCCTGCGCTCGCTCGCGAAATTGCGGATCCTCGAACCCGCGCTGGCGTGGATCGGGGCCTCTTACGCGTCGACTCCGTCGATGGCCTCACTCGCCCGACGTTGCGGCCTCAGCCAGAGCCAGTTCCGCCGCGTCTTCGCCGCCCAATGCGGATCCAGCCCGCGTGAGTACCTGCTCGCACACCGGGTAGCGGTTGCCGCAGGGCTGCTCGCCACCACCGATCGCGCGATCGCCGACATCGCCTTGGCCGTCGGCTTCCCATCCCTGTCGTCGTTCAATCGCCAGTTCCTTCGTCGCCAGGGGTGCTCGCCGCGGGTTTGGCGGGAACGGGGATCCCTCGGCTGAGTCGGCGGAGGCGGTCTTACCTCAGGAGCCGCCACTCAGCGCTCCGACATGGTCGCCTGTGACGGCTCGAGCTTCCCCGACGGCAACCCAAAGACACGAAAGAATATAACCTACTTAAAATAAAGATCTTATATGTCTATGGCGCATACTGAAAGGACGTGGAACACGCGATTCCCTCGCGACCTTAATCTGGTGCCTGGATCCCCAGGCTTGCTCTCACACCTATCAAGGAGTCCACATGCGTTTCGTCATGACCGCCGTCCTCGCCCTCACCATGAGCCTCTCGGCTTTCGCCGCGCACGATGACAAGGCCGTCACTCCGGCGCCCGGCACCACCCCGGTTGCAGCCGATTCCAAGGCCATCAACGACGTCTGCGCCGCCTGCGGCATGGCCGTCAACGCCAAGATCGCCCCGGTCGCGGCGACCACCAAGGATGGCAAGAAGGTCCTCATCGGCACCTGCAGCGAAGGCTGCGAGAAGAAGGTCGCCGGGAGCCCCGAGAAGTTCGTCGACGCGGCGATCGCCGGCAAGAAGGCCGACAAGGTCGAAGAGAAGACCGAAACGAAGGCTGCGGACGGCCACGCCGGCCACGACCACAAGTAATCCGAAACCCTCCGGTTTCAAAGACCTCCCCGTTCCGCGGGGAGGTCTTTTTTTGGTCCCTGGAGACCAGGACCGTCGCCTTCCCTCGCCACTCCATGGCATAGGCTGGCGGCCGAGCCCCGATGAACTCGCCCCCGTCATCGCCGCAATCTCCGTCCACGTCGCCTCAGCCGCCGACGCCATCGACGGCGTGCAGCACCTGCCAGAATCCCATTTCTGCCGACGAACTCGCCCAGGGCCTCGCCGTGAAGGTGGATGGGCAGTTCGTCTGTCCGATGTGCGTCGACAACCTGCCCGGCAAGGCTCAGGTCGAGATCAACCGCTTCCGAGCTCTCAAGGGTCTGAACGCAACCACCTACGTGGTACCGGATCCCCGCCATCCCGATCATCAGCGCTTTTCGTTCACGACCGCTGGCAACGTCCTCATCCACCGCCGGACCCTGCGCGACACGGGATCTTTCACCGCCCCGCCGCTGCCGGCGATCGCCGAGAAGGCTCCCAGTTCGTCGGCCAACCGTGCCGTCAGCTCCGCGAAGAATCCGGTCGCTGCCGTGCCGGGCGTCTCCCCTCCACGCCATCGTCTTCCGCTCATCGCAGGCGGTGCGGTGGCCGGCGTGATGGTGATCGGCGTGCTCGTGGCGATCGTGACCAAGGGGTCCGCAAAGCCGGCGGCGGTTCTAGAGACCACGCCGGTGGCCTCGGCAGCGGTCGCCGAGACCGTCATCACCCGCACCCGAGGCGATTACCCGCGCGAAGCACTCGCGGCCTGGCGCGCAGCCGCGAACGATCCTCGGTGTCCGGACGGGGTGATCGCACAGATCTCCACCGAGCTGACCGCGGTATACGACAAAGCGCTGGATGCGCTCGCCAAGGATCTCGACAGTGGGCGACTCGCAGAGGTCCGGGCCGGACTCGATCGCCTCGCGATCGTCGATGACCGGCGATTCGTCGCGGTGCACGCGCGGGCCGAGGAGCTGCGCGCACGTGTGTCGCCGCGCGATACCGCTTCACCAGAGGTCGGGGACGATCCCGCCGAGGTCCGACCCGACGCCCCGGTCGTGCACACTGGTCCAGCAGATGCGGTATCCCCCGCTCCACCCGCTCCCGAATGCTGGCTGTTCACCGGCACCGATCTGGTGGGAGGTCGCAAGGTCCCCTTCTGGAAGGCGAATGGCGAATTGTCCGGCGTTTACGGCACCCTCGAGCGAGCGCTCCCGGAGATGGCCGGTGGCGGGTATCAGGTGTGGATCCGAGCCGTCTGTCCCTCGGGCAAGGGCTCGTTGAGCGTCCTCATCGATGGCGAGGTCGTCGGCAAGGTGACTGGAGCCGAATGCGCCACGCCTGGATGGCGTCCCCTGACCCCGTCGGTGGTGGTGCGCAAGGGCGCTACCGCCTTCGCGGTCAAGGCGTCGGGGCCGGGCTGGCGAGTCGACCAGGTCTACCTCGCGGGTTCGGATCGGGCTGGGCCTGACGGCAATGCGAGCGCGCAGCCGCCGCCCTGGCCCGCTCCGGCTCCTGAGCTGGTCGCACCCGCGCCAGTGACGGAACCGGCCGATCCCAAGCCTGCCGTCGAAACGGCCAAGCCGGTGCATGTCGATCGAGCGGTGACCGATTGGAAGCGCGTGTTCGTCTGGCCGCTGGATGCGAAACCAGAGCCGCTCGACGGCACCGCCGACCTGCCATCGCCCTGGCCGAGCGGAGCCGACCCATTCCAGCGCTCGCAGCGGCCTCCTGGCGCAGGACGCATGCAGACGCTCCACATCGAACTGCCCAAGGCCTCGGTGGTCGGCGGTGGCGTGGTGGTGCTGATGCATCGCGTGCGCAGCAATCGCAAGACGCTCAACCTCTGGGTGGAATCCACCATTCCGGCGAAAAGTCCGAAATCTCTCGAACCGGCCGAACAGGTCGAGCACCAGAGCATCGCGCTGGAGCCATTGAAGTTCTCCGAGACGGGCGACTGGCAGGTCTTCGACATCCCGTTTCCCGACATCGACAAATTCGGATCCAAGCTGTGGTTGAAATTCGAGGATGCCGCCGACCTGGGCGCAGACCGCGGGTTCCTCCTGGGCAAGGTCGTCGCGGTGGCCAATACCGCTCCCGAGCTGGGGGACATCGATCTGATGCCCGCCCCGCTGGTCGCCGGCGACATCATCGCCAACAAGGAATACCAGCATCGCCTGATCGTCCTGCTCGACCAGGTGGCCGCGAAGCGGCCGTCGAAGAAATGGAACGACCCGAAGCTGTTCGATCCCAAGCGCATCAAGCTGCTGGTCACCAACGCCGACAAGCTGTGGGAAACGCAGATGCGCAAGGACATCGTGCGCCTGCTTGGCCGCGAACCGCCGAACAAGACGGTCACCAATCTCGGTATCGCCGAGAGTTGGTTCCCCGAGCAGCAGTTCAAGCCCTCGCAGCCGATGGTGACGCCCGAGGAATGCAGCCTGCTGGTACTCGCGATCAACGGCGAGGAGACGACCTGTTCGCTCAAGGACCCGGACGCGCTGATGAAATGGACGCGCCGTCTCGTGACCGAGGTGATCGGCGGCGACGCCAAGGGCCGCCGCGGCGGGTTCCTGCCCGTGCTGGTGGTCGGACGGACGACCAAGCTCGAGGATCCGTCTCGTCAGGCCGCCATCGATGCGGCGTGGCCGCGAGTGCGCGAGGACTGCGCGAATCTAGGCATACCGCTGATCGATATCCGCAATGCGCAGCTCGAACGGCTCAAGCACGATGTCCGCGAGTCGTCGGCGCAGCTGATGACCGACGGCCTGCGCACCCTGGTGTACCAGATCAGCTGGGCGCAGAAGAAGTATGTGAAATGACCGGCGTCGCGCCTGCGAGCGACGCCCGCGGTCCAGGCGGAGCGATCCTGCGTGACTGATCGTTTGTTCCGGTTGGCGACGCGCGCAAGCCCCCTCGCGCTCTGGCAGGCGCGCCTAGTCGCACATGCGCTGCGCCGTCGCCATGCCGGTCTGCAAGTGACGCTGGTGCCGATCGTCTCGAGCGGCGATGCTGACCGCTCGACGACGCTCTATGAATCGAGCACCGTCGGCATGTTCGTCAAGGAGATCCAGGCCGCGGTGCTTTCCGGAGACGCCGACGCGGGCGTGCACAGCTGCAAGGATCTGCCGACGGCATCGCCAGCGGGCCTGGTCCTGTCGGCTATGCTCGCGCGCGCGGATCCGCGCGACGCGCTGGTCGGTGGCGATCTCGCCACCTTGCCGGACGGCGCGCTGATCGGTACCTCGAGCCTACGCCGTCAGCTGCAGCTGGCACGATTACGCCCGGACCTGCGTTTCGCGCCGATCCGCGGCAACGTCGATACGCGCCTGCGCAAGATCACTCAAGGCGAATACCAGGCCACGGTGCTGGCCATGGCCGGCCTGACACGCCTGGGTCTGGCGCGCAGCGCGCGTGCATCTGCCCTGGATCCGTTCGATGCCTGCGTGCCGGCACCCGGCCAGGGCGTCATCGCGGTGGACTGCCGCACGTCCGATCGGCGTGCGCGCTGGCTGCTCGGAGCCATCGATCACCACGAGACGCGGGCCGCGGCGACGATCGAACGTGCGGTGCTCGCCGCGCTGCATGGCGGGTGCTCGCTGCCCTTGGGATGCTATGCGTGGCGCGAAGGCGGACGCTGGAACCTGGTCGCGAGCCTGGGCGTCGATGGCGTCATCCGCCATCGCCTGCGCATCGATGGCACGGCTGCCGAGCTGCCCATCAACGCGATCGCACGCCTAGCAGGCCGTTGAAAACAACAGCCTGCTAGGCGTCTGATCGTCGGATCGATCCTGCGCTGGCTCTGCGCTACTTGCGGTTCGCCTTCTTCAGCTTCGCCTTCTTCTTGCGCTCGGCGCGGTAGCGCTTCAACGCATCCTTGTCCTCGCGCTTGGCGAACAGGCGGTTGGGGTTGGGCATGAACGAACCAGGGTTCGCCAGCTGCTCGGGCGTCAGGTCCTCTTTGTCCGGTAGCTTGCCGGCCATCTCCTTGATGTCGCCGAACTTGCCCATCATCTTCTTCATCGCCTCGAAATGCTTGAGCAGCGCCTGCACGTCGTTGGTGCTGGTGCCCGAACCGTGGGCGATGCGACGGCGGCGGCTCATGTCGATCAGATCCGGCCGACCGCGTTCGTGCCCGGTCATCGACGAGATGATGGAGCTGTACTTGCGGAAGATCGATTCGTCGACGTTCATGCCCGAGAACTTGGCGCCGATCCCCGGGATCAGGCCGATGATGTCCTTGATCGAACCCATCTTCTGGATCGCCTGCAGCTGGCTCTGGAAATCGGCGAGGTCGAACTTGTTCTTGAGGATTTTGTCCTCGAGCTTCTTCGCCTCCTTCTCGTCGACCGCGGTCTGGGCCTTCTCGACGAACGATAGGATGTCGCCCATGCCGAGGATGCGCCGCGCCATGCGGTCGGGATGGAATGGCTGCAGCGCGTCGAGCTTCTCGCCCATGCCGACGAATTTGATCGGCTTGCCGGTAACGGCGCGCAACGAGACGATCGCTCCGCCGCGCGCGTCGCCATCGAGCTTGGTGACGACCACGCCGTCGAGCGGCAGGCGGTCGTTGAAGGCCTTGGCGCTGGTGACCGCGTCCTGGCCGGTCATGGCGTCGACCACCAGGTAGGTCTGGTGCGGCTTGGTGCGGGCGTGGATCTCGGCGACCTCGGCCATCAGCTCATCGTCGACGTGCAGGCGACCGGCGGTATCGAGGATGACGACGTCGCGGTTGTCGACCTCGGCGAGGGCGAGGGCGCGCGCGCACAGTTCGGGGGCCTTCAGACCCGCCTCATGGAACACCGGCACGGAGATCTGCCCGCCCAGGACCTTGAGCTGCTCGATGGCGGCCGGGCGTTGCAGGTCGGCCGCGACCAGCAGCGGACGCTTGCCGTTCTCGCGCAGCAGACGCGCGAGCTTGGCGCAGGTCGTGGTCTTGCCCGAGCCCTGGAGGCCGGCCATCAGGATGACGGTGGGGCCGGTCTTGGCGAAAGGGATCTCGCTGTCGGGTTCGCCCATCAGCGCGATCAGCTCGTCGTGGACGAACTGCACCACCTGCTGACCGGGTTGGACGCCCTTGGTCACATCCTCGCCGATCGACTTCGCGGTCACGCGGTCGATGAAGTCGCGCACCACCTGGACATTGACGTCGGCCTCGAGCAGCGCGCGGCGTACGTCGCGCAGGCCGTCGCGGATGTTGTCCTCGGTGAGCTTGCCTCCGTAGCGGAGCTTGTCGAAGATGGAGCCGAAGCGCTCGGCGATGTGCTCGAACATGTGGAAACCCCGCGTGGCTGGGCCACGGTGACGGCGCTGACGGGAGCCGGCCCGGATGGTAGACGGACGGCGCCCAGGGCAACCAGCGCTACCGCTGCAGGATCAGCCGCAGAGGTCCCGATGCAGCTCGGCGACCGATCGGCCGATCACTGGATGCCGCCAATGCGGCGCCACCTCGGCGAGACCATCGAGCACGAATGCCCGTCCGTGGAGTCGTGGATGCGGCACGTCCAATACCGCGGAGGACACCACCTGGCCGTCTTCGCAAAGCAGCACGTCCAAGTCGAGCGTACGCGCCCCCCAGCGCATCGTGCGCACCCGGCCGAGCGCCGATTCGATGGTCTGCAGCCGATGCAGCAGCTGGTGCGGTCCGAGGTCCGTCTCAACCAGCCACACTCCATTCAGGTACGCATCCTGCCCGCCGGGTCCGCCGACAGGGGTCGTCTCGCGCACCTGCGACGCAGCGACGACTCGGCATGCCCCATCCGCTTCCAGGAGCGAGCGGGCGAGCGCGATCGTACCAGCGCGATCGCCGCGGTTGGATCCAACACCGATCGCGTACCTGCTGTGACGTCGGACGTCGGACGGCGGACGTCGGACGGCGGACGTTTCACCCACGCACGGCTCCCATCCCAGCTGCGGCGCGGATGGCATTCGCGGCCTGATGGATCTCCTTGTCGGCGACCAGCAGCTTCACCAGCTGGGTCGAGGAGATCGCGAGCGCGCGCGCCGCGTCGGCCAGGCTGCCACCCGCTGCGGCGAGCGCATCCAGGCAGCAGGCCGCGACGAGGTGGTATTCCTGGGCCTTCGCGCCCAGAGCGACCTGCCGACCGCGGCGGTACGGCGCCATCCAGGCGGGATCCGAAGAACCGCGGCTCGCCACCACCAGACGCACGCGCAGTCGCTTGAGCGCGTCCACGCGATTGCGTCCGCGCTCCCGATGGTCTTCGCACTGCGATGTGAGCCCAGTCGGCTTATGCCGCAGGCGCACCGCGGATTCGGTCTTGTTCCGGTGCTGGCCGCCGGGTCCATGCGACGACGAGCTGGTGATGTCGCACTGGGCGAGCAGCGCGTCGTCAGCGATGGCGTAGGGCGCGACCACGGTCAGTCCGTGCGCAGCCGCACCCAGTGCTCGTCGGTTTCGGCGAGCAGCACCTCGGTGAGGGTCATTCCCTTCGCGGCGAGCGCGGGCGTGATCGCGGCCCACATGCGCTCGGCGAGGCTCTCCATGGTGGTGATCGCGCCGGCGAAGAGCGGTACATCGTTGAGGTAGCGGTGGTCGCACGGCACCACCACCAGTTCGTGGACGATGCGGTGGAGCTCCATCACGTTGCAGAAGAATCCGGTTTTGGGATCGGGCTTCCCCGCCACCGTCACCTCGAGGCGGTAATTATGGCCGTGGATGTTCTCGCAGACCCCATAGGTGCAGGCGTTCTCGTTGGCGGCGAGGACCTCGCTGTGGAGGCGGTGGCTGGCGCTGAACGCGAATCGACGGGTGAGGTACATCATGGCGGCCCTCCGAGGATACGGGCTGAGCGCGCGCCGGCCAGCGTTGGGCCGCGATGTCAGGCCTGGAACAGCCGGCGGTGCTCCTCGATCGCGAAACGGTCGGTCATGCCCGCGATGTAATCCGCCACCGCTCGGAAGAGCCCGGCCCCCTCGGCGCGCGCCGCGTGCATGGGCGGCAGGCTGTCCGGGTGCTCGGCATAGAACGCGAAGAGATCGTCGAGGATGCGCCGGGCCTTGTGGAACACGCGGTTGACCTGCCAGCTGCGGTAGAGGTTGGCGAAGAGCCACGCCTCGAGCAGCTCCTTGGCGTTGCGCATGGATGGGCTCACGCCGACGACCGCCGATTGGTGGCGACGCACATCGGAGACGGTAGCGATCCCATGCGCGGAAAGACTCGAGCGGGTGTGATCGACCAGGCTCGACAGGAAGCTGTCCATCAGCGCGCGCAGCGCCCGGTCGACCAGCAGCTTCTCGGGCGTGCCCCGGGGGCTCGCGTCCACGGCTTCGCGCCACGCCCCCTGCCACAGGGCGACCTCCTGCAGCTGCGCGAGCGACAGGATGCCGCTGCGCACGCCGTCGTCGATGTCGTGGCAGTCGTAGATGATGGAGTCGATCTCGTCGACCAGCTGGGCCTCGAGCAGCGGCGATTCATCGGGCTGGAAGCGCAGCGGGATCTTGGCGCGGTCATAATGGGCTGAATGCTTGATGATGCTCTCCCGCACCTCGTACGAGAGGTTCAACCCCGGGAACTCGGGGTATCGGACCTCGAGCTCCTCGACGATGCGCAGGCCCTGGCGGTTGTGCTCGAACCCTCCGTGGTCGGCCATCAGCTCCTTGAGCAGGTCCTCGCCGCGGTGACCGAACGGCGGGTGGCCGACATCGTGGACCAGGGCGATGCACTCGACCAGGTCCTCGTTCAGGCTCAGGCGCTGCGCGGCGGCGCGCGCGAGCTGGCTCACCTCGATGGTATGGGTCAACCGGGTGCGGAAGTGGTCACCCTCGTCGTTGGTGAAGACCTGGGTCTTGTACTGCAGTCGGCGGAACGCGCGACTGTGGACGATGCGATCGCGATCGCGGTGGAAGGCGCTGCGCCAGGGGTCAGTCTCGGCAGGATGATCCCGGCCGCGGCTGTCGCGCGAGCGCAGGGCATAGGCGGCCAGGACGTGGTCCTCGCGCTCGTCGATGGTCCGCGTCACGGCAGCGTCCGGGGGGACGATTCCGCCCAACGCAGGAAGCCTGCGGGATCGGGATCCTTGAAGAACGCGTTGCCCGTGACCAGCCGATCCGCGCCGTCGGCGATGACCTGCGGCACGGTCTCGCGATTGATGCCGCCATCGACCTGGATGGCCAAGCGCGGGAAGGCCGCGCGCGTGGCGCGAACGCGCGGCCGCACCTGCGGGATGAAAGGCTGGCCCCCAAACCCGGGATAGACAGTCATGAACATCGCCAGATCGACCAGGGCCAGGTGGGCGAACCACAATGCGGGATCGGTGTCGGGATTGAAGGCCAGTCCGACCTGCGCGCCGGTCGCGCGCACGGCCTCGATCGCCTTGGACATGTCGCGCGGCCCGACGGCCTCGACATGGATGGTGATCGCATCGGCCCCGGCGTTGCGGTAGTCGCGGGCGTAGCGCACCGGGTCGGTGATCATCAAGTGCACGTCCAAGGGCAGCTTGGTGCACCGGCGCATGGCTTCGACGATGAAGGGTCCGATGGTCAGGTTCGGGACGAAATGCCCATCCATCACATCGACGTGCAGCCGTCTGGCGCCTGCGGCTTCGCAACGGGCGATCTCATCGCCCAGTCGCGTGAAATCCGCTGACAGCAGGCTCGGCAGCACCGTGATCGCGCCCATGTCGCCAGCTTGGGTCGGCACCGCAGGGTGCAACCCCATGCCGCATCTGATGCCGAGGGTACCCTCATGGCCGGGTTGCCAGGGGCGTCGCCGCGGTTAGGGTTCGGATCGAAGCACGATCGGAAGCAAAGGACAGGTCATGGCCCAAGAATTCAGCGACGACAACTTCTCCAAGGAAGTCCTCCAGTCGGACAAGCCCGTCCTCGTCGATTTCTGGGCGCCGTGGTGCGGCCCGTGCAAGATGATCGGCCCGATCGTCGAGAAGCTCTCCAACGAGCTCTCGTCGACGGTCAAGATCGGCAAGCTCAACGTCGACGACAACCCGGCGACGGCGCAGGAATACGGCGTCATGAGCATCCCGACGCTGCTGCTGTTCAAGGGTGGCAAGGTCGTCGGCACCACCATGGGCTTCACGCCCGAGCCGCGGCTGCGCGAGTTCATCACCAGCCACAGCAAGTAGTCGGGGGCTTCGCCCAATTCAGTCGGGGGCTTTCGCCCCCAAACCCCCGCGACCTTTGTCGCTGTTCGATCCTGGCTGAAACAGCCAGGATCGTCGCGTGATGGGCTGCGCCCATTGTATCACGCGACCACAGCTCGGCGGTCGGGCGGCTACGCCGCCGGAAATAGTCGGCGGCGGCTTCGCCGCCGGAATCGACGTACCGAACATTCGATCGGCGTCTGTTTGGCACTTTCAAGCCAGCGTAGCCGAACTCAACCGGTGACGAGACCTCGGGGGTCAGGGGGCTACGCCCGCAACTATCTCC